>CAYUOC010000039.1:0-27650 GCA_964446305.1 uncultured Terricaulis sp. | reverse complement strand
GTGGCGTTCCATGTACTCCGACATGTCGAAGCGCAGCAGTTCAATGCCCATGATGTTGGCCAGCGAGCGCGCGACTTCTGTTTTGCCAACGCCCGTCGGCCCCGCGAACAGATACGAGCCGATCGGCTTTTGCGGTTCGCGCAGACCCGCGCGCGCCATCTTGATGGCGGCGGCGAGCTGATCGATCGCATCGTCCTGACCGAACACCACGCGCTTCAGATCGCCCGTCAGCGAAGCGAGCATTTCCGCATCGTTCTTGGTGACCGATTTCGGGGGGATACGCGCCATACGCGCGACCACCGCTTCGACGTCATCAACATCGATGATCTGCTTCCGATCTTTCGGCGCGAGCAGCATCATGGACGCGCCGCTCTCGTCGATCACATCGATTGCCTTATCCGGCAGCTTGCGGTCGCCGATGTGGCGCGCCGAGAGCTCGACAGCGGATTTGATGGCGTCGTCGCTGTACTTCACTTTGTGGAATTCCTCGAAGTACGGCTTCAGACCCATCAGGATCTTGATCGTGTCCGGGATCGATGGCTCGTTGACGTCGATCTTCTGGAAACGCCGCGCCAGCGCGCGATCCTTCTCGAAGTGCTGACGATATTCCTTGTAGGTCGTCGAGCCCATGCAGCGCAGCTGGCCGCTTTGCAGAGCCGGCTTCAACAGGTTGGACGCATCCATCGCGCCGCCGCTGGTGGCGCCAGCGCCGATCACGGTGTGAATCTCATCGATGAACAGCACCGCCTTCGGGTGGTTCTCCAACTCCTTCATCACGCTCTTCAGGCGCTCTTCGAAATCGCCGCGATAGCGCGTGCCGGCGAGCAGAGAACCCATATCAAGCGAGAAGATCGTCGCGTCCTGGAGAATTTCTGGGACCTGCTTTTCGTTGATCTTGCGCGCCAGGCCTTCGGCGATCGCCGTCTTGCCGACGCCCGGATCGCCGACCAGCAACGGATTGTTCTTCTGGCGGCGGCAGAGGATCTGGATCGCGCGCAGCACTTCGGCTTCGCGGCCGATGAGCGGGTCGATCTTTCCTTCTTTCGCCTTCTTGTTGAGGTTCACGCAATAGGCCGCGAGCGCTTCGCTGCCCTGCTTCACCACGCGCTCGCCGTCCTCGCCTTCTTGCGCGCCACGCACCGGGCGCGGTTGCGCTGCGCCAGCGCGCTTCGGCATGCCGTGGGCGATGAAGTTCACCGCGTCGTAGCGGGTCATGTCCTGCTCTTGCAGGAAGTAGGCGGCGTGGCTCTCGCGCTCGCTGAACAACGCGACGAGAACATTGGCGCCGGTCACTTCACGGCCGCCACTTGAATCGACGTGCAGCATCGCGCGCTGGAGCACGCGTTGGAACCCTGCTGTTGGGCGCGGCTCTTCGTGCTCGCGATTATTCACGCGCAGCGCGTCGAGTTCGTTCTCGAGATAAGATTCCAAGTTTTGCCGGAGCTTATCGAGATCGACCTTGCAGGCGTGCATCACACCCGAGGCATCGTCATCGTCGACCAGCGACAGCAGCAAATGCTCAAGCGTCACATATTCGTGGCTATGATCTGTCGCTAGCGACAGGGCACGGCGCAGCGTGTGCTCGAGCGTACGGGAGAATGTCGCCATTCGACGTTATTCCTTTTCCATCGTGCATTGCAGCGGGTGTTCATGCCGCCGCGCGAGATCCAAAACCTGGGCGACCTTCGTCTCGGCCACCTCGTAAGTGTAGACACCGCACATCCCGACCCCGTTCTGGTGGACGTGCAGCATGATCGTGGTCGCCTCTTCCTGGCTCTTCTGAAAGAAGCGCTCCAAGACGTAGACGACGAATTCCATCGGCGTGTAGTCGTCGTTCAGCAGCAGCACACGGTAGAGGGATGGCTTTTTTGTGCGGGTGACAGTCTGGGTTCCGGCGCGGCCGTCGGCCCCGCCTTCTCCATCCTCGTTGTCATCCCAACCGCCGCCGCTCATTGAAGCCCTGGAACCAAATCGACTCGTTCACGCATGAGCCTTCGCTCACATGCTGAACAATTTATGGATCGCGCGCGCGTATGGAAGGCCTTGCACGCCGGTCAGTGCAGACTATGGCGCGCATGCAAAAGAAATGGGCCCGGCTCGCCAGAGCCAGGCCCATCCCTGTTCAGCCCCTCGGAAGCAGCGCTCCCGAAGCTTAGTTCTTAGCGACCCGCGGTCTGGATCAGCTGGCCAACGGCGTTCACGCGCTCGTTGATCGGCTGGAAGGTTTCCTTGGCGAGACCTTGGACGAGCTCGGAAACTTCCGTGACTTCCGCGACATAAGCTTCGAACGAAGACTTGGCGTAGTCGTTTTGCTTCTCGGCGAACTCTTGCACCGACTTCGAGGTCATGAGCGACTTCGTGGCGGCAACATGGTTCTCGAGGGCGGCCTTTTGGAAGGCGACGGCGCGGGCCGAGAGGACTTCGAAGCCCTTCTGAGCGGCGGTAGCCGAAGCAACCCAGGCTTCCATGTTTTGCTTGCCGAAAGCTGATGCTTCCGAGAACGCAGCGATGCTGCGATCGATGTTTTCACGGACGGCTTCAGTCGAGCCGGCGGTGAGGGTTTCAAACGCTTCCGTGGCCGTCTTGGCGGCGCGGGGGGCGGTCTTCGCAGTGGCCATCATGGTCTCCGTTCAGTTCCCTGGGGCCGAGCCGGCCCACAATTGAAAGATCGAGCGCCGGGGAGGCGGCGACTCTGTGAGGCCTATATGTTATGCTGCACCTGCGAAGTCAATGATAATTTTGCTGCAGCGCAACATGCAGCGCTGACCCCTTGTTTTCGCAGGACAAGGCCGTTTCGTTCATCTGACGTTAACCACGTTTTCCACACCCTGAACGTGTAGGACTGAATCGGCTTCGCCAATGCGGGGACATTAACCCTTGGCTGCAACTGCGCCTTAACGGGGTCTAATGAAACTGTAAGCTGCACGGCACGCGAATTGCCTGAAATAGTCCGTGTTTGTGCGGGATTGGACGCCGATGACGTCAGCGGGATTTTCGACGATGCGGATAGCGGCAGGCGCCTTCGTGGCGCTCTTTGCATTGGGCGCGGCAGCGCCGGCCATGGCTCAGGATCGCTACGCGGCCATCGTCATGGATGCGCGCACCAACGAGGTGCTGCTTGAGGATCAGGCCGACGAGGCCCGGTTCCCGGCGTCTCTGACCAAGATGATGACGCTCTATATGCTGTTCGAAGCCATCGAACGCGGCGACATCTCGATGGATACGCGGATGACGGCGTCCCGGAACGCGGCGCGTCAGCCCCCTTCACGTCTCGGCCTCGCCTGCTCGCGCCGCCGCGGCTGCGATTCCATCACGGTCGAACAAGCCATCCGCGCCCTGGTCGTCCAGTCGGCTAATGACGTTGCGACCCTGGTTGGCGAACGCCTCGGCGGGACCGAAGCCCGCTTCGCTGCCAACATGACCGCCCGCGCTCGCGAGATTGGCCTGACCAATACCCGTTTCGCCAACGCGAGCGGCTTGCCGGACACCCGCCATCGCACCACAGCGCGCGACATGGCCACGCTCTCGCTCGCCCTCTGGCGTGATTTTCCGCAGTATTATCATTACTTCCAGACGCCCAACTTTTCGTGGCGCCGGACGTCGGGCCGCAACCACAACCGCCTGCTCGGCCAAGTGGAAGGCGTTGACGGTATCAAGACCGGCTACACCCGCGCTTCGGGCTTCAACCTCGCGACCATGACCGAGCGCAACGGCCGCCGCGTGATCGTCGTCGTTCTCGGTGGCGAGACCTCAGCCGCCCGCGATGCGCAAGTCGCCTATCTGATCGAAGGCGCCTACCAAGAGTACGCGCGCCGCGAAGATCCGAACGCCGCTCAGTTCGCCTCACTGCCGACGCGCCGTCTGGACGTCCAGCTGGCGCCCGGCACGCTGCAAGCCAACAGCCCGCAACCGCTGCCGCCATCGCCGTATCAGATGTACCAAGGCATGGTCATCGAGACGCTGTCGCCGGTGCGTGCGCCGCTCAGCGAGCCGCTCGGCCAGGGCGACGAAGGCGCAACCGAGGAAATGGAATAGGCGCCTAGCGCTTCTTCTTGAGAAGACGATCCCGCGCGGCCGTGAGCCGCGCGGCTTCGTTATGAGAGCCTCCGCGATCGGGATGCGCTTGCGCCATCTTGGTTCGGTAAGCCTGCCGGATCTCGTCGCGCGTCGCGTCAGGCCCCACTCCCAACAGCCGCCGAGCTGCAAAATCTTCGGGCTTGTCCTCCGACGGCGACACCGGCGCCGGCTGCCGCCAGCGTTCGATTTGCGGCCACATCACCCACGTCAGCGCCGCCAAGCTGGCGAAGGTGATCGCGGGGCCAATGAGCCCGCGCAGCAGGCAGCCGAATGCTGCAACCGCGAACAACACCGCCGGCCAGCGGCGCTTGAGCTCCGCCCGGTACACGCCGCCCAGCCGGGTGAAGAACAGCACCCCAAAGATCAGGGTCAGCCCAAGAAGAACGAGAACCACGCCACCTCCGCGACCGCGCGCGGAGCCGGCCAGAACGCTGCCGTTAGCACGGCGGCGTCAGAATTTCAGCGCTTCCCCATCAAAGCCGGGCAGCTTCAGGGTGATGAACAAGTCCCGCAGCTCCTGGCGCGCCGCCACATGGGCCATGCGCATGTCCACCGGTACGCCCTCGCCGTCGAGATCGAGCAGCGTCAGCCCCTGCGGGAAGAGCTCGCGGTAGATGACCCGCTCCGAGAGCCCCGGCGCGAGGCGGAAGCCGATGCGGCTGGACAGCGTCGAAAGCGCCTGCCCGACCCGTTGCTTGTTCTTGGCCTCGATCTTTGAGGTCGCCGTGCGGTTACGCAGCACCACCCAATCGATCGGCGTTCGCGCCGCCAGAGCCTTCTTCTTGCGGCTCTCCCAGACCATCTCGCTGTAAATCGACGGCCGCACGATCTCGGCGCAATTCTCGTCGATGTCGCCCAACAGGTCGAAATCGACGAAGCTGTCGTTCAGCGGCGTGATCAGCGTGTCGGCCCAGGCGTGCGCGAGCCGCGCCAGATAAGAATCGCCGCCGGGGCTATCAATCACGATGAAATCGCAGGTTTCGCCGAGGCGCTTCAACGCCGCGCGGAAAGCCGCATCTTCTTCGGCTTCGGCCACATCGAGCGAGCGCTGCGTGCTTTCCTGCAATTCCAGGATCTGCGGCGACGGCAATTGCGCGCCGCGCGCCACAATCCAGCGGGCGCGGTTCTCGATATAGCGGGTGAGCGAACGCTGGCGGACATCGAGGTCGAGCACGCCGGTGCGACGCCCCATCCGCATCAGAGCGACGATCACATGCATCGCCACCGTCGATTTCCCGGCACCGCCTTTTTGGTTTCCGACCACGATCACATGCGCACGCCGCGGCACGTTTTCAGGGACTTCGGCGTAGGCAAGACTCATCGGCGCGCCCCGCCCAGCTGGACGGGCGCTGCGGACTTGAATCTGACCGCTGCGCCGACACACATGCGTTAAACCTCGTTGATCGAGGTTAAGGCCCACTTAAGCGACTTGACGCCCACGCGGCGGGAATGGATGCGAAACCCGATGAGCACACCTCTCCCCGTCGTCCGCGACGTCGCCGCGCTCCGAAACGACATCGGCGCCTGGCGCAAAGCGGGGCTGCGCGTCGGTCTCGTACCGACGATGGGCGCGCTGCACGACGGTCACCTCTCGCTCGTTCGGACTGCGAAAGAAAAATGCGAGCGCGTCGTCACCACCCTGTTCGTCAACCCGCGCCAGTTCGCCCCGCACGAAGACTTCGAGCGCTACCCGCGCGATGAGGCCGGTGATGCCGCGATGCTCGCCGGCGCCGGCTGTGATCTGCTCTACGCGCCAGACCGCGCGGTGATGTACCCGGAAGGCTTCGCCACGAACGTCATCGTCAGCGATGTTTCGACGCCGCTCGAAGGCGAGTTTCGTCCGCACTTCTTCGGCGGCGTCGCCACCGTCGTCACCAAGCTGCTTCTGCAAGCGCTGCCCGACGCCGCCTTCTTCGGCGAGAAGGATTATCAGCAGCTGCAAGTGATCAAGCGGATGACCCGCGATCTCGACATTCCGGTCGCCATCGAAGGCTGCGCCACGATTCGCGAAGACGACGGCCTCGCGATGAGTTCGCGCAACGCGTATCTGAGCGCCGATGAGCGCCGCATCGCCGCGCGTCTCAATCACATCATGCATGACGCAATCAAAGCCGCGCGCGCGGGCGCGCCGATTGCAGCGGTCGAAGCGGAAGCATCGCGCCACCTCATTGCAGCGGGATTTTCCAGCATCGACTACATCGCCGTCCGCGACGCCGAAACGCTCGCGCCGATCATCGATCTCGCCCGCCCCGCGCGCATCCTCGCCGCCGCCTGGCTCGGCAAGACGCGGCTGATCGACAACATGGCTGTCTGATCAGGCGTATTCCGCAGCACGATCGCGAAATTTTTCTCCCCTCAGGCGTTTGTGACGGCGGTATGGCGCTCCCCGGTTAATCCTAACGGGTCGGCGCGTCAGGGAGAGGCGCGCCGCGCGAGGGGAGCAATCATGGCTCGTAGACGGAAGTGGGCTTATGCGGTCAGCGCGATCGCGATCGCCCTGATGGCAACGCCAGTGTCGGCGCAGGACGCAACGGTTCAAGAGGACGAGGAAATCATCGTCACCGCGACGCACCGCGCATCGACAATTCAAGAAGTGCCGTTCTCCGTGAACGCACAAACCGAAGAAGACATTCAGCGCACGGGCGCGACAAATCTCGAAGATTTGAGCCGCAACGTCGCCGGCATGTCCGTGCAGAACCTTGGCCCGGGTCAGAGCCAGGTTTCGCTGCGCGGCGTTTCCGCCGGCCAGATCGTGCGCGACCAACCGGGTGTCAAAGAGCAAGTCGGCGTCTATCTCGATGACTCCGTCATCTCGCTTTCGCTCTTCACGCCGGATCTCGATCTCTACGATCTCAACCGCGTCGAAACACTGCGTGGTCCGCAAGGCACGCTGTTCGGTTCGGGCAATGTCGGCGGCACCGTTCGCTACATCACCAATCAGCCGGACCTCGACGTGTTCGAAGGCTCCATCGAAGCGCAAGTGAACATGATCGACGATGGCGGCGAAGGCGGCCATCTCAGAGGCATGGTCAACGTGCCGCTGGTGCCGGGCGTCCTCGCGATGCGCGCTGTCGGCTATCACACCGAGTACGGCGGCTTCATCGACGCGCTCCGCGAAGGCGGCGGCATCACCGAAGACGTGAACGACGGCCAGCGTTCGGGCCTGCGTCTCTCGTTTGCGATGCAGCCCTCGCCAAACCTCTCGATCACGCCGCGCTTCCTCTACCAGCACACCGAAGTGAACGGCTTCAATCGTCAAGAAGTCTTCAACCTCTTCGCCAACCCGTTCACGGACGATACCGTGCCGGGCGGCCGCACGCCGGTGACCTTCCAAGAGCGTCAGCAATTCCTGATGCTCGACGAAGAATTCAGCGACGAGATGTTCCTGGCCGATCTGAACGTGAACTACGATTTCGGCAACGTTCAGCTGACTTCGGTCACCAGCTACATCAACCGCAGCATCCTCGCGAGCCGCGACGCCAGCGCCCTCACCGGCAGCGTCTCGGTTGATCTGGGCTTCCCGGATGCGGCAGTGCTGCTGCCATCGAACCTTCGTGACACCACCGACCTCGAGCAATTCTCACAAGAAGTGCGCCTGGCCTCGGATTACGAGTCACGCCTGCAATGGCTGATCGGTGCGTTCTACTCGAACGTCGACCGCTTCTATCGCCAGCGCCTGCCGACCCCTGGCTATGATGCGTTCACCGACGCCACGCTCGGCGCCGGCACCTCGGCTGCGGTCGCCAACGGCTTCCCGTCTGACTCGCCCTACAATTCCGATCTCCCCTACGAGATCCGCCAATGGGCCGTGTTCGGCGAAGCGAGCTACGACGTCACCGATCGTTTCACCGTGACCGCCGGCGCGCGCTACTACCAGTTCGATGAATCCCGCCGGTTCGTTTCCGGCGGCCTCTTCGCCAACGGCGACAACCGCCAAGACGAAACCTCGTCGAACGGCATCACGCCGCGCATCATCGCCAGCTACGAGCTGTCGCCCGCGATCGCCCTGAACGTTCAGGCGAGCCAGGGCTTCCGCCTCGGCGGCGTCAACGATCCGCTGAACCTGCCGCTCTGCTCACCGGCGGATGAAGCGATCTTCGGCGGCTACCAGACCTACGAAGACGAAACCTCGTGGAACTACGAAGCCGGCGTGAAGGTCACGCGTTCGCGCTACACCTTCAATGCAGCCGCCTACTACAACGACATCACCGATCTGCAGGTGACGCTCGATGCCGGCAGCTGCTCCTCACGCGTCGTCTTCAACGTTCCGGACGCGCACGCGTCCGGCGTTGAAGTCGAGTTCGGCTGGGAGCCCATCGACGGTCTGCAACTGACCTTCGCCGGCGGCTTCACCGAAGCTGAGTTCGACTCCACGGTTGTGGACGGCGGCGGCAACGTCCTCGGCGGCATCGAGAAGGGCAACCGCCTGGCCTCAGTGCCGGAATGGCAAGCCGCCGCGACCGCCGCTTACTACTGGCCGATCAGCTGGGGTGAAGGCATGGAAGCCTTCGTCGCGGGCTCGGTGCAGCATCTGGGCAGCCGCTTCACGCAACCGGGCGATCAGGTCCCGGGCGCTGGTGATTTCCCCTCAGGGCTCGCTTTCGGCGGCGCTTCGGGCACGGACATCACCTCGCTCGATCTGGAACTCGAGCCCTACACGCTCGTGAACCTGAACGCCGGCATCCAGAACGACGATTGGGGCGTCACGCTCTTCGTCAACAACGTCACGGATGAGAACGCCAACCTCTCGTTCGACCGCGAACGCGGCGGCCGGGCGCGCTTGGCCTTCGCCACCAACCAACCGCGGACCATCGGCCTCACAGTCCGCCGCAACTTCTGATACGCAACGGTCAACCTCTTCTGGGCCGCGGTTCACGCCGCGGCCCTTTTTCTTTGCGCCGCGCCTGACTAGGCTCAGAGCCGCATGAGCTGGGATAAAGACATCGAAGAACTCCGCCGCCGCGAGGCGCTTGCCGAGCAGATGGGCGGCGAAGAGCGCGTGGCGCGGCAGAAGGCGCAAGGCAAGCTGACAGCGCGTGAGCGCGTCGATGCCCTGCTCGATCGTGGTTCGTTTCATGAGACCGGCAAGATCGCCGGCAAAGCCGCGTATGGCGCCGACAATCAACTCACCTCATTTCGCGCGACGCCCTTCGTGATCGGCCGCGGCGAGATCGATGGCCGGCCCGTGTGCGTGCAGTCGGACGACTTCTCCGTGCGCGGCGGCGCGGCCGACGCGGGCATCTGGCAGAAGCTCGTCTTCGCCGAGCAGATGGCCAACGAATATCGCATGCCGCTTGTGCGGATGGTCGACGGCACCGGCGGCGGCGGCTCGGTGAAGATGCTGCAGAACGATCCGCGCACCTACATTCCTCAAACGCCAGGCTGGGAATGGGTCGTCGCCAACATGGCGACAGTGCCGGTGGTGGCGCTGGCGCTCGGACCGTGCGCCGGCCTGGGCGCGGGGCGTGTCGCGGCCAGCCATTACAGCGTGATGGTTCAAGGTCTGAGTCAGGTATTCGTCGCAGGACCTCCGGTGGCGAAAGCGATCGGCGAGAACGTCGACAAGGAAGGCCTCGGCGGCGCCGACATCAACGGCAAGAACGGCGTCGTCGATGATATCGTCGCTAGAGAGGCCGAAGCGTTCGCCGCCGCGCGCAAGTTTCTTTCCTACCTTCCCGCCTCCATTCACGAACTGCCTGCGCGCGTAGAGACAGGCGATCCAACCGATCGCTCCGATCAGACGCTGATCAACGCCGTCCCACGCGATCGTCGCGTGCCTTACAAGATGCGCCGCATCGTTGAAGCTTGCGTCGATAGCGGCACGTTCTTCGAAACCGGCCGCCAGTGGGGCCGCGGCCTCATCACCGGCTTTGCCCGCATTGACGGCTACAGCGTCGCTGTGCTCGCCGGCGATCCGCACTTCATGGGCGGCGCCTGGACGGCCGACGTCTGCCGCAAGCTGATCAAGCACGTCGATCTGGCGCAAACATTCCATCTGCCGGTCGTTCACTTTGTCGATTGCCCCGGCTTCGCAGTGGGCGTGAAGCACGAACGCGCGGCGACAGTGAAACTCGGCGTGCAAGCGATGGCGGCGGTTTATCAAGCGCGCGTGCCGTGGTGCTCTATCGTCGTACGCCAGGCCTTCGGCCTCGCGGGCTCCGCGATGATGAACCCGACACGCACCAAGCTGCGTTATTGCTGGCCCAGCGGCGATTGGGGCTCGCTGCCGCTCGAAGGCGGCATCGAGGCGGCGTTCAAAGCCGAACTCGAAGCGCATCCCGATCCCGAAACGCGCCTCGCCGAAATCCGCGCCTGGGCCGAAGCATTGCGCTCGCCTTTCCGCACCGCCGAGAGCTTCTACGCCGAAGAAATCATCGATCCGCGCGACACGCGGAAGCTGCTCTGCGAGTGGGCGAACCTTGCGCAACGCGTCGGTGAGACAGGCTCAAGCAGTTTCGGCATGCGGCCCTAGCGAGCCTGCAGCCGCAGCACCGCGTTGAACGGATGTCCCGGATAGAGCGCCTCGGCAATCTCCGGAAACACGCGGCGCCCGTTGGCGCTGTTGGTGATGATCACAAGGCCGCTGCGCCGCTCCGGGATGAAGAAGGCGAGCGCTTGCTCGCCGCTGTCGCTGCCGCTGTGCGTAATGACCGTCTCGCCCGCATAGCGAAACACCATCCAGCCCATGCCCATGCCGATGCCCTCGGGGCAATCCGCGGACGCTAGGCCGCCACAATCATCGCCGCGTATGTCGGTTGCGAAATTCAGCCGTTCGCGCGCGATCTGCGCCGAAACGCCCTGGTTATTCATCACCGCAATCACAAATCGCGCGTAGTCTCCCGCCGTTGTGTAAAGATCATCGGACGCCAGCATCTCTCCCGGCTCGTTGATCACCGGTTCACCGATGCTGCCATCTTCACTGTGAGCCATCGCGATGCGATCCGCGAACCAGGCGCGCCGCGTGTAGGCGCTATTGCCCATGCCGATGGGACGAAAGACGAGTTCATCCGCCAATTGTTCGAAGTCGGCCCCACGCGCGGCTTGTGTGTAACGCCGCGCATATTCGTAGCCTTCGCCAGAATAGGTGAAGCCCTCGCCGGGTTCGCTGGTGAAGCGCAGCACGCCGTCCGTCATCCGCCGCCAATTCGCGAAGCCCGTGCGGTGCGAGAGCGCCACGCGCAATGTAAGCCGATCGCGCCGGGGATCGCCGGCGATGTCCGGATCAATCCAATGCGCCGACATCGGCGCATCGAGATCGAGCTGCCCGGTAGACACCAAACGCAAGATCGTCTCCGCCGAGACGGGTTTGGCCAACGAGGCGACATTGTAAGGCGTATCCGGCGTCGCCGGCCGGCCGGGCGCGCGCTCACCATACGCCGCGACCCAGGCTATCCGCCCTTCCTCGATGGCCGCGATGGAGACGCTTGCGACTTGATGTTGCGCCAGCCAACTCGTCGCATTGCTGGCGATCGCGGCAGGCGGCTCACGCGCCTCCGGTGCACTTGCGCAGGCGCTGAGCAACACAATCAATCCAAGCATGAAGCGCATTGAGGTCTCCCGTCCGCAGGAGGGATGCGCCGGCGCCGGCGCTTGGATGCGAAAAAGGGCCGCCGGCTCTCGCCAGCGGCCCCTCCCGTTTCGTCTTTCGCTTGCGCGTTACGGCGTCGTCGTCGCCGGCTCTGGCGTCGTCGTTGCCGGAGCTTCCGTTGTCGTCGCGGGCGTTTCGGCCGGCGCGTTAGCCGGAACCGGCGCAGCTTCGCTCGGCGCTTGGATGCGAGTCAGAGCCGCGATGTCCACGCCTTGCGGCACCACGTAATAGATTTCGCGATTGCGCGAACCGCCGGTTTGCGTGGCGTCGTCGTTATAGACTTCGTACGTCACCCAATCGTCTTCACGCGTGGCCGGATTGTCCAAGTGCGCGGCGCCGAGGAGCGCGTCCATCGGGTCGTACACTTGTGCGGTCACGGCAGCTTCGTCGCCCGTGTAGACGACGCGCAGCGCCTGGCCGGCCGGCGTCTCGCCCGTCTTGCCGATCAGCAACGCGCGCGGCTGACGGCCCGCGTACGGATAGCCGACTTGGTAGCAATACTGGTTCGAGACGACGCGCGGCTCGACGGCCATCAGCGGGCCGTTCACGGTCAGGCGGTTCGCCGACATCACCGGCGGGATCGCGACAACAGCTTGGCCGATGATCGAGGTGATCGATTCAGCCGACGTGTCCGAGCAATTCTCGACGTAGAAGAACGGACGCGCCGCAACATCAACGACCGAATATTGCAGGCCGGCGAACGTGGCGTTCGGCAGCGCGTTAAGATCGGTCTCGACCGCGCTCGCCGCGCCTGCGATCAACGGCGCAACTTCACCGCCGGTGAACGCTGCAAAGCGGTTCATCGGGTTCGGGCCAAGGTCTTGCTCGAGCTTCACGTTGACGTTCGAGCCTTCGCCGTCGGCGGTGACGGTGTAGCTGACGCGGCCAGTGCCGCCGTCCGCGAACGCAACCGGTGCGGTCACAGTGTCGCCTTCGAGCGTCGGCGCTTCGGAAATGGTCACGCCTTCGACAACGGTGGCGCCCACCGGCGTCGACGAGAGGCGGGCGAGAACAGTTGCGGCAGGACGCTCGATCTCAAGCGTCTGGCTGCGGCTCGCGGTCTTCGGACCCAGGAAATACAACGCAGCGCCAAGTCCAAGCACTACGACAACGACGATTAAAAGTGTGCGTCCCACAGCGGCCATATGCGCCTGCCCTCCTCGGCTTCTGCCCCCTCGGCGGCGTTTCCCTAGCAAATTGGGGTCCCTGACCAAACCGAAAATGTGGGGACCAGGGATGCAACGGGGTTTTCCAGAGCTTTTCCGCTGCGGCGCCACATGCTCTAAGGTCGTGATTCAAGGGAAGGAACGCCGAAAAATGAGCAAGGGCGTCACATACGGCAGCTATCTGCGTTTGCCGGAACTTTTGGCTGCGCAACAACCGCAGACCGGCGAACACGACGAACTGCTCTTCGTCATCCTGCATCAGACCATGGAATTGTGGATGAAGCAGGCGATCCACGAATTGGGCGCAGCGCAAGCCGAAGTGCGATCCGGCAACCTCGTTCCCGCGTACAAACACCTAGCGCGCGTTTCCCGCATCCAGGCGGTGATGACGCAAACCTGGGATATTCTCGCGACGATGACACCGGCGGATTATCTGAGCTTCCGCAATCTGCTGGGAACCTCTTCAGGCTTTCAGTCCGCGCAGTTCCGCGTGCTCGAATACAAGCTTGGCATCAAGGACGACAATTTCCTCAAGTTTCACGACGAAGGCGGCGAAGATCGCAAGATGCTGGAAGCCGCGCTCAATGCGCCCAGCCTCTATGACGACGCCTTGCGCCAGCTGGCCAAAGAGTTCGACATTCCGAAGTCCGCCTACGAGCGCGCTCCGGGTACGCCTTACGAACCGAGTGAAGCCGTCGAAAATGCCTGGCTCGCGGTCTATCGCGACACGGCGAAGTACTGGTCGCTCTACCAGCTCGCTGAAAAGCTGATCGATCTCGACGACGCGTTTCTCACCTGGCGCCACAAGCATGTGCTGACTGTGGAGCGTATCATCGGCCGCAAACGCGGGACCGGCGGCACCGAAGGCGTTGGCTACTTGCAGCAAACCCTGACCCGCCGCGCTTTCCCAGAGATCTGGTCGCTTCGGACAAAACTATGAAAAGCTACAAGCACCTCTTCTCACGCGCGCTGGACGCATCGCCGGGACGCATCCACTTCGCGGCGCATTCGCACCACCTGTGGCCGGATGCCTCCTATGAAGGCCACCTCGCCGCCTGGGACGACGCAGCGCTGCTGGCGGACCGCAAATGGGAGAAGGTGTTCGGCGAAGTGATCCCGGAAGCGCAGCGCCATGTCGCGGCCGAACTCAAACTACCAGACCCCAAGACGCTCACGTTCAGCGCCAATACACATGAGTTCTTGTCGCGGGTTTTCGTCAGTAAGTATGACGGCGCGCCCATCGATGTCTTGACCACCGACGGTGAATTCCACGCGTTCCGCCGCCAGAGTGCTCGCTGGGAAGAACGCGGCGTCGTTAAGCGCCGCGTCGTGCCATGCGAGCCGTTTGCGACATTCACCGAGCGGTATCTGGCGGCGATGCGGGAGCAGCCCGCGTCGATCGCATTCCTGAGCCATGTGATGTTTCGAACAGGTTTGCGTTTCGATGGCGCCGAGGAGCTGGCCTCTTATGCGTCGCCGGAGGGCACATGGGTTGTCATGGATCTCTACCACTCGTTCATGGCGATGCCGTGCGACTTCTCGAAGGTTGCCGATCGCGCCTTCCTGATGGGCGGCGGCTACAAGTATGCGATGGCCGGCGAGAACGCGGCCTATCTCCACGCGCCGCCGGGCTTTGCGCCACGTCCGCTGCAAACGGGTTGGTTTGCGGATTTCGGGGCAATGGAAGGCAAGCAAGGACGTGTCGGCTACAACGCCGACGGCTCCCGCTTCCTCGGCGCCACCTACGATCCGACCGGGCTTTATCGATTCAATGCGATCCGCCGCATGCTCGCAGCTGAAGGGCTCGACACCGACACTATCAGCAAACGCTGCGAAACGCTGCGCGCGCAACTCGTGAGCGCCATCGAAGCCGGTGAAGCAGGCGCGACGTTGCGCAGTGCGGAATTGCTGAAGCCAAACGCCACCGGTTCGCAATCGCGCTTCATCTCCCTGCGCCATCCGAATGCGGTGGAGTGGAAGTCGCGCCTGATGGCCGAGAATATCTACACCGATGCGCGCGACGATATCCTGCGCATCGGCGTCGCGCTCTATCACGAAGAAGCAGATGTCGGCGCCTTCTGCGCGGCCGCGGCGCGGGTGCTGGGCTAGTACTCACCAGGCGCCCAACTCAACCAGTTGCCGCCGTAGATGCTCCGGCAAGTCCGCGCCGCCCTGGGCTTCGCCTAGATCGGCCGGCGCGTCCTTCGCGTCGAGATAGCGCCAGCCCTGAAACGCACGGCGCGGCTGCGGCACAGTGCGATACAAGTGCGCATCAAGATAAAGCCCGCAGCGCTCACCGTGATCGTCGGTCACGTCATCGATCGCAATGATGCGCTGACGTACGCTGATGACGCCCTTGATCACCCAATAGAGCGAGCCGCCCCTAAGCACATCGTCCACGCGCTTGGGCCACATGCGTGTGCCGCAGACCGGCGCGATGTGCGGACGCTTCTCTTTCTTCGCGCGCTTGATCTGCCCGATCTGCCATTCGGCAAGATCCTCGACGCTATCAGCGCCGACGCACAGCTTTACGATATGAACAGTCACTAAGCGGCAAGTGCCTCAACCTTGCGCCGCAAGGCAAGCGTCACGCGCACGCCATCCAGAAGCCTTTCCTCCTCGCGCGCCAGATCGCCGTCGGCATTGGCGATGGCCACGAGGTAATCGTACACACGTTGCCGTGCGTCATCGGAAAGCACGTTTCGCAACAGGCCAGCGAGAATGAAGGGATCATCCGGTACGCGATTGCCTGCCACGACAACTTCGAACTCGGCCGGATCGAACCCCGGGATAAGCTCACCGCCGAGGCGCACGGCAGTTTCCACTTCCGCCGGATCGACCTTGCCATCAGCGCGGATCATCGTCGCGGCGAGCGCGTAGCACGCCTTCATCACGTCGACACTATCGCCCGGATCGGGGATGCCTGCTTCGGCGAGCAAACTCCGCACGCCCACTGTGTTGGGAAAAACGAACATCCCCCGGATGATGCCATAAGTGATCAGAAGCGGATTGGCGACAAGCGCCACCGGACTGAACCAGCCGATGAGCAGCGATAAGCCTTGCTGTTTATAGATTTCGCCGCGCACGCACTGCACGCAACCGACGAGGCGCTTCTGGCCAATGACATAGGCGAGCACCATGCCGCGTACATAAGGCACGTTGGCGCGAGTCTGCAGATTACGCCGGTTGCAGTACGGGCACGGATAATCGATCTCGCCCTGCGTCGCGTAGCCAGTCTCATTTGCCATTGAAGGTCTCCCCACCTGCCCGTCGAGCTTAGCTCAACCGGGCGGGGTGACTAGATCAATTCCCGTTCGGGTCGTCGGAGACGGCGCGCGTTTGCTGCATCAGCGCAGCGACCTCACGAGCCATGGGTTCTTCGCTCGCGGCCATGCCCTCGGCGACGCCGTCAAAATCGGCCGCGCTTTTGTTTTGTGACAGTTTGCGCTTGGCCTCGACGCGTTCGGCGGTCAGCGTCACACCCACGATGCCGCGCAGCAAAGCATCGATATAGGCGCGCGGCGCGTCACCGATCGCCCATGGCTGGGGCCGGCCCTCTTCGTGCAGCGCTGACAGTTCGCCGACAACAGCTTCAAGCCGCGCCGCGTCCTCGAACCACTCCACCTGACCGGTGATGTGCACCGCCTCGTAATTCCAGGTCGGCACAGTCTTTCCGTGCTCGGCTTTCGAGGGGTACCAAGCGGGTGTCACATAGGCCTCAGGTCCGCTCAGCACGATCAGACCTTTGCCGCCGCCTTGCTTCCATTGCGGATTGGCGCGGGCGATGTGGCCAGTCGCGATGCGTTTCTCGGCATCCCACAAGATCGGCAGATGCGTGCCGACAGGCGCTCCCGCTGCATCCGACGTTATCAGCACGGCGGCCCAGCGCCGCGCCAGACGCGCGATCAGCGCGTCCGCTTCATCCGTCGCGAAATGATGCGGGACGTACACGTCTACTCGGCGGCGACTGCTTCAGGCGGCTGCGTCTGTTGCTTCTTCGCCCACTCCGCCTTGATGGATGCGGACGTTTTGCGCGAGCCGTCCGGGCTCCAGCCTGGCGGCCCGAAGGTGTAGCCCACCACTTCCTTCAGCGACTTTGCGTGGGTCACATCGCGCCAGATGCCGAGCCATTCGTGAAACGCCACGCGGAACGGATTGAACGTGCCGAGCTGACTGACAACGCCATAGCGCGGCTTCTCTTTGTCGTCCTCCGCCACGAACGAGCCGAACAGACGATCCCAGATGATCAGCACACCGGCGTAATTTGCATCGAGATACTTGGCGTTGATCGCGTGGTGAACGCGGTGATGCGAGGGCGTGTTCATCACCCACTCGAACGGGCCCATCCTGCCGATCGTCTCCGTGTGGATCCAGAATTGATAGACGAGGCTGATCGAGGAGAACATCAGCACCATCAATGGCGGAAAGCCGATATAGACGAGCGGCAGCCAGAAAATGAAGCTCAAGCCAAGCACGCCGGTCCAGGTTTGGCGCAGCGCTGTCGTCAGATTGTAGTGCTGCGAGGTGTGGTGGACGATGTGGCTCGCCCAGAACCAGCGGCGCTCGTGAGCGATGCGGTGAAACCAGTAGTACGCCAAATCTTCCGCGAAGAAGCACGCGACCATCACCGGCCAAGTCCAGCTGAGATTGAACAGCCGGAACTCGTACACCCAGAAATAAGCCAGCACGGCGAGGCCGCCGAAGACGATGCCGAACACGCGATTGCCCAAGCCCATGGCGAGGCTGGTGGCGCTGTCGCGATACTCGTATCGCCCCTTCTTGGTGAGCTTCACGACGATCATCTCGATGATGATGAGCAGCACGAAAGCCGGCACCGCGTAGGTGATGATCGGCGGAATTTCGAACGGCGCTGCTGGGGGCGTCACGAACCACCTCCTCCGCTACTGAACTCGTTCAGCCATGCAGGCGAGTCATCGAGCCGCATTTTTAGTGGCGGAAACCCGGTGTCGGCAAATGTTGCGTTCAGGCGATGCGCCTTCACGTCGAGATTGACGGCGTTCGCAGGTGCAAACCGTGCGCTGACGTCGGCGCCCATGACGCGCGCGACCATCACCCGCCCATCTGAAAGCCGCGCCAGCGCCGTGCGGCCATTCTTGTCGATCACCGCGCCATCGACACGGACACCTTCCGTTTCGGCAAGGCGGGTCAGTTCGCCATCGTCGATGCGCGCCGACATGCGGAAGCCGAGCATTGCGGCGACGCCGATCATCAGCAGGACGACGGCGGCGGAGCCACCGAGCTCAATAAGTTCAGCGAGACCGAAGGGATTTTCGAACTGCATCCACTAACCTGTGAGCCCAAGCACAACGACCAGCACGGTAAACACCGTCGCGACGATGTAAGCGAAGATAAGCATAAAGAACGTGCGCCATGTGGCCGACCACCAGCCCAGCGCATAGGCGCCCTTTAGGTGAAACCACATGTGCACCGGCAACGCGAGCAACAGCCAAGCCGCGCTCCAACCTATGAAGGGTAATTTGCCAAGCAGCACCGCCGCCGAGAACAGGAGCGCCGCGAACCCCAGCGCGTAGAGCGCATAGGCCATGTGATCGTAGAGCGTCACGCCGCGCTTCCAGATGAACAGCAGCGCAATGAACGGCAACGATAGTGGCGCCAGCAAGAATGAGAATCTCGAGGCGGCGTCTTGAATTTGATAGAGCGCGAGGTCCGGATTCTCGAATTTGCGGCGGACACGCTGGTTCAGCTCCTCGTTGGCGCCGCCAAACACAACGAAATCGTCGCTCGTGCCGATCTCGCGCATGGCGTCCTGCCAGGTCTCGACCTGTGGTCCCTCGGTTGTCGCGGACGCTGCGCCCTCTGTGGCCTCGGACGGTTCGGTCGCGGGCGTTGGCGGCGCGGTTGGCGCCGGCGCGGCGTCGCGATCGACGGTCACTTGAACCGGTGCGTTCTCCGCCTGGCTCGCGCGTTCGGCCTCGCGCGCCTGTGCGGCGGCGAGCTGACGCTCAAGCCGCTCAACTTGGCTTTGGGCGATTTGCACCGCGCCTTCGGCCAGGCCGACCTCGAGGCCGGCGGGTTCATCGGGATCGGGGTTGGTGCGCGCGCGCTCAAGATCGGCTTGCGCCTGCGCCAATTCTTCACGCGCTTCGGTGAGGTCTTCCTGCGTGACCTCGACTTCATTGTCTCGAATGTTCTGCGGCGCCTCGATCGTCGAAAACGCGAAGAACATCAGGAAGATCGAGAACAGGAACATTGTCAGCGGCGCGAGGTAGCGCGCGCGTTTGCCGTAGACGTAGTTGCGCGTGAGCGTGCCCGGCCGAAGGATGAGCATCGGGAAGGTGCGCCAGGCCTTGGTATCGAAATTCCAGAGCCCGTAGAGGAATTCACCGATGACGCCGGTGAGCTTGCGCTTCGGGTGCGCGTGCTGGCCGCAATTGCTGCAGAAGCGCCCGGTGACGGGGGCGTCACAGTTCGGGCAATTGCCCTCGCCCGGGGCGCCGCCTTCACGGCCCTCGATGGCTGCGCCCACGACGCCGGCCGTCGCTAACGCGCCGGCTGCTTCCAGTTCCCCGCTCATGGTTCAGAGTCTCCCGCGCGGCGCGGGAAGGATCAAGCCCGGGCGTCCCGCCGCGAGGGGCCTTCGGCGCCTGTTTCGCCGTCCAGGCGCGGCAAGAACCCCAATTCGCCACGCGCCACGGCCGCCGGCTCGCGCCTGGGGGCGGCCGCAGGGGCGCATTTCTTGGCGTCGCAAGTCAGGGCTTCGAGCCCCTCGGCTTCCACAGCCAGGGCGGCCAAGCCTTCCGCTTCCTCAATGGTCCGCGCCCAAACATAGACGGGGGCGACGGCGGTTTCGAAACGCTTCGGCCAATTCTTCGCGCGGCGATCGAGACGGGCTTCCACTACCACGCGCCAGAACGGCATGTGCGCCCGCGCCAGCTTCGCCCGATGGAGATATGCCCAGATCCGGCTGAGGCCGCGCTTTAGCTTCACGAATTCCACTCCGGCTTGCGCTTCTCAAGGAACGCTTTGAGCCCTTCACGTCCTTCCGATGATGCACGCCTTTTTGCAATTCGGCGAGCCGTTTCCTTCAGCAGATGTTCGTCAATTTCATGAGATTGAACATGACGCACCAGCGCCTTCGAATCTGAGACAGCACCTGGAGCGGCGGCCATCGCCAATTCTGACAAATGTTCCATCATTGATGTCAGATCGGCTTCAGTCTCGACCGCGTACTGCACAAGGCCAATCTTCTCGGCGTATTCGCCATTGAACCCTTCTGCGCTTGCGAACAACGCACGCGCCATGCGTGGGCCGATCGCTTCGACAACGTACGGTGAAATCGTGGCTGGCGTGAGGCCCAAGCGAACCTCGCTGAAGCGGAACGATGCGTTTTTTACCGCAACCGCCACATCGCACGCGGCGACAAGCCCGGCGCCGCCGCCCATCGCGGCGCCATGCACGAGCGCCACCGTGAGCTGAGGAAGTTCGTGCAAGTGCTTCAACATGCGCGCGAGCGCCAGCGCGTCCGTCTCGTTATCGTCCTCGGTACGTTCGCCGCCGCGCTTCATCCACTCGATGTCAGCGCCGGCGCAAAAGCTCTCGCCAGCGCCTCGAATGAACACGGCGCGGACATGATCGGCGCCCTTCAGCGTCTCGAAATGTTCGCTGAGGTTGGCGATCACGAGTTCGTCGAACGCATTGCGCTTGGCCGGCCTATTCAGCGTGATCACGGCAATGCCGGCGGGCGAAACTTCAAGCAGTACGGGATCGGGTGCGAGGCTCATGCGGCAACTCCAAGGACGCGGTTCAAGGCTTCGGGCCGCTCCTCTTCGGGGGTTTCATAGAGGTTCAGTATTTGCACGCCGGCGAAGAAGTATTCGAAATCCTCGGGCGGCTCGGCCTGCTCAATGAACACCGGGACGAGCTTCTTCTTGTAGCGATCGGCCAGATAGATTTCGCGCTTCACATGGTCGCTTTCGAACGCGGCTTTCGAACACATGACGACCACGCCGCCCGCGGCTTTGATGGCGCGAACGATTTCGCCGGCCCAGCCGTCGCCGGCGCTGATGCCTTGTTGATCGAGCCAGAATTTCCGGCCCGCGCGTTTGGCGGCTTCAACCAGTGGCAGAACCGTCATGTCATTGGCGCGCGCGTAGGAGACGAACACCGCGTCGCTCGATGGCGACGCCTGGCCGCGCGGACGCGGACGATGCGGATTGCGCGCGGGCGCTTCAGTGCGCGGTGCGGCGCGGTTGAAGAAGCCGCGAACGATGAGGCCAAGCACGGCGACGAAGAGTGCGACGGAGAGAGCGAACAGCCATGGCGTCACGCCGCTGGGCGCCCCGTAGCGCGTGCCGAAGCCGTCAATGCCGCTGATCAATTCTGGCCAACCACCGGGCGTCGGGCCGATGCGGTTGGCGAGCCAGATCGAAACCGTCGCTGAGATCGCGAGCAGACCAGGCAGCAGCAGGACTGGGTAGAGCACCGCGCCAAGCGGGAAGCCGCCCTTCTCACTTGGCGTTCGCGTTGGACGTTCAACGGGCGGCGGCGCCGCGCCGTCACTGGCTTCGCTCTCATCGTCAGCGGCCTCCGCCGGCGGCGCGCGCACGACTTTCGTCACCGCGTCGGCGACTTCGTTCCATTTGAAATCGCGCGCGGCTTCGAAGGTCGCGTCGATCGCGGGAAGATCGCGCAAGCCCACGGGCGCAATACCGTGATCCAACTTCACGACGATCAGGCGCCCCTGCGCCCATGCGTCGAGCGCGCGTTGTTCGAGCCGGAGCCGCGCGGTGGCGAAGGTCAGCGCCTGCGAGACCAGCAGCACGAAGGCATCGCCATTACCGACAGGCTTCAGCGCGGTTTGGCCGTCATCGAGTTCGCAGAACTGGCCCCGACGCTCGATAATCTTCTCCAGCGCCTCGGCGGTCTGGCGATCGGCGGGGGCGTGGGCGAGGAATACGGTCATGGGCCGTCTTTACGGCCCCCACAGCCCGCCCGCAAACCGCCCAGACCGCTCAACCCACACTTGTTCTCATTGCGCCTTAACATTCGGCTCCTATCCTTTGGGGACACCCATGAAGCCAAGTCTCGCCGAAGCCACCAGCCTTGAAGGCATCTCGCCCGACGTTTTGGGCGCGCTGGACGCCATGGCCGAATGGTTTTCTGTGCCGGCGGGTTGGCCGCTCATCAACGCGGGCGAGCCGCCGGACGGGGTCTACTTTCTGGTTTCAGGCTCACTGGCGGCCTTCAAGCCGACCGACCGCGGCGGGCATCAACTCCTCGGCTACATCCGACCGGGCGAGCCTGTCGGCGAAATGGCGATGATCGCGCGTGAGCCGCACTCGGGCAGCGTGTTCGCCATGCGCGACAGCGAAGTGCTGAAACTGCCGCCGGGCGCATTCGATCTGCTCGTGCACGCACATCCGGCGATGATGGAACACATAGCGCGCATCATGCTCACGCGTGCACGCGCCACCAGCAAATCAAGCCCGCGCGCAGATCCGAAGGTCTACGCGATGATCTCGACATCGCCGACCATCGACATCGAATTGCGCGCACGGACCTTGCAGGCAGCGCTGAAGCGTTTGGGTTCGCGCGCCGTCGTCATCACCGAAGCGGACGTGCTGGCGATTTCGAGCGAGGGCATGAACAGCGCCTGGTTCGATGCGCTAGAGCAGAAGAACGACGCTGTGTTTCTGGTGTCGCCGATCGCCGACACACGCTGGTTCCGCACCTGCATCCGGCAAGCGGATCGAATCTGGTTTTTCGCGCGCGCCGATGCGATGCCATCGACGCCGCTGTTGCCACAGGAAGAGCCCTCGCCTGCGCGGCAGTTCCGGCTTGTCGACGTCATCCTGCTGCATCACGGCATGGACCGGAAAGCCGCGAGCACGAATGAATGGCGGCTCGCGTGTGATGCAGCGCGACTGTTTCACTGGCGGGGCCTCGAGGATGCAGACGCAGCGCGGCTGGCGCGGGTGATCGCGCGGCGCTCGATCGGGCTTGTGCTCTCCGGCGGCGGCGCGCGGGCCTACGCGCATATCGGCGTTGTGCGGGCGCTACGCGAAGCCGGGCTGCCGTTCGACGTAATCGGCGGCACCTCCATGGGCGCGGTGATCGCGGCGTGCGTCGCCATGGGATGGTCGAACGAAGAGATCGAGCAGCGCATCACCAAAGCGTTTGTCGAGACCAATCCACTCGGCGACTACATTCTGCCCGTCGTCGGGCTTGTGCGCGGCAAGCGTGTCGATGACCGGCTGGAAGAGAATTTCGGCGAAACGCTGATCGAAGACCTGGAAGTGCCGTTCTTCTGCGTCTCGACCGATCTCGTTTCCGGCACGGCGCGCATTCATCGCGGCGGCTCATTGCGGCGGGCCTTGCGTGCGTCGATTTCGCTGCCCGGCATTTTGCCGCCAGTGGTCGATGGCGATCACGGTTTGCTCGTCGATGGCGCGGTGTTGCGGAACTTCCCGGTCGATACGATGCGCGACCTGCATCGCGGCCCGATCATCGGCGTTGATGTGGCGCGGCGCGACGGCATCGACATTGAAGATTTCCGCGCGCCGCCCGGCTTCTTCGGCTGGATCGCGGCGCACGGCTGGCAATCGGCGCCGCCGATCGCCTCTCTGCTGATGCGCGCGGCGACGTTGACCGTCGACCCATGGGAGGGCCGCTCCGGCGCCGATCTGTTGATCGCGCCGGAAATGGCCGATATCGACATGCGCGACTGGAAGCGCTTCGATGACGCTGTGACGTCAGGTTACGAAGCCGCCGTTGCCGCACTGCAGCGGCCGCATGGACTGTTCCAACAGCCCAAGGAAGACGCAATCGGTTCGCTTGCGGGCTGGTCATCATTGGAAACGGCCGAATAAGCTGACGCCGCCGCGCGTGTTTTGTATGGTCCGCCCGAATCCGGGGGCGTCCTTATGCGTATCCTTCTCTTAGCGGCCGCGCTCGCACTCAGTGCGTGCGGACAGAATGCTTCGACGCAATCGGCGTGCGCGCGCAGTGCGACGCATGAGGTCACATGGAGCGCCGAAGGCTCGCCCGACACGATCACCACGCGCGCCGATGGGCCCTCATGCGCGCAGGCGGTGGTCACGTTCGTGGCGCGCAACAGCGCCGGCGATCCGTTGTGGGCGTTCGCCTCGACCTATTACGACATGACCTTCGGCGGCATTCCGCCCGAAGGCGCGCCGGCCGTGACGAACGAACAGATGGATGCGTTCCTCACTGGCTGGGCCAATGTCACCCAGGAGCGCACAGCGGCGTTCCTGCCGGAATGGCGCGAAGGCTTCGAGACGCTATCGGCCAGCGCGCAGACGTTTTCCTACGACACGCCATTCGACCGCGAGACGTACGAGATGCTGCGCGCGCGCGATTTGCCGATGATCTGCTACGCGGCGGCGGTGGAGGCCTCGCAGTGTTTGATCATCGATCCGGCATCGCGCGCGCCGATCATGATCGTGGCGTACGGACCATGATGCGCGCGCTGTTCCTCGGCGCGTTGGCGCTCATCGCAAGCGCGTGTTCGCAGCAGCAAGCTGAGCGCTGCGATTTCACGCACACGCGCGAGATTGCGTTCAGCGGCCTCGGCGCCGATCGCGTGACCGTGCGTAGCTTTGGTCAGTCATGCGACAAGGCGATCGGCGTTTATGAGATCGTCGATGGCGAGGGCAATCCGGTTTGGGCCTGGGCGTCGCCGCTGCAGCGGGCGTTTGGCGATGTGTTCACTGCGGAAGATCCCGAGCACATGGAGACGTTTCTGGAAGAATGGTCGCAGCCGGTAATCGGACGCACGAGCGGCGCACCGGAATGGGGAGCGCTGGTTCCAGGGCAGACAACGCTCGACGAACTCACATATGCTGACATCCGCGCCCGTGAGTTGCCGATGTTATGCCACTTTTCGGGAACAGCACGGCAGACGTGCGTGTTTTGGGAGCCTGCGGCCGGCGGCGCGGGCCATCTGTTTGATCAAGACGTCGAGGAGACGGTGGAATGAAGCGAGTTGGCGTGAGCATGTTGGCGTTGGCTTTGATGGCGTGCACGCCCCCTGCTCCAGAAACGCCAGCGACGACCGCTGAAGTGCCAGTCGCGGGAACCGTGCGCGCAGGCTGCGACGCCAACGCGACGCGCGATTGGTCCGCCGTCGGCAGCCAATACTATATCATTGAAGCGGAGGCGCATGGCGCGACGTGCGGCGAAGCTATCGCCACCATCCGTATCAAATCGACTGAAGGCGAAGTGCTGTTCACGCACGATTACCCGGTCAGCGCCGTGCCGCTGGCTTTCCGCCCGAACAACGATCAAACGGGCCTGCGCGATGAGATTGAGTCCTGGACGCAGAACCAGTCGGAAACCGGCAGCGCGGGCGAGTTGCCGGCATGGCCGTCGGGCGCACAGCAACCGCCTGGCTTCCAGCCGGCGGTTACGCGCAATGTCTATGAGAACGCACGCGGCAATCAGAGCGCCCTCTTCTGCTATCCCGATGGCGGCGAGAGCAATGCCTGCGTAGCGGTCGCTGGCGCCCGCGCGACGCTGCTCGGATCGAAAACGCCAGAAAGCGAATAACGAGAGCGCGCGGCGGCGCCGCAATTTCGCCTTCTGTCATTAATGCGCCACGCGCGCTCGCCTGCTGCATCATCTATTAGCCATCGCGCTTGCGGGATGGCGCGAAGCACTTATCTTGATCTTCCCGGCAACGTCGCTGGGCTTGTTTAGGAAAGGAGGTGATCCATGTCTCATTGTCACTCTGTAGGGGCATTGTCGCAGGTATGGACCACCTCGGGTGGGATCATCGCTTAAGCTTTGCCCCGCACGGGACAGACAATGGAAGGGCCGCGGAGCGAAAGCTTCGCGGCCCTTCGGCTGTTTAGGTGCGGGCGTTAGCGGCGCTTCTTCTTCGCCGCGGGCTTTCGTTTGGCGGCGTTCTTGGCGCGGGTCTTTGCGGCTTTCTTGGCGGCGCGTTTGCGCGCGGCCTTCTTCGCGGGAATTGGACTATCGGGCGTGTAGTCGGGTTTGCCTTTGCGCTTCGTTGAGGCGAAATCGTCGAGCTGCTTTTCGCTCATGGAATCGTACATCTGCTTCGACGCGCCTTTGAGATCGGAGCGCTTGGCTTCGCCGCGTTTGGCGGCGAGCGCGGCGCCGGCGGCCTTCTGCTGAGCTTTGGACTTTGCGGGCATGACACGTCTCCTGCGCTTCAATGCGCGTGGCGGAGACCGCGTTCCAAGAAAAAGAGGGCGGGATTGCTCCCGCCCTCCAAGGCTCACCAGCAGAAAAGAGTGCGGTTAGGCTTCGACGCTGACCGGCTGCGCCACCGGCTTACGCCAGAGGCCGTAGGCAGCCATAAGGACGCCAGCGAGGCCCGGCGTGCAGAGCGCGGCGGCGCCGGCGTATTCAGCGACCTGGCCGACGCCGGTGATCAGCAGCGAAACACCGGTGGCGATGAGGCCGAGACCGAAGAACATGAGCGCGACTAGGCCCAAGCTTTCGAATGAGGGCAGCTTGAACGCGGCGAACTTGCGCATCTTGTGAAGGCGCTGATCGGCGCCTTCGGGAACTTGCGGCTTGGTGCGAACGAACCAAGCCTTCTTCGGCTTCGGCTGTTCGCTGCGGCGCGGCGCGACACGCGGCTCAAAGTCGTAACGTGCGACCGGCTTGGCGTGCGCGGTGGCGATTTCCATGAACTCAGTCTCGTCACTCTCGCTTTCGACGACGACCTGGGTGAGCAGCAACGCTTCAGTGGCGGGCTCGCTCTTCAAGATTTCGGTGAGACGTTCGCCCGGCTCTGGCTTCGGCGGCGGCGGCGCGATCGTGCCGACTTCCGGGACTGGCAGATAAGTGACGGGCGCGCCGAGGATCGAGGCGGCGTGGTCGAGCTGCGGACGCACGAACACCGACGGCGCGGCGGCTTGCGGCAGCTCTTTCAGGAACAGCGCCTTCTCGGCGGTGCGGCGGCGCACCAGCGCATCGACGATAACCAGTTCGCCGCTGACATCGCTCTTGCGCCACGCATCCATGGCGCAGGCGGCGGAGACGTAATCGCCGGCATTGATGCGGCGCAGAACTTGGCTACGGCCGAACGCATCGGCGCCGACCGAGAACGCGAACGAGACCAGCGCGTCGTACTGGGTTTGCGTGAGCGGCTGGGTGACCAGCGTGTTCACCAGATTTTCGAACGGCGCGAGATCGTGCGTGAGCAGTTCTACGGCGTCGTTCTCATTAACCGCTTCGCCCGGCTCGGTGGCGCGGACGTGGCTATAACCAACGACCCAGCCGCCTGTCGGCAGTTGTTTCGGTTCGGCCTGAAAGCCTTCGAGCTCTTGGATCAGAGCGAGGCCGTGGGCGGAAATGGCGTTCGTCATGGGCTTTGCCTTCGTAATTTCGTGTCGCCGTCCCGTTTCGATGCTGGTGGAGCGGCGGCTTTCCCCTTTGAGGCAAGTCAGGCGCCAGAAGCGCGTGCGAAGGGTGAAATGGCGTTAGTGATGAACGCGCCGATGCATCCGCCGGCGAGACGCCGGCGGTCCAAGAAAGAGGGAGAGCAGAGCGCGCTTCGTGCGGTGAGCTCAAAAATGTTTCGTGTTGGGGTTTGCCGAAGCGCGCCCTGCGCGGTTTGTTTAAGCAGCCGGCGGAAGCTTGAGGCGTTCAGGGGCTCCGAGGGGGCCATGCGTTTGCAGACAGGTGGACCTTCGCTGCTTCGCAGCTTCGGCCCACTGACGTGGGCTTGAGCTACGCTCTGACAAGTAAAGATCGATGCGGGACTTCTCCCCGCGCATTGCTGCCGCTTTCAACGGATCGATCGCCCACGACGCTGGGTATCCTGGATGAGTCTTAGCGCCTTG
>CAYUOC010000038.1:14827-27934 GCA_964446305.1 uncultured Terricaulis sp. | reverse complement strand
CGGCTGAGGAGCCAGATGAAAATGAACATGAGCACAGCGCCGGCGATGGGGCCGGAATAGGCGCCGAGGCGTGGGGCGAGTTCGGTGTAGAATTCGGGCGGCCGGCCGGGTGCGATGAAGAGGCTGTAGCCGAAGACGAGCGCAACGAGTGTCAGCAGATTGAGCGCGAGCACGGCGAAGCCGGTGATCAACGCTTTGACGTAATCCCAAACTTGCATTGGCCCTCACACGCGCTCGGCTGGAATGTAGATTTCGGTGACGCGTTGCATCGGATCGTCCGAGAGCTCGCGCAGGATTTCGAGTGGCGGGCCGTCGCGCATGCGATGGCGCTTCGAGGCGACGATGGCGTTGACCAGCGCCATGTAGGCCTGAACCAGCGTCTCCGGCGGGCCGCGATGTTCGATGGCGCCGAACTGGCCGCCGTCGAAGGTGATCTTGCGAATGACTTGGCCGCTGGGCTCGGCTGCTTGATCTAGAAGCGGCACGCAAGCGTCGAGTTGCTGGAGGTGCGGCGGCGTGGCGAACGGGTTGTCGTACGAGATGACGAGCGCCAGCGGGCGGTGTCGGATGTTTTGGCGCTGCGCCTCGTCGAGCAAGGGCGACCAGTCAGAAGCGGCGCCGTCGAAGCGCGGCGGACTGAACGTGCCGTAGGGACCGACGCGGCGCCAGGCGAGCAGCGCCATTGGCTTCAAAGTCACGAAGCTCGTGTCCGAAATCGTGCAGCCTTCGGGAGCGGGTTGTTTTTCGCTGCGTTTGCTTAGCGCGTCAGCGCTTGCACGCCGCCAGGCGGCGGGGCTTTTGCAGTAGTGGCGGCGGAAGGCGCGGGTGAAAGTTTCGTGGTTCTTGAAGCCAACGGAAAGCGCGACGTCGAGGACGCTCTGATCTGTCACCGCTAGTTTGTAGGCGGCGCGCTCGAGGCGCATGCGGTTGACGTGCTCGTGCGGGGTTTCGCCGGTCGCGTCTTTGAACAGGCGATGGAAGGTGGACGGCGCGCAGCCATAGTCGGCGGCGAGCGCGGCGAGGCTGGTGTCGCGCTCGGGCGAGGTCTGCAGGCTCACGAGGAGCGGCTTTATGTGCTCAAGATCGGCGTCGGCGGCGGCCATGCGTGTTTATGGCATGGGTCGCGACGGGCTTCTTGACGTTTCTTCTCGCGGTTCAGACGCGGAGCGCGACCTCGGCGCTGGTGTAGTCCAGCGTCAGCGATTGCGCGCGGCGGAGGATGTCGACGCCCAGGATGACGGCGGGCGCGTCGGTCAGCTGCATGGCGTTGAAGACGGAGAGGTCGGCGAAGTTGAGATCGAGCGCGCCGTAATCGTGGCCGGCGAAGACGATGGGCGTGACCTCGGCGGCGAAGGTGGGCGTGCGATGCGAGGTGGCCCCGCCAATGGATTCGGCCTCACGCAGACGCGGATCGTTTTCAGCAAAGCCAAGCGCTTCGCGCAGCCGCGCGTTGGCGACGGTGGCGCGGGCGCCGGTGTCGATGACGGCGGTGGCGTTTACTCCCGCGATCGTGATCGGCGCGAGCGCGAAGATGCGATTGCGAAGTTCGACGCCGATGGCGTTGGCGAGCGGCGGGCGATCGGAGCTGGTATCGATGTTGAGGCGGCCGCCGGCGAAATCGAACTCGACGCGCGAATTGGCGAACACGCCCATGCCGAGCACGCCTTCGTGTTGTGCGGCTGAGGCGGAGTCCGGCGGCGTCGGCACGGCCACGAGGTTTTCACGCGTGAGGCCGGCGATCTCAATGCGGTCGAGACGATAGAGATCGACGTCCATAGCGCCGCTCGCGCCTTGTATGCGCGCGCGCTGGCCGGAGGGCTGAAGCGCCAGGCGCTCAATCGTCCGCGGGTTAAGCACGGTGCCGCCGGCGGCGGTGTCAATCACAAGCGAGAACGGGCCGGCGCCGTTGATGCGCACGTCGGCGAGGGGGCGGCCGCGATCATCGGCGGTGAGCGGCGCGGATAGCGTCGCGGCAAGGCCGCGCGTCGTGATGAAAGGCGCTGCCCCAAGTGCGGCAAGCAATGTTCTGCGACGCATGAAAGCCCCATACTTTGCCGCGAGGCTAGGTGACGTTTGTTGCGCGCCTGTTTCAAGGGCGCGCTGCGCGGGTCGTTCGTCGCGTCGCGCGGTTAGCCTGCCGCTAACAGCGCGCGGATGCGTTCGTCGGTGACGGCGGAGGGAGCTGCCGTGCCTTGGACGCGGGATTGGTGGGGGCGGCCGCCTCGGATGAAGATCACGAACGTGTCGCCGACATTGCCGGTGATGGCGTCGAAGCCGGGGAGTGGGCCACACGAGGTGGCTTCGGTGTAGTTGAGCGTGAAGCGGTTGGTGTAGGCGCGGCCCTTCAGTGTGCGCACGCTGCGCAGCGTGACGCGCTGGCTCTCGCCGTAAGCGTAGGAATACGGCCGCACGCGTTCGATGCGCGCGAGGAAGACGCTATCGGCGTCGTCCCAGAGGCGGACTTGGCGGTCGTGGCGAAACTGAGCGTCCTCGGCATCGCGCGCGGCCTGCCAGGCGGTGACGCGGGCGGCGTGGGCCTCGGCGCTTTCGCCTTCCTCTTGCGGCGGCGGCGGCATCGGCATGCAAGCCTGCGCGGCGTTGGCGCTGAACAGCGTGAGGGAAGCGGCGAGCGCGGCGATCCAAATTTTCATGCAGCTCTTGTGCGGGACGCAGGCGCGGCCCGCAAGCTCTCCGCGCCTCAAGGCGCAAGCAAAGTACGGTACAACATGTAGGCGGCGACAACAAACACAACGCCCGCGAACACGCGCTGTAGCGCGCCGCGTTGTTTGGAGAGGTGGGTCGCGAAGCTGGCGCCGATGACGCCGCCGACGAGGCCGCCGCCGATAAAGAGCAGCGCGATGCGCCAATCGACAAGGCTGTCAAAGGCGTAGGAGGCAGCCGTGGTTGCGCCGAAGGCGCCGACCGAGAGCAGCGATGAGCCGATCGCCTGGATCATGCTCATGCCGGTGGCCGCAACGAGTCCCGGCACGATGAGAAAGCCGCCACCGATGCCGAAGAAACCGGAGAGGGCGCCGACGCCAAGGCCGTAGCCGATCAGTTTCGGCGCGTTCTGGGCGTTGAGCACAACCTCGCCGCCGCCATCGTCACGCCGGGGCCGCAGCATGGCGACGCCGATGACAATCATCAGCAGCGCGAAAAGAGGCAACAGGATGCTTGCATCCGTGACCTTGCCCACGGCCGCGCCGATCGCCGCGCCGGCGATGCCGGACCCCGCGAACACCAGGGCGCAGCGCCATTTCACGTTTCCGCGGTGGGCGTGATTGATGAGGTTGGCGAAGGCATTGACCGAGACCGCTAAGGCGCTGGTCCCGATTGCCATGTGCGGGTTCGTCACGCCGACAACATAAAGCAGCGCCGGTGTCGCCAAAATCGAGCCGCCGCCGCCGATCAGCGCCAGAATGAGGCCGACGGCGGCGCCGCTAAGGACCGCGAGGATGTCAGGTGTGGTCACGCGCGCACGCTAGCGCGATTCCACGGCATTGCTTTCAGAAGCATGGCCATGCCGCACCAGCCGGTGGCGCCCGCGAAGGTGAGCCCGGCGCCGACGAAGGCGGAAAGCGCGTAGAAGGCAGGGTTCACGAACCAGCCGAGAATAACGCCGGCCAGAATGAGCAGGCCCGCGGTGATCTGAACCTGGCGCATAATCTCAAGCGGCGCTTCCGTGTTGGTGTGGATACCGTAGCCGGCGGCCTTCCAGGCCTCGATGCCGCCATCGAGAAAGTATGCTTCGCGGAAGCCGCGGGCGAGCAGGCGCGCAGCGTTGGCTTGTGTGCGCATGCCGGACTTGCAGTGAAACACCGCGACCTTGCCGTGATCGCGGTCGAAATCATGGCTGTCGATCGCCGAGAGCGGCGCGAGGCGCGCGCCCAGAATGTGCTCACGCGCGTGCTCATCGCTCTCGCGAATGTCGATCAATATGGCTTCGCCACTATCGAGCTTGGTTTTGAGCTCCGGCGCTGAGATTGGGTTGAGCGTAGTCATTTCCGCTTCCGTTTTGGGGGGCAATAGATCTGTGCGAGCGCATCAAGCACGCGCACCACGTCGGGGTCGGCGAGATGGTAGTAGATGGTCTGGGCCTCGCGGCGCGTGCTCACCAAGCCCTCTTCGCGAAGCCGTGCGAGATGCTGCGACAGGGCCGATTGCGAGAGCCCCGACGCCTCTTGCAGCGCGCCGGCCGAGTGCTCGCCCTCAAGAAGCTGACACAGCACCATGAGCCGGGCTTCATGCGCCAACGCCTTCAAGAGCGCTGCCGCCTCGCCAGCCTTGGCAGCGAATTGCACGGGTGAGAGTTCAGCCAGAGCCATCTTGACGCATCATATATCACTGGAAACTAAATTAGCAAGAGCTAATATAAAGGGCGAAGGAGATTGGTCATGACCGCACCCCAAGTTCGCGCATTCTTTGACGAAGCGACGTTTACGGTGAGCTATCTGGTTTGGAGCGCCGCGACCCGTCGCGGCGCGATCATCGACAGCGTGCTTGATTTCGACCCGAAATCAGGCCGCTCGAGCACCCGTTCGGCTGAGGCCATTTTGGCCGCGGCGGCCGAGGAGACCGTCACGATCGATTGGCTGCTTGAGACGCATGCGCACGCCGATCATCTCTCCGCCGCGCAATTCCTAAAGCAAAAGACCGGCGCGCAGATTGTGATCGGCGAGGGCATCAAGGCGGTGCAGAAGGTGTTCAAGGACGTCTTCAATCTTGGCTATGTCACCGCCGATGGGCGGCCGTTCGATCGGCTCGTCGGGGATGGTGAGACGCTGCCGCTTGGGGATTTAGCTATCAACGTGATCCACACGCCCGGCCATACGCCGGCTTGTGTCTCCTATCTGATCGGGGATGCGCTGTTCGTGGGCGACACCATGTTCATGCCGGACTACGGCACCGCGCGTGCTGATTTCCCCGGCGGCGACGCCCGCACGCTCTATCGGTCGATTCAGAAGCTCTTCGCGCTGCCGCCGGAAACGCGCGTGTTTCTGTGCCACGACTACAAGGCGCCGGCGCGTGACGCGTACGCTTGGGAAACGACGATCGGTGAGGAGCGGGAGAAGAATATCCATCTCGCCGGTGTCAGCGAGGATGAGTTTGTCGCTATGCGAGAAGCGCGGGACAAAACTCTGTCGATGCCCACTTTGATTCTTCCCTCGATCCAGGTGAACATTCAAGCTGGCGAGCTGCCGCCGGCCGAAGACAACGGCGTGCGCTATCTGAAACTGCCGATTGACGCGCTCTAGTCTCACCTGACTTGCGCCGCCCCGTATTGTGCGGACGCGAACGTCGTCGTTGTGGTTCGTTTTCCGTTGAGCGGATCAGAGCGCGGCGCTACTGCTCTCCGTCGCAACACACTGGGGAGTGGGTCATGCGGAGATTGGTTCTTGGAGCGGCCGCGTTGGCCGTGCTCGGCGCGTGCGCACAACAGGCGCCGGCGCCGCTGGAAGGCGACGCGCTGTTGGCGCGCGGAGATTATCTTGTGAACGGCGTCGTGCTGTGTGGCGATTGCCATACGCCGCGAGGCGCTGGAGGCGAGTCGCTTACTGCGGAAGCGCTGCGGGGCGCAGATATCGGCACCGGCCCGCCGGGTTTTGCAAGCTATGCCCCGCCTCTGGCGGGAGGACCGGTGAACTATACCGAAGAGCAGTTCATCGCGTTCTTGCAGACGGGTGTGCGTCCCGACGGTTCGCATCCGCGCCCGCCGATGCCGCTATATCGTTTGAACGAAGAGGATGCGCGTGCTGTTGCTGCCTACATCGCAACAGTGCCGCGCGCCGCGGAGTGAACCTCGCTGGATGAAATGTGCGTGCAGTTGCGCGCACATTTCAATGCGATCACAATTGATGTTCGAAGCTTGACGCAACCACACGATGGGTATTCCATTCGTGTGTCGGAAGACATTGGCGCCGTCCGCCGGTTCCCGCCGCATTGCTCATGCAGCACACAACACCAGGGCCACGGCGCGCGCTGAGTTGTCTTCCCGTCCGATGAAAAACACCGCGCGCAGCAATGGTGCTGCAAGGGAAGCGGGCCACTTCGTCTCGGCCGGCGTCAGGCGACGTTACAGCGTATGGTGATGTACGCTCGAACAAAGCGGCAACTGGGTTGCCGCTTTTTTGCATGAAGAACGCTGGTATTTTGAACGCGCCTGCATCGCTCTTATCTCTGCTGAACCATGTCGCTTCGTTTATTCGCAGCCCTTGCCCTTCCAGATGACACCGCCACGCGTTTGCTCGCACTGATGAAGGGCGTGCCGGGGGCAAAGTGGCGGCCGCGCGAGAACCTGCATCTTACGCTGCGCTTCTTCGGCGAGCTCACCGAGCCGGTGGCGGAGGATCTCGATAGCGAACTCGAGGCGGCGACGCGGTCAATCGGTGCGTTTGAGGTGCAGCTGAAAGGGGCGGGGTCATTCGGCGGCGCTGATCCGCACGCGCTGTGGATCGGCGCGGTGGAGAGCGACGCGCTGAAGCAGCTGGCAGCGGCGTGTGAGAAAGCGGCGCGGCGAGTGAAGCTCAAGCCGGAGGCGCACAAGTTCACACCGCATGTGACGCTCGCGTATCTCAGCGGCGCATCGCTTGACCGGGTGCAGGCGTTCGAGGCGCGTCTGGGCTTGTTCGAGGCGCCGCCGTTTCGGGTGGAGAGCTTTGGGCTCTATTCGAGCGTGACGCGAAAATCCGCTCCGAGCCTTTACAGGCTCGAAGCGGAGTATCCGTTACTGGGTTAGGCGCTGACGCTTACGAAACCGGCGCAGGTTGCGCGGTTTCAGGCGTGGGTGGAGCAGTGTCGCGCACCATGGTGGCCGGCGGCGGGTTCGGACCCATCGCGCAGCAGCGCACTTGCACTTCAAGAACTTGAGAATTGAAGCGGCACTCGGTGTCGTTGACCTGGCGCAGGATGGCCATGCCGCCGGCGCGCTGGGTGTAGCGGGTCTGGGTGCAGCCGGTCAGCGTGTAGCCCGGATCGCAGGTCCCGGCGCGGGTGCGGTTGAGCGTCCGCGTGACGCAAACAACGTTGCGCGCCATGGCTTGGTCCGCGGTTTCCTGAGCGCGGTTGGCGACGCCAAAGACTTCCGCGATGCGGTTGCCAAGGCTGGAGCGGACCTCTTCCGTGTCGCGATGCTGTTTGCAGATGTCGGTGTTGCCGCGTGAGGCGTCCTGCGAACACCATTGAGCGATGGTCATGTCGCCGGTGCGGTTGGCACAGGCGGTGGCCAGCGTGGCCAGAGCCACGACGGCGAAAATTGAAGCGATGCGCATTCTGGCGCCTTTCCCTCTGATTACCCCCGCAGGACCCCAAAGCGGATCGGGGAAAACGCGTCAACTCTTGTCGCGGTTTCGGGGAATCCTATGTCTGGCTGCCTTTTGAGCAGCGGGCGGAGGTTCCATGATCGCGAAACGCATCTTCATTTTGACCGGGGCCGGCGTTTCGGCGGAGTCTGGGCTCTCCACCTTCCGTGACAAGGGCGGCATCTGGGCTCGCCACAGCATTGAAGAAGTCGCCTCGATTCAAGGCTATGAGCGCGATCCGGTGAAGGTGCTCAACTTTTACAACATGCGCCGGAACACGCATGGCGGCATCGAGCCGAATGCGGCCCATGTCGCCTTGGCGCAGCTGCAAGCCTTATGGGCCGAACGCGGCGGGGCGGTGACGATTTGCACGCAGAACGTCGACAACTTGCACGAGCGCGGCGGCGCGCGGAGCGTGCTGCACATGCATGGCGAGATCGCGAAAGCGCGCTGCCACGATTGTGGTGCGCTCGCGCCGTATGACGGAGACCTCTCGGTCAACCTCGGCTGTGCATCGTGCGGCCGGGTTGGCGGCATGCGTCCGCATGTCGTTTGGTTCGGTGAGACGCCGCTCTTCATGGATGAGATTTATGAGGCGCTCGCCGCTGCCGATCTGTTCGTCTCGATTGGCACGTCGGGCAATGTCTATCCAGCTGCGGGCTTTGTCTCGGCGGCGCGCGCGGCCGGCATTCCCACCATGGAGATCAATCTCGAACCCTCGGAAAACGCTTACGCTTTCAATCTCGGACGTTACGGGAAAGCAAGCGAGGAGGTGCCGGCTTGGGTGGCGGAAATGGTAGCCGTCGCGGGCTAGGCGGGAACTGATTTCAGGCTAAGTTATCGCGCGGGGAAATGAGGAGCAGGCGAATGATTGGACGTTTGGCGATTGTCGCCTTGGCCGTTGGTCTGGCGGGGTGCGCCGGGCTTGAGCCTGCGGGGCGCAACGCGCGTTCAACCGGGCCTGTGCCCACGGCTTCGGCCCCGCCGCCGCAGCGAACAGCGGCGCTGCCGCCGCCACAGGCGAGCCAGCCGCCGCAGACAACTCCGGCGCCACAACCGGCGCCGCAAATTACTGTCCCGCCCGAGGCGCAACGTCAGCAGCCGGCGCCGGTAGCGACTACGCCGCCGCCTCAGCGGACGCAGCCGCCCGCGCCGCCAGTCGCCGCGCCGCAGGTGAGCGTGCCGACGCCTGCGCCCGCGCAGGATACGTCCGCGCCTGCGCGTCCGCGTTCAGCTGATGAAGACATTGTCGTGCCCGGCCAAGTGACGACGCAGGTGCCGCCGCCGGCTGGCGATCCGCGCACGAACGAGGAGCGCCGCGCCGACATCCGCTCTTGGGATCAATGCATCATGCAGGTTCAGAACGCCTTCGATAGCGATCCGATGCGGCCGCAACTGACCACGCCGGAGGAATATTGCTCCACCTCGCTCGGCATGGCTGAGCGCACGTCGGTGCCGATCGGCCGGCAACGCCGGCGCTAATCAGCGCCGGCAGAGGCGGTTGGCCAGCCAACCCGACATCGGACGCACGCCGCGATCGGTTTGAATGAAAGCGGTGTATTCGCCGCCATTCTGATTGACGTTGGCGTTGTGACCCGTGCCGCTTTGCACGATGCAGCCGGTGTTATTGTTGTTGTTCTGGGTCAGCGTCGCGGTGTGGCCGGCGCCGAGCTGACGGACGCCGCCGGAATTGCGGTTGCCGGTCTGTTGCACGATGCCGAGGTTGTCGACGCCGGTTTGCGTGACCACGCCTTCATTGCGGCGGCCGGTTTGCGCAACGGCGGCGCCGTTGTTGACGCCAATCTGTTCGACCGTCACGCGGTTGCGTGCGCGTTCGCCGCCGCCACCGAGCTGCGCTGACGCTGGCGCGGCGGTCATGAGAAGCGCCGCGGCGAGGGCGCTGGCGAGGACATGTTTGCTTTTCATCTGCTTTCCTCCGCGACGCAGCTTTCGCCGTCGGCGCTGATGAGTTCGAGGCGGGCGTCATAGCCGCCGCCGCGTGCGACGCTGATTTCGGCGCTGCCGAGATCGCTGGGTTCGCCGTTGCCGAGCGCGAAGTCGCCGGACTGCATGATGTCGGACGAGCCGCTGCGATCGCGCTTGGTGATGACGAATTCGTATTCACCGAAGGCGCTGAGATCGCTTGAAGCAACGGCGCGCAGTTCGACGCCATGCGATGTGCGGGTGCGGATGATATCGCACGTCAGGCTATGCGGCGCGTAAGAGACGGCCTCGTAAGCTGGCGCTTCGGCCAGGGTTTGCGGGGCCGGGCTGGCGTTCGCGGCGCACGCCATGGTGAGCGCGCTAAGGCCAATGAGTAAGAGCGATTTCATCGTGAGTAGCTCCCGTGCGAGGTGCGGGAAGGGCGGGTCTACGCCCTTCCCAAGATCCACGCGTTATTGTCCGCCTTGGATCACGACCGTGATGTTGCCGTTGCCGCGTTGGACGACGTTCGCATCCTGGTTGTTGCCGACTTGGATGACGCCAGTCGTGTTGTTGCGGCCAACCTGATCGGTGGTGGCGATGCTGCCGTTGCCGATCTGGGCGATGCCCGAGATGTTGCCGCGGCCGTTCTGATAGATGCCGCCGGCGAGGTTGCGGCCTTCTTGACCGGTGACGGCGACGTTATCGCGGCCAGCTTGCTCGGTGACAGCTTCGTTGCGCGTGCCGCCTTGCTCCATACGGAGGAAGTTGTTGTAGCCGGACTGAACAGCGCGGCTGTAGTGGCGGCGGCCGTTTTGGCCGATATTGGCTTGGTTGCGGCGGCCGTCCTGATAGGCGGCGACGCCGTTGTCGGTACCGCTTTGCGCGACGACCGTTCGGTTTTGCGCAGCAGCCGGCGCGACAGCGAGAGAAGAAAGGATGGCAGCCGCAGCCACGGCTGAAAGAAGGCGTTTCATAATCAGTGCTCCCGTGGACAACGCGCTTCCCTCGCGAGCGATCCAACGAGTGCAAAGGTAATCGCGCCTACATGAGCGGCGCTTGAACGATGCGTTCAATTGCAGTCAGTCTTCCAGCAACGCGTCCATGTGGTCGTCGCTGAGGCCAAAATGGTGGCCGACTTCGTGGACGAGGACGTGGGCGACGAGTTCGGCGAGATCGACATCACCGCGCTCGATCCATTCGTCGAGAATGGGACGGCGATAGAGGAAGACCATCGGCTGCGCCGGCGCGGGGTCCATGATCGAGCGCTGCGTGAGATCGACGCCTGAATAGAGTCCGGTCAGTTCGAACGGATCTTCAATTCCCATATCGGCGAGCACGCCTTCATCGGCAAAATCCTCAACACGGATCAGCACATCGCCGGCGAGTTCTCGAAAGTGGCCGGGCAGTTCCGCCCAAGCCGCGCGCGCCATGCGGTCGAGATCGTCAAGCGAGGGAGGCGTGTGAGTCATGCGCCGTACATAGAGACTTTGAGCGCGTTGTGCGACTTGTGACGCGGAGCACGGCGGAGGCCGCTGTCGCGTGCTACATGGCGCACATCAAGGAGGCGTCAAATGCGCGCCACGCTCTCTGCTTTTGCACTCGTCATGGCTTTGGTTTCAGCGTCAGCGGCGCTGGCGCAGGTGGGCGGCGCGGCGATCCAGCCTAACGCGGTGCTGCAGGTGCAACGCACGCAGCTCCTCGATGGCGTCTGGCGTGTGAATGGTCTCGGCGATCTCGTCATCACAACTCGCCCCAACGAGGCGCTGGAGGGCCAACTCGCCGGGCGCGCGTGCCACGGCCAGTATCGCGGCAACACGTTTGCGCTGCTGTGTGAAAGCCCCGACCGCGGGCCTTACCTACTGAGCGGCGTCGCCAGCGAGGACCCGCCCGTGGCGACCAGGGCCCGCTCGCGCGTGTTCGCGCAGCCGGCGCGGATCAGCGGTCAGATTCATCAGAGCTATCTGACCAGCCGCGGCCACGTCGAAGAAATCGCGGTCCTTTCCGGTGTTAGGCAATAACGTAAGCCAAGTTGACGCCCCCGTCATTTTTGTTGACGGGGTCCTCCCATTGGGTCAGTGTGGGATCATCCAGAAGAACGGTCCGCGCGTAGTCAGCGGGCCAACCCGGGAGAGACGACGCGATGGCCGATTCCGCCGCCCCTATCCGCCAGATCACCAAGGACGAGGTCTATGACGCCGTTCCGCCGACCGATTTCAGCCAAATGCTGGAGATTGATCGTCACCTGAACCGCTCGACCGCGTTCGATAAGATCATCTCAGCGACCCACGATCACTTCTGGGATCCGCTCGACAAGAAATACATCGACTTCAACGACGACTTCGATCCGGACACGACCGACTTCATTCCGGACGTCATGGTGCCGGCGCTGCAGACGGAATACGTCGAGGCGTTTTTCAAGGACAAGCCGGCCGAGCGCATTCGCTTCAAGAGCCAAGTTGGGCGCTGGGTGATGAGCTCGATCCTGCACGGCGAGCAGGGTGCGCTGAACCTCTCCGCTTCGCTCTGCCATGTGCTGCGTGATCCGGGCGCGCAAGAATACGCCGCCAACCAGACGCGCGAAGAAGGCCGCCACGTTACGGCGTTCGCCAAGTACATCATCGCGCGCTGGGGCACGCCGCTGCCGTGCGGCACCGTGCTTGCCGGCTTGCTGCAAGAGATCGTGCACGCGCCGGAGGTCTACAAAAAGATCATCGGCATGCAGATGCTGGTCGAAGGTCTGGCCATGGGCGCCTTCGCGACGATCTTCAAAGAGTGGAACGATCCGCTGGCGAAGAAGCTGACGCAGCTCGTGATGACGGACGAGGCCTTCCACCACAAGTTCGGGAAGATCTGGGCCGACCGCACCATTCCGAAGCTCTCGCCTGAAGAGCATGAGATCGTCGAGAACTGGGCGGCGCACTGCTTCCAGACGCTGCTGTTCAACCTCGTCGCGCCGCACCAGATGACGTCGATCTACATCCAGTTCGGCATGGACCCGGAGAAGGTGCTGGAGAGCTTCCAGGCCGCCGTCTCTGACGACATGCGTCGCGAGCACATGAAGGAAGGCACCAACATCTTCCGCGTGCTGGTGAAGACGCTCTGGAACGCGGGCATCATCACCGACCGCACCAAGAGCTTCTATGCCATGTACATCGACTTCGATGAGTTCAAGGCTGAAGGCGATGAGATGGTTGGCGATGCGATCGCCGATGAAGGCATTCAATACCTGAAGACGATCAATTTCGGCATCAACACCGGCGCGCTGAGCGATGTGAAAGCCGCCGCGGTCGCCGCCGAGTAAGCTCTAAACCGTACGCAAACTGAAAACGCCCACTCGCGAGAGTGGGCGTTTTTGTTTGAGGCGCGGCCGAGGCTTAGCCGTTCGGCGCGGGCGCGCGCTGTTGTTGCGATTGTTGTGCGCCGGTGACGCTGTCGAGCTGTTCCAGATTCTCGCCGACTTGTTCGGCGACGGCCTGCGGGTCAATCAGCTGATAGCCAGGCGGCACGCCAAACAAAGCTGCGTCTTGCTCGCCGCGTTGCAGGGAAGTGGCCTGCCAGAGCGTGCGGCCGCTTTCGCTGACGCTGAGCACAATGCCATCGTCGGTGATGCACGCCGTGCGCTCGACGCCTGGCGCCGGCGCTTCGCGCGGGGTCCATTCATGGCCACTTTCGCCGGCGACTTCGCAGCGGCCGGTCGAGCGCGCATTCTCGGCGCCGAGCGCGGCCCAGGCCGTTTCGAGCGGCTGCGGTGCGTCCGCGTCCTCAATGCGCACAGCGACGCCGACGACAGGTTGTGTCGCTGCCGGCGCCTGCGCGGTCGTGGCCGGTGCAGTGGTCGCCGGCGCGGTCGCGGTCGGCGCCGTCGTGGTTGGCGCGGTGGTGG
>CAYUOC010000038.1:10157-14727 GCA_964446305.1 uncultured Terricaulis sp. | reverse complement strand
GCAGTGGTCGCCGGCGCGGTCGCGGTCGGCGCCGTCGTGGTTGGCGCGGTGGTGGTTTGCGGCGTAGCGGCTGGCGCAGCCGTTGGCGTCGGCGCCGTGGGCAGTTGGCCGGTCGGGTTCAGCACATAGGCGGCGTTGGTGGATTCATCGAATACGATGGTCGCGGCGCCTGTGTTGGGGAGCACCGTCTCAACACGCATCTGTGGCCCATTGCGATAGATGACGGTCTGAATCGGCGCGCCGCCATCGGCTGACGCCGTCGTGCCTTCGATGCGGTAGGACGTTTCGCTAAATTCGGGGTAGGCGGGCGCGCCAAGGCCGCACGCGGAAAGCAGCGCGGCGGCGGCCGCGGCCAACAAGAAATTCTTGCGCATGGAATTCATCCTTACCTGTGATGGCGTGCGAACGCGTGCGAAGCCATGACAGTTCCGGGCGCTTGTTCCCGCGTGTGTGGAATGGGAGAATAGCGCATGGATGACGCGCTCCCGCTCTCCCGGCCGGACGTCACCGCGGCTTTGGCGCGCGGTGTTACGCGCATGTTAGTGGAGCGCGGCCTCGCGCCGATCTTGGAAGTTCCGCTCGCAAACGGCCGCCGCGCCGACGTGATGGCGCTGACGCAACAAGGTGAAATCTGGATCGTCGAAATTAAGTCGTGCCTGGAAGACTACGCCTGCGACTCGAAGTGGCCGGATTACGTCGATTACTGCGACCGCTTCTTCTTCGGCGTGACAGAGACGTTCCCGCGCGAGCTTATTCCGGAGGAGTGCGGGCTCATCGTTGCGGATGGTTTTGGCGGGGCAATTCTGCGCGATAGCCCGGTGCGCCAGCTTGCCGGGGCGCGGCGCAAAGCCGTGACATTGCTGTTTGCGCGGCTTGCGGCGCTTCGCGCGGCGGAGTTTTAGCCTACCGGCCGCGCCGCGCTGGCGCAAACATCTTCGGCCGCCACCAATTTCGCGGCGTCATAAGTGCCGGGGGTAGGCGCGAGCCGGCGGATGAGAGCGATGCCGCGCGTGCTTGGACTTTCGATCGTCATCGATGCCCCTTCGGGATGCGCCGCGCCCCGCTGCACCAACGTGATCTCAGCGCCATAATGCGCTTCGCGGTCATCGATGACGAAGAAATTGTCGCTGTTGGCGGCGTAGAGCGAGAGCGACCAGTAATCGTCCCACGGTGTCGCCGTGATGATGACCGGCCCATCGGTGAGATCGAAGACACAGGCTGAATAGGCAAAGTCGGGCGAGGGGCGCACGATCTGGCGCGACGCGGCCGTGACACGCTCGCTGATGTGCCAGGTGTTCACGCCGGCAGCGCCGATACGCTCGATGGCGACGTTCATCAGAAGACGTGGCGCCGCAAACACCGCCGCCAAATGCACCAGCGCCGCGATGACGAGCGCGCCTAGAATGTACTTGCCCCAGCTCATGACCGCTCTCCCGCACAGGAAACGGTGGTGAGGACTGGCAGCGATTGCTCGCTCGGCCGGAAATCTCGCTGCGGATTATAGACGCGCAGCATGACGATGAAGCCGCGCCGCGCCTCGCGTGAGGAGAGCCAGTGCGTCGCGTCGCCGCGAACGGGGGAGATGCGGATCGCCCAAGGCGCGTTGTTGCCGGCGCGCGAGGCGTCGACGGAGTGTGCCCGGTCCGAGTTCTGAACCAGGAAATTGTCGTCGGCGTAGAGCGTCACGGACCACCAGCGCGCATCCAGGGGGCGGCCCTGAATCTCATAGATGCAGCTTTCGCTGAGCGGGCGGCCCTGCTCGTCCTGATCGAGCGAGAAATATACCGCCTCGCGCGCCGACAGCGCCAAGAGCCCCGCGCGCGCGATGATTGCGCGTGTGTAGGGATCGGCGGCCGAGGACCCCGCCGCGCGGCTGTGCACCCAATTGCCGTAGCGCTCGGTGAAAGCCGAACCACCGAACTCCAGCGCCGCCCAGGCCGATGCCAGCCCGAGCGTAACACCCGCTATCACAGCGGCGGTCCATGCCAATATTTGCCGCAGCATCCCGCTCCCCACGCCGCGAACTTACACCTCAGCTGGTGTTTTGAGGACGAGCGTCAAAGCGTGCAAGCCCGTGTCAAATTCTTCACGAAGTGTGTCGTAAACCAAGCGTTGGCGCGCGACGCGGGAGAGTCCCTCGAACGCACTCGCGTGCATGGCAAGGTGATAGTGCGTTTCCCCACCCGGACGCGCGCCGGCATGGCCAGCGTGCGACGCTGATTGATCTGTCAAGACAAAGTGAACAGGCGCAAACCGTTCGCGCAGCTGCGATTCAATGCGCGAAGCGCGCGAAAGATGCGTTTTGTGGTCTGTCAATTCCTTGTCCGCTTAACCTCTGGCGCCCATAATCGTCCATCCGATGTCCGAGACTTTCGCCTATCGCCCCAAGTTCATCGACATCCGCGTCAAGAAGCCTGACGCGGCGACGAAGGCGCGTGAGCCGGAAGAGCGCCCCTGTGATCATATAGGATGTAAGAGCGCTGGGCTCCATCGCGCGCCGAAGAGTCGCGAGCACGCCAACCAGTTTTGGCATTTCTGTGCTTCGCACGCCGCTGAGTACAATAAGCGGTGGGATTACTTTAAGGGCATGACCGACGCCGAACTCGACGACTATCGTAAGAAGGAAGAAATCGGCCATCGCCCGACCTGGACATTCCGGGGCGGACGGGGCGATCGGCTCGCCGCCGCCGGCCGCGGCAAGGGCGTGGGCGGCGCTTCCGATCCATTCGGCATGTTTGGCGGCGATCCGGGCGCTGCTCCGGTCAAGGCGCGCCGCCGGTTGACGCGCCTCCAAGCGCTGGCGCTTGAGGCCATGGAGCTCGAGGAAAACGCAACCAAGGCTCAGATCCGCGCCAAGTACGCGGAGCTGGTGAAACGCTGGCACCCGGATTCCAACGGCGGTGACCGTGGGGCAGAGCAGAACCTGCAAAAGGCAATCAAGGCCTATCAGACGCTAAAGGCCGGCGGCCTCGTCTGAGCGACTCGTCATATTGCCGCTTTTCCTGACGCGCTGCGGCGCGGTAAGCTGGCTTCCAATCTCCTCCAAGGCCATTTCTTCCCCATGACTGCTGCTGACGATCTCCTCTCCGCCAAGCCGGACAAGACAATTTCTGCCCGCGAGTTCGGCGTCGAGAGCGACATGAAGGTGCCCGCCTTCTCGAAGAAGACGGAATACGTTCCTGAGATCGATCCGGCCTACCGCTTCGATCCCCAGACCACACTCGCGATCCTGGCGGGCTTTGCGCACAACCGGCGCGTCATGGTGCAGGGCTATCACGGCACCGGTAAGTCGACGCACGTCGAGCAGGTGGCGGCGCGGCTGAATTGGCCGATGGTGCGGATCAATTTGGACAGCCACGTCAGCCGTATCGATCTCGTCGGCAAGGACGCGATCGTCTTGAAGGACGGCAAGCAGGTCACCGAGTTCCGCGAAGGTATGTTGCCATGGGCGCTGCAGCGCCCGGTGGCGATCTGCTTCGATGAATACGATGCCGGCCGCCCGGACGTGATGTTCGTCATTCAGCGCGTGCTGGAAGCGAGCGGCAAGCTCACGCTGCTCGATCAGAACCGCGTCATCAGCGCCAACCCGTATTTCCGCCTGTTCTCGACGACGAACACGATCGGCTTGGGCGACACCACCGGGCTTTATCACGGCACGCAGCAGATCAACCAAGGCCAGATGGACCGCTGGTCGATCGTGACGACGCTCAACTATCTCGATCACGACGCAGAGGCGGAAATCGTGATCGCCAAGGCGCCGACCTACAACAATCCGGAAGGCAAGCGCACGATCATGGCGATGGTCCGCGTTGCGGACATGACGCGGAATGCGTTCATGAACGGCGATATCTCCACCGTGATGAGCCCGCGCACGGTCATCACCTGGGCGCAGAACGCAGAGATTTTCGGCGATGTCGGCCTCGCGTTCCGGATGACGTTCCTGAACAAGTGCGATGAACTGGAACGCCCGACCGTGGCTGAGTTCTACCAGCGTGCGTTCGGCGCGGACCTGCCTGAGGCGGCTACGCGGGTGAAGGTGGCTTAGCGCCATGGAGTACTTTGCCTCTTGCCCCGCTTGTTCGAGCACAAAGAAGAGCACAGTTACCGAGTGTCCGTGCGGTCGACGGTATTGCGGAACCTGCGGCAAATCTGATCTGAATCTGATGGCGTCTTATCGCCGTTGCCCAAGCTGCAATAGATCGCAGATGGACGGACGTCAGGTCGGAACGATCTAGTCTGGATTTAATGTCCGCCAAGGAAACCCCGGCCGAACTCTTCAAGCGCTCGCTGGCGCAGACGACGCGCGCGCTTGCTGGCGCGGAGGAGGAGCTTGAGGTGACCTTCGGCGCCGAGGGTCCGCGTCTGTCACCGGGCAAGATCGTGCTGCCGCATCCGCCGCGGGTGATTTCCGATCCCGAAGCCGAGCGCATTCGCGGTCAGGCCGATGCGCTGGCGTTGCGCCTGGCGCACCACGACGATCGCGCCCACGCAAAGCTCCGGCCTCAGGGCGCGGAAGCGCGCGCGGTGTTTGACGCTGTCGAAGAGATGCGCGTGCAATCGCTCGGCGCCA
>CAYUOC010000038.1:6093-10057 GCA_964446305.1 uncultured Terricaulis sp. | reverse complement strand
GCGCGCGCGGTGTTTGACGCTGTCGAAGAGATGCGCGTGCAATCGCTCGGCGCCAACGCATTGAAGGGCGTGTCCGGAAACCTCACGGCAGCGTTGACGGACTCGCTTGAACGCCGCGGCGCATCGCGCATGCAGGATCGCAGCCTCGCGCCGCTCGCGGACGCTGTCGCGTTGATGGTGCGTGAACGCCTGACTGGTCTTGCGCCGCCACCGAACGCAAAAGCGCTCGTGGATGCCTGGCGGAACGAAATTGAGAAAAACGCAGGTGCCGATCTCGATAAGCTTGCGGCCGTCATCGATGACCAGCGCGAATTCGCGCTGCAATTCCGCAATGTGCTGAACGACCTCGGCATGGGCGATGAGCTCAGCGTCGAGGAAACCAACGACGACGACAACGAAGCTGCGGGCAACGAGCCGCCGCCGCCTCAGAGCGACGATTCTGACGGCGAAGATAACATGGAAGACCAGGCGCCCGCCGAGATGGAGATGATCGACGGCGACGTCGAAACCGACGACGAACGTACGATTTCCGTCGAAGCCGATGTCGACGCCGACGATCAGCAAGACACAGAGATGGACGACCCCGGCGAAAAGCCGATGCGGCCGAAGCCACGCAATGAGCCGGACGATCCCAACGCCAACTATAAAGTGTTCACGCGCGCTTTCGACGAAGTGATCAGCGCCGAGGATCTCTGCCCGCAGGAAGAGCTGGCGCGGCTGCGCAATTATCTCGATCAGCAGCTGAAGCCGTTGCAAAGCGTGGTTGGCCGGCTCGCCAACCGTCTTCAGCGCCGGCTTATGGCGAAGCAGAATCGCGCCTGGAGCTTCGATCTCGAAGAAGGGCTGCTGGACACCGCGCGGCTAACGCGCGTGATCATCGATCCGATGGCGGCATTGTCGTTCAAGCAAGAAGAGGACATGCCGTTCAAGGACACGGTCGTCTCGCTGCTGCTGGACAATTCGGGCTCGATGCGCGGGCGGCCGATCATGGTGGCTGCGTTGTGCGCTGATATTTTGGCGCGCACGCTTGAGCGTTGCGGCGTGAAGGTGGAGATTCTCGGCTTCACCACCATTGCGTGGAAAGGCGGCTCATCCAAGGATGCGTGGTTGAAGGCGGAGCGTCCGCCGCAACCGGGGCGGCTCAACGATCTGAGACATGTGATCTATAAAGGCGCGGATTCGCCGTGGCGTCGTGCGCGCCGCAATCTCGGCCTGATGATGCGCGAAGGTCTGCTGAAGGAAAACATCGACGGCGAAGCGTTGATGTGGGCCCACGGCCGCTTGCTTGAGCGCCCCGAGCAACGCCGCATGCTGATGGTGATCAGCGACGGTGCGCCGGTGGATGATTCAACGCTCTCGGCCAATCCGGGAAATTATCTCGAGCGCCATCTGCGCAACGTGATCCACTGGATCGAGACCCGCTCGCCGGTAGAGCTGATCGCCATCGGCATCGGCCACGACGTGACCCGCTACTATAAGCGCGCCGTGACGATCACAGACGCTGAGCAGCTGGGGGGTGTGATGACGGAGAAACTGGCTGAGCTATTCGATGAACCAGCCGGGGACGACAATCCGCCGCCACGCTCGCCCCGCGAATTGAAGCAACGCGCCGCGCAGGCGGCGCTGTGATCCGCTTTCTTGCCGCGACGCTGTGCGCGCTGGTGCTCACGGCATGCGAGTCACCGCACGCGTCCATCGACGCCGATCAATGGGAGGAGGTGGCGGTCGAAGTCATCCCGGTCGATGCTGGCGTCGAGACGGTGGGCCGCTTGATCTATCGTGGCGGCATTGAGCTGCGCAGTTCCAATCCAATGTTCGTGGGCCTCTCGGCCATCGAGGTGCTCGATGGCGCGCGCATTCTTGCCATCAGCGATGAGGGCGATTGGATCGAAGCGCGGCTCACCTTTGACGAGCAGGGCAATCTCAACGGTTTCACCAATGTGCGCGCTGCCTTGATGCGCGATGAGCGCGGACGGGTGCTTCGCACCAAGCGCGAGTCGGATTCCGAAGGTCTGGCGCAATTGGCGGACGGTCGCTTCGCGGTGAGCTTCGAGCGCACGCACGTTATTCGGATCTACGATCTCAACCGCGACGGCCCGTTCGGCGCGGCAGTAATGGGGCCGCGTTTGGACGGCGCGGCGCGTCTGCCGGAAAATGCGGGCATGGAAGCGCTTGCAGCGATGGATGAAGCGGTGCTCGCGGGCGCGGAGGGCGGCGGAGAGCCGTTGACGCAGCTTTGGCTTGCGCCGCTTGCTGAGCGGACGCCCGTCACGTCGCGCTTCTCGTATCCGCTGAGCGGCGGCTTCTCGCTCACGGGCCTCGATCGCGCGCCCGATGGCGGCTTCGTTGCGCTAGAGCGTTTCTATGCGCCGGTGATTGGCCCGCGCGCACGCATCACCCGCTTCGCGCCGCCAAGCGCAGACGGCGCCGTTGAGCCGGAACTTCTTGCGTCGATCGCGCCGCCATTTCCGACCGACAACTTCGAAGGCATCTCAGCCGTGCGCATGCCCGATGGCGCGACACGCATCTACATCGTGTCGGATAACAATAAGAGCGCGCAGCAACGCACGCTCTTGCTTGCTTTCGATGTGATTGAAACGCCGGCGGCCGATTAGGCGGCGGCGGTTTCGGCCAGCTTCTTCTTCAGGTCGCGGCGGATCTTGGCGGCGCGCGTCGAGAGCTCGGCTTCGTCAGCCTTCAGCAGGAACTGATCGAGACCACCGCGGTGATCGACGGTGCGCAGCGCCGCGGCCGTGATGCGAAACTTATAGTTCTGGCCCAGCGCATCGCTCGCCAACGTCACGTTGACCAAGTTCGGTTGGAACTCGCGCTTGGTCTTGATGTTGGAGTGGCTGACCTTGTGGCCGATCTGGCGGTTGATGCCGGTCAGTTCGCAACGGCGGGACATGGGACTCTCGGAAAACCAGTGAAAATGAAGCGCGGACGCTTACGCGAAGGCCCCGCCAGGGTCAAGGCGACGGGGCCTGGGAATCGCGTCATACGGCAGCCCATTCCATTAAACAGCCCCATTTGGTTCATGTCTGGATCAGTGGGCGCCCTTTATGAGTTAGCCCGCTTCGTAAGCAGGAAGGTGTGGGACTATGAGGACGTTCGGCGCTGCCAAAGGCCTCCTTTTCGCGATCGGCATGGCCGCCATGGCCAGCTCGGCCACGGCGCAAACTGGCGCGAACCGGACGTTCGTCGCGACCTATTCGGTCCACGCCCGCGGCGTCGAGGCCGGTGATTTCACCTATAATTTCAACCAAACAGGCTCGACCTACACCGCCAGCGCCAATCGCGAGATGAAGGGCTGGGTCGGGGCGGCGCTCAACCGCAGCCAGGACTACACCTATAGCGTCACCGGCACCGTCGCCGCCGATGGCACGCTGCGCCCCACTCAATACACCCACCAGGGCGGCCGCCGCCGCGAAGACCGGCCCAACGGCCGCCAAATTCGAGCGGCTTTCAGTGCAAATGACGTGGTCACCACCGCCACGCCAGGTCCGGCCAATATGGGCGACCCGCCGGCCACCCAAGAACAGCGCCGCAATACGATCGATCAGATCACCGCCATCGCCGCCATGGCGACAGCCTCGGGCGATCCCTGCGCGCGCACGCTCCGCATCTACATGGACGGCCGCGCCCGCTTCGATTTTGTGCTGACCCCGAACGGCAACGTGACCATCAACAGCCGCGCTTATCGCGGCCCTGGCGTGCGCTGCCGCGTCCAATTCCGCCCGATCGCCGGCTTCGGCGACCCGCAAGAACCAGCGACACTAACGTTCCTGTTGGCGCGTACCGAGAGCGGCATGTGGGCGCCTGTGACGATCGAGATGCCCACGGACGGCGTGGGCGTCGTTCGCCTCGAAGCTCGCAGGCTCACGGTCAATGGGACCCGGCTTCGCTAATACAACTTGAACGTGCATGACTCGCCTTGTAGTAGAGTTGCGGGCGGCGGATAGGC
>CAYUOC010000038.1:0-5993 GCA_964446305.1 uncultured Terricaulis sp. | reverse complement strand
TGTTTCGAGATCCACTGGTGAGCGGATAGGGAAGTCTTGTGTGTTACTTATGTATTAAACACAAGATATGGCCGTGAACGGCGCAAGAACGAATCAATCGAGCTGATTCTCAAGTGATTCGTTCTTGTTCTCTTCTTTTCGAACAACTCCAAGTAATATTGCCCATAGGTCATTCCGGAGAGGCTCCGGCTTGAATTCGCCATCGCCGGGACCCATCGTCGCTGCATGACTGCGCGCGCCAGGACCAAGGCCGTCCTGGGACCAACCAACACCGGCAAAACCTATCTCGCGATCGAGCGCATGCTGGGTCATGCCAGCGGCATGATCGGCTTGCCGCTGCGGCTGCTGGCTCGGGAGGTCTATGACCGCGTGGTCACCGCTAAGGGCGAGGCGCTGGCGGCTTTGATCACTGGCGAAGAGAAGATCGTCCCGGAAACCGCGCGCTACTTCGTCTGCACCGTCGAGGCGATGCCGCTCGATAAGGCAGTCGAGTTCGTCGCCATCGACGAAATCCAGGTCGCCCGCGATCTCGACCGCGGCCATGTCTTCACCGAGCGCATCCTGAACGCGCGTGGTTTCGGCGAGACCATGCTCTTGGGCGCCGACACGATGCGGCCGATGATCAAGAAGCTCTTGCCGGACGCGGAGATCACGCACCGCGAGCGGATGTCGACGCTGGCGTATGGCGGGCCGAAGAAGATCACCAAGCTGCCGAAGCGTTCGGCGGTCGTCGCGTTCTCAGCGGATGAAGTCTACGCGATCGCCGAATTGCTCCGCCGCCATCGCGGCGGGGCCGCGGTGGTGATGGGCGCGCTCAGCCCGCGCACGCGCAACGCCCAGGTTGATCTCTACCAGAGCGGAGAGGTGGATTTCCTCGTTGCCACTGACGCGATTGGCATGGGCCTCAACATGGACGTCGATCACGTCGCTTTTGCCTCGCGGCGCAAATTCGACGGCCATTCCTGGCGCGATCTGCGGCCTGACGAGATCGCCCAAATCGCCGGCCGCGCCGGGCGCTTCACGCGCGACGGCCAGTTCGGTGAAACAGGTGAGTGCGAGCCCTTTGACGAAGAGATTGTCGAACGCGTGGAGGCGCATGAGTTCGAGACAATCGAGGCCGTGCAGTGGCGTAGCTCGGAGCTGAAATTCAACAGCATCGAGACGCTCGTCGCTTCGCTGGAAACGCCGCCGAACCGCAATGGCCTGCTGCGCGTCCGCGGCGCCGATGACGAACTGGTGTTGCGCCGCGCGTTGGATGATTCCGATCTGATGGACCGCGTGCGTGCGCCCGAAGATGTGCGTCGCGTCTGGGAAGCTTGTCAGCTGCCGGACTTCCGCAAGCTTTCGAAGGACGAGCACGTTCAGCTGGCGCTCCGCATTGCTGGTCACATCGTGACGCCGAAAGGTCTGGTCCCGAGCTCTTGGGTAAGCGCCGAGATTGAAAAGCTGGATCGCACCGCGGGCGATCTTGATGTGCTGCAATCGCGGCTCGCCCACATCCGGACGTGGACGTACGCCGCCAGCCGCTCCGACTGGTTGGAAGATGCGGAGGATTGGCGCGCGAAGACCCGCGAAGTCGAAGACAAGCTCTCCGACGCGCTGCACGAAGCGCTGACGCAGCGCTTTATCGATCGCCGCACCAGTGCGTTGCTGAAGGGGCTTAAGCGCGAAGATGCGCTGTTGGCGGGGATCACCGAGGAGGGCGAGGTTTCGGTCGAGGGCCATTTCGTGGGTCAGCTCGATGGGTTGGAGTTCAAGCCCGATCCGCGGACGTCGTCGGGCCTGGAAGGCAAGGCCGTGCGCAACGCCGCGCTTCGCGCGCTGCGGCCGGAAGTGTCGCGCCGATTGGCGCAGATCGCGCACGCCTCGGATGAAGAGATCACACTCGGACGCGACGGCCGCATCCATGTTGGCCGCGCGGCGGTGGCCAAGCTCGCGCAAGGCGCGCCGGTATTGAAGCCGCGGCTGGAGTTGATCGGCGGCGAACAGGCCTCTGATCTTGAACGCAACGCCGCCCGCGAAAGGCTGGAGCTTTGGCTGGCGCAGCTCGTCGCGCATGATCTGCGCCCGCTGATGGCGCTCGAGAATGCATGGCGCGACGGGCGTTTGCCGCCGGACGCCCGCGGTTTGGCCTTCCGCTTGATCGAAAACGCCGGCGCGCTCGATCGCGCCGATGGCGACCTTGATCATATGAGCGAGTCCGCCTGCAATGCCCTCCGCCGCTATGGCGTCCGCATTGGCCGCCACACTGTGTTCTTGCCCGCGCTGGTGAAGCCGCGTGCTGCACACACGTTGGCGCTGCTCTGGCGCGCCGCGCATCCGAACGCGGGGCAATCGCTGTTTCTCGCGCGGCCCGGCGCACTCTCTACGCCGCTCGAACACAGGCGCGAGTGGGGCGAGTGCGCCGCCGCCGGCTATCGCGCCTGCGGACACATCGCCGTGCGGCTGGACCTGGTCGAAAAGCTTGCCGAAGCGCTCGAGAGTGAGGCGCCGCCAAGCGACGTTGCGCTTGCGCGCTTGATCGGCCGCCCCGTGCGCGATCTCGCTGGCGTGCTGCAATCGCTCGGCTATCGCCAGGCGCCCGGCGAGGAGGGTGCGCCGAGGCGTTGGCGCCGCGCCGCGCCGCGCCGCAAAGGCAAGGCCCGCGCGCCCACCGACAATGCATTCTCCGCGCTCGCCAACCTGTTGCCGCCCACCAACGCGCCGCCGCGGCGGCGCCGGGGCGGACCGTCTTGAGCGAGCGGCAACGCATCGATGTCTGGCTCTTTCGCGCGCGCTTCGTGAAGACGCGGGCTGCGGCGTCACGGCTCGTCTCGGAAGGCGGCGTTCGTCTTGTCCATGACGGCGTGCCGCGGCGGCTGGAGAAGCCCTCTGTCGAGGTCGAGCCTGGCGATGCGTTGCTGTTCGCGCAGGGCGGCAATCTCATCGCGATCAGAGTTGAAGCACTCGGCGTTCGCCGCGGCCCCGCGGCAGAGGCGCGGACGCTCTACAGCGAACTTGACGCAGATGCGTTCGCTTGACGTTCGCGGCCGCTCTCGTCATTTCAGCGCGTAAAGCGGAACCGGACCAATGACCTACATCGTCACCGACGCGTGCGTGCGCTGCAAATACATGGACTGCGTCGAGGTCTGCCCGGTCGACTGCTTCTATGAGGGCGAGAACTTCCTCGTCATCCATCCGGACGAGTGCATCGATTGCGGCGTCTGCGAACCGGAATGCCCGGTCGATGCGATCAAGCCCGACAGCCAAGATGAGCCGGACGGAAAGTGGCTGAAGGTCAACACCGAGTTCTCGAAGGTCTGGCCGAACATTACCGTCAAAGGAACGGCGCCCGCGGACGCCGACACCTTCAAGGACGAGAAGGGTAAATTCGAGAAATACTTTAGTTCAGAGCCCGGAAGCGGCGACTGATCTTGTCTGACGGCCCCGCTTTAAAATCGCCGAAAACTGTGGTATACATGTTCCACAAATGGGAGCGCGCGTGCGCGTTCCTGGCAATTGGATCGATCCAAACGCGATAATTCCGCTCGGTTTAGGGGAACACGGGGTCAAAAACGGGCCTAACGGGTCTTTTTGCCTTGTGTGAGTGGTTGTGACGCGACGGAAAGACACCAGTTGTCCGAAGAACAACCTGTGGGACACGGAGTATCCGAATATGCAAACCGCCCAACCGTCGATTGCTTTCCGCCCGGGTGACCACATCGTCTATCCGGCCCACGGCGTTGGCCGTGTGATGGGCGTCGAGCAGCAATCGGTGGCCGGCATCGCGCTGGACGTGTTCGTGATCTCGTTCGAGCAGGACAAGATGACCCTGCGCGTGCCGACCACGAAGGCGCGTTCGTGCGGTATGCGGGCGCTCGCGTCGAGTGAAGTTGTCGATCAGGCGATGAAGACCCTGCAAGGCCGCGCCCGCATCAAGCGCACGATGTGGAGCCGCCGCGCTCAGGAATACGAGCAAAAGATCAATTCGGGCGATCTCGTCTCGATCGCCGAAGTGGTCCGCGACCTTCACCGCGCCAGCGACCAGCCGGAGCAATCCTATTCCGAGCGCCAACTCTATGAGAGCGCCCTGGACCGGATGGCCCGCGAACTCGCAGCCGTGGAAAAGGTCACGCGCGATGACGCGGTTGCGAAGCTGACCGCCTCGCTGGCCTCGAAGAAGCAGGCGCAAGCCGCCGCTTAGTCGGCCCAAACTGATTACGGAGAAGGCCGGGCTGCATGCCCGGCCTTTTTCTTTGGCGCCAAACCGCCTGTTCAAGCGTTCGTGATCTGAACACGTCGCGCCAAGCGCGCCGCGCGTGTGATCCTGTCACCAGCTGGAGCGTACACTTAGATATGGCGCTTTCCGAAACCTCCGAACTTCAACGCGGCGCTCAGCGCTTCCTGCGCGCTGCGATGAAGAAGCCGATGCTTGCAGCCGATCACGAGCGGGAGCTGGCTCGTGCCTGGCGCGATGACCGCGACGAGCATGCGCTGCACGAGTTGACCATGGCCTACATGCGCCTGGTCGTCGCCATGGCCTCGCGCTTCCGCCACTACGGCTTGCCGCTTGGCGATCTGGTGCAGGAGGGGAATGTCGGCCTCATGCAGGCGGCGATGCGATTCGAGCCGGATCGCGAGGTGCGGTTCTCGACCTACGCCTCCTGGTGGATCCGCTCAGCGATGCAGGATTTTGTGCTGCGCAACTGGTCGATCGTGCGCACCGGCACCACCTCGGCGCAAAAGTCTCTCTTCTTCAACCTCCGCCGCCTGCGCGCGCGCATCGGTGATGTCGGCGACGCGGTGATGAGCCCGGAAGCCACGTCGAAAGTCGCCAAGGCGCTGCGCGTGCCGGAGCACGATGTTCAGTCCATGGCGTCGCGCCTCTCCGCGCCGGATCGCTCTCTGAACGCACCGCTGACCGACGAGGGCGACGGCGAGTGGCAAGACCTGCTCGCCGATGACGCCGCCGGTCCCGAGGCAGACGTGATGGAAGCGCACGATAGCGCCGCGCGTGCTGAACTCGTGCAGGACGCGATGCGCGAACTTTCGGACCGCGAGCGTCTCATCATCCGCGAGCGTAAGCTTGAGGAAGATGCAGTGACGCTCGAAGCGCTTGGCGAACGGCTCGGCATTTCCAAGGAGCGCGTCCGCCAGATCGAGGGCAACGCGCTGGAAAAGCTCCGCCGCGCCCTTATCGCGCGCGTCGGCGATCCGGTGGCTGCGGGTTACGTCGGTTAGTCAGTCAGCATTTCCAGCTGGCTTGAGTGCTCCAGGCAGAGCTGCGGCTCGTCGCGATAGATTCCCAGCGGGCCCCGAGCGCGCACGCGGGCGCCAGTGAGTGAGCCCAAATCTGGCCCGTCCCAGTTCGCGAAATTGTCGCCGAACACCACGAGAGAGAAGGGCGGCTCGTCCGCGCCTTCCATGCGCAACGAAGCGCGGCGCTCAAAGGCGCGCGCGTCCGCGACACGGCCTTCGACAATCCGGAAGGGCGCCGCGCCGCTGAGGCAGTTCGCGTTGGCTTCGATCGCCGTGGTCGAAGCCGTACGCACAGTCAGCGGGCGATACACGCGCTGAGCCCACAGTCCACGTTCGGCCTCCCGCGCGCGCTGCTCAAGCGCCAGAAGCTCGTCCACGCGTGCATGATTGTTCGCCCGCGCCCGGACATAGGCCGCGCCGCGCGATACGAGCTCGTGCTGCAACCAAAACCAGCGCCCGCCTTCGCTCTTGACGAACACATGCGCGATCGCGGCTTCGCGCGGCGTATCCTCACCCTCACGCGGGCGCCCAACCCAGCGCCGTTCGCCGCCATAAGTGAGTAGAACTTCCCGATGCAGCGCCAACGCCTCGAGTTCACCTTGTGATTGCGCCGCGTACGGCGCGTCGCCGCTGGGTGCATCGATTTCGGCCAGGAAAACGCGCGTGCCGTCTTCGAGCAGCAGCGTGTCACCCGCGAACACACGAACAACGCGGCCCTCTTCACCACGCTCCAGCTCGCCGATCTGCGGCCCGCA
>CAYUOC010000037.1:11466-28849 GCA_964446305.1 uncultured Terricaulis sp. | reverse complement strand
CCCGCATCGCTTGTGGATAAAGGGCGGTCGCGATGCAGACCTGCGCCAACGCAACCACCGTAGCTTTTGCCGGACTCGAAGCACGCCCCGTCGAGGTTCAGGTGCAGATGACGGGCGGCACGCCTGGCATCGTCATTGTCGGCCTGGGCGATAAGGCCGTCTCTGAATCGCGCGAGCGTGTCCGCGCTGCTTTTGCGTCCATCGGTCTCGCGATTCCGGCTGGGCGCCTCGTCGTCAATCTCGCGCCTGCCGACATGCCGAAAGAGGGGACGCATTACGATCTGCCGATCGCGCTCGCGATGATGGCCGCCATCGGCGCGCTGCCGCATGACGCGCTCGATGGCGTGTTGTGCTTCGGCGAAGTCGGTCTCGATGGTTCGCTTGCGCCGGCGCCAGGTGCGCTACCCGCGGCGATGGCGGCCCACGCGATGGACTCAGCCTTTTTATGTCCCGAAGCATGCGGCGCTGAAGCGGCGTGGGCGGGCGGCGAAGTAATCGCCGCGCCATCTTTGCTTTCGCTCGTCAATCACTTCCGCGGTGGTGCTTCGATTAAGCCGCCGGAGCGCGGGGATTTGATTTCAGGCGCGAGCGTGCCGGATTTGCGCGATGTGCGCGGGCAGGAGCAAGCCAAACGCGCCCTCGAAATCGCAGCAGCCGGCGCACACAACATTCTCTTCGTTGGCCCGCCAGGTGCCGGCAAATCGATGCTGGCGCAACGTTTGCCGGGCCTTTTGCCGCCGCTTTCATCAGAGGAATTGCTCGAAGTCTCGATGCTGCATTCGGTTGCAGGATTGCTTGAACGCGGCCGTCTCACGCGTACGCGGCCCTTCCGTGCGCCGCATCATTCCGCCTCGATGGCCGCACTTGTCGGCGGCGGATTGCGCGCAAAGCCGGGTGAAATCAGTCTCGCGCACCAAGGCGTGCTCTTCCTGGACGAACTACCAGAGTTCTCTTCGCAAGCCCTCGATGCGTTGCGGCAGCCGCTCGAGACGGGTGAAGTCTTGATCGCCCGCGCCAACCATCACGTCACATACCCAGCGCGCATTCTGCTCGCCGCCGCGATGAACCCGTGCCGGTGCGGAGGAGGGCCTGGCGCGGGCGCCTGCCGCCGTGGCCCGCGCTGTGCGATCGAGTACCAAGCACGCCTCTCTGGCCCGCTACTCGATCGCATCGACATTCAGCTCGATGTGCCGCCCGTCACCGCTGCCGATCTCACCTTGCCGCCGCCCGTGGAGGGCACCGCCGAAGCCGCCGCGCGTGTCGGCCGTGCGCGTGACGCGCAATCCGCGCGTGGCGCCGGCCTCAATGCAACGCTGGCGCTTGATGCGCTGGAGAGGGTCGCGGCGCCGGATGCGCCTGGCGCGGCCCTGCTTTCGAAAGCGGCCGAAACGCTGGCGCTATCGGCGCGCGCTTACCATCGAACGCTGAAGGTCGCGCGCACCATTGCCGATCTAGACGGCTCAGACACGCTCCGGCGTATCCACATCGCCGAAGCGCTGAGCCTGAAACGCCAGTGGGCAAGCGCAGATCAGAGCGGTTTCGCTAAGGTTTCTTAACCGCCGCAGCTTCTGATCGGGCCATGGGTCAGCCCGCGGCCACACATGCGTTCGATGCTTTCGACGCACTGCCCGATCCCGTCGCAATTCTTGCGGCGGATGGTGCGTTGTTGCGCGCCAATCCGACCTTCCGCGCCACCTTCAAACATTGGATCGGCCCACAGCGTCCGCCATGGGGCAGGACGCAGGCGCCGGAGTTCGCGGGCGGCGAGCGCCGCTTCGAAGCGCCCGCGCCGGACGGGCGTCAGTTCGAATGGGCCGAGCGCAAATTGCCCGATGGCGCTAGCCTCATCATCGCACGCGACATCACCCGTCACGTCCGCGCGGCTGAAGATGCGCTGCGCGCCAAGACCACCTTGTTCGCCACGCTCACGCACGAATTGCGCACGCCGCTCAACGGCATTCTTGGCATGGCCGGCTTACTCGAAACCGGAAAGCTGGAGCCGAACGCGCAAAGCTACGTCGATGCGATCAAACAATCGGGCGAGTTGCTGCTCGAACTGATCACGGAGATCCTGGACTACTCGCGTCTCGAAGCTGGCCGTGTCGAACTCGAATCCGCGCCGTTCGATCCGGAAGCGACGATGCAAAGCGTCGCCGAATTGCTCTCGCCGCGCGCGCGCGACAAGCATTTGGAGATCGCCGTATCCGTGCGCGGCGACGCGCCAACGCGCGTGGTCGGCGATGATGGCCGGCTGCGCCAAATTCTATTCAATCTCGCCGGTAACGCGGTGAAGTTCACCGAGACGGGCGGTGTTGTCATTGAAATGGCGCCGCGCCCCAATGGCCGGCTGCGCTTCAACGTGCGCGACACCGGCCCCGGCGTCGCGCCGGAAAAGCAAGCGCTGATCTTCGAGGAATTCACGCAAGCCGACGCCGGCGTAAACCGCCGCCACGGCGGTGCGGGCCTCGGCTTGGCCATCGTGAAGAAGCTCGCGCTCGCGATGGGCGGCGAGGTCGGGCTGGTGTCGCGTCCGGGTTTCGGCGCGAGCTTTTGGGTTGAGCTGCCGCTTGCAGTAGCGCCCAACAGCGAGCCGCCGCCGTCACTCAGCGGCGTGCGCATGTGTGTTGTCAGCCCATCCTTGCTGCTCACGCAAACGCTACGCGCCGTCGCGATCTCGCTCGGCGCCATCCCGGTTGAGCGCGGCGGCTACGCCGACATCGTGCTGCTAGATTGGCACGATGGCGTCGATGGCGAAGAGATCGACGCGCTGCGCCGCAGTTCACGCGCCGTGATCGCACTTGCGCCACAAGAGCAACGCCAAATCATCGAAGCGTGCCGCGCCGCCGGGATCGAACACTATACGCTGAAGCCCGTGCGGAGAGGCTCGCTCGTCGAACGTGTCCGCGCCGCGCTCGGCGATGAGACAGAGCGCTTGCCGCCCAAGGTGGTTCGGGACGCGCCGGTGGAGCGGCCGCTGCTCGGCCTTCGCGTGCTGCTGGCGGAGGACAACCCGATCAACGCGCTGCTCGCGCGCACGCTGCTCACCAAGGCCGGCTGTAACGTCACCAGCGTGCAGGACGGCGAAGAGGCGGTAGCGGCGGCTTCGGCCGGCGCCTTTGATCTCATCTTGCTCGACATTCGCATGCCGCGGCTCGATGGTTTCGAGGCCGCGCAGCGCATCCGCGCCGGAGAAGGGCCTTCCGCCGCCGCGCCGATGATCGCGCTTACGGCCGACGCCGGCGATGAAGAGCGCGCCCATGCCGCCAAGGCGGGCATGGACGACTTCATCACCAAACCGATCGACGCGAACCGGCTGCTACAAGTCGCGGCCCGCTTTACCGAGCGCCCGAACCCCGCCACGTTCGCCAGCACATAAGAGCGGCGGAGAGCACGCATGTCCGAAACCGAAGCCGCCCCGGCGCCGAAGCGTTCAACCTGGGAAGCGTTGAGCGTTTTCCTTGAGAGACGCAGCATCATCATGTTGTTGCTTGGGTTCTCGGCGGGCCTGCCGAACCTGCTGCTCTACGACACCATGTCCGCCTGGATGCGCCAGGCGAAGCTGCCGCTCGATGTCATCACGCTCTTCAGCATGGTGACGATCATGTACGCCATCAAATTTCTTTGGGCGCCGATCGTCGACCGCGTGAAGATACCGGTCTTGCACCAGCTTCTCGGCAAGCGCCGCTCGTGGATGCTCCTGGCACAAGCCGGCGTGATCTTCGGCATCTGGATGATTGCCGCGAGCATGCCGACCGTCTCCGCCGCCGTCGCCGGCGGCGTCGAAGGCGCCGTGCAGCCGGATCCGGATTTGAATCTCATTGTCATGGTCGCGGTGTTTGCGACCATGACGGCGTTCTTCGGCGCGACACAGGACATCGCCATTGACGCATGGCGCATCGAAGTCGCCGCGGTTGAGCGTCAGGGCATTATGGCTGCGATGTATCAGTGGGGTTATCGCTTCGCGGTAATCGTCTCGGGCGCCGCGCCACTCTTCCTTGCTTCACGCATTGGCTGGACCGCTTCTTACTCTGCCATGGCGATCGTCATGGGCATCGGCGTGCTTGGTGTTATGTTCGCGCCGCGTGAAAAAGGCGTTGAACCCAAGCCATTTCCGCCACAGCAGACCCCGGCGTGGGTCGAGGCGCTGGAATGGACGCTGCGCATTGCGCTTGTCATTTTCGGCGCGTGTTTCATCGGCGCGGGCATCTCGGGCAAAGCCGAACCACTTGCTTTCATGTTGCCTTGGGTCGGCATGGAAGGCGCGGTTGCTGGGTTCAGCGAGTGGTGGACCGGCAAGCCGTGGGGCGCGGTCTGGCAAGTGTTCGGTGTCGCGATCGGTCTCGGCATCGTCGGCTTCGCGACCTATCCGATGTTCAAGTCGCGGCCGAGCGCTTACTTCGCCGGAACGCTGAAGGAGCCGCTCGAGGATTTCTTCAAGCGTCACGGCAGCACTGGCATGCTCATCCTTGCGATGATCTGCGTTTATCGCATCGCCGACTTCGTGCTCAATTTGATGACGGCATTCTACGTCGACGTCGGCTTCTCGCTCGATGAGATTGCAGGCGCGCGGAAGCTATTCGGCGTGGTCATGTCGATGCTCGGCGTTGGCCTTGGCGGCTGGATGGTCGCGCGTTTCGGCCTGCTGAAATCGCTGCTCGTTGGCGCTATCGTTCAACCACTGTCGAACATCGCGTTCAGCGGCCTGATTTTTACTGGTCCCTGGTTGCCCGGTCTCTACGCGTGCATCGCGATCGACAATATCTCCGCCGGCATCGCTGGCACGGCGCTCATTGCCTATATGTCGAGCCTCACAAGCCGAGGCTTCACGGCCACGCAATACGCGCTCTTCTCATCGCTTTATGCGTTGCCGGGCAAAATTCTCGCGGCGATCTCTGGCCGCATCGTTGAAGGCGGGACAGCGGCTGCGGCGGCGGGCGAGAGCAATTGGCTGCGCAGCTGGTTCACGAACATCGCGCCAGATTCGTTTGCGCACGCCGCGCAGGAGTATAACAGGCCCGCCGAGGCCTTCGCCGTCGGTTACATGACCTTCTTCATCTATTCCGGGGTCATCGGTGTCTTTGCGCTGATCTTCGCGCTGGCCGTGATGCGCAAAACACCGCCAGCCACGGAAGAAGCCAAGGAAGAGCCGGCGCCCGCCTAGGGTTTGGTTTCGCCCTTCGCTTCGGACGCCTGGAACGCGGCCAACGTCGCGTAGCTGACGATATCCGACACTGTGCCGCCGAGCGGCGCGATCTGGATGGGCTTGGAGAGCCCGGTCAGCACCGGCCCGATCACCGTCGCGCCGCCTGCGGTCGTCAGCAGGCTTGTGGCGATCGAGGCCGAGTGTAGCGCCGGCATCACCAGCACGTTCGCAACATCCGATAGCCGCGAAAACGGATAAAGCTCGCGCATGTCCGGATTGAGCGCGACATCGACATTCATCTCGCCCTCGTACTCGAACTCGACGTCTTCGCGCCGATCGAGCAGCGTCACCGCTTCACGGATTTTCTCCGAGCGCTCCATCTTCGGATTGCCGAAGGTCGAGTGCGAGATCAGCGCCACACGCGGCGTCACGCCGAACTGCTTCGCCATCGCCGCCGATTGAAGGACGATTTGCGCGAGCTCGGGCGGATCGGGAAATTCAGCCACGGCCGTATCGCTGATGAACAACGTGCGGCCCTTCATCAGCACAACGGACATGCCCATCACGCGCTCGCGCGGGGCAGGGTCGATCACCTTCACGATGTCATCGAGCGCGGTGGCATAGTTGCGCGTCACGCCGGTGACCATCCCGTCAGCATGGCCAAGCGCCACCATACAGGCGCCAAACACATTGCGGTCGAGGTTCACCAGCCGCTGCGCATCGCGATGTAGGAAGCCGAAGCGCTGCAAGCGCTTATAGAGAAACTCCGCGTAGAGGCCGTTGTTCTCCGAAAGCCGCGCATTGACGATCTGGAGTTCGGCGTTATCCGGCACGCCCACGCTCGCCATGTTCGCGCGCACTGTTTCCTCGCGCCCGACGAGCACCGGGTTGCCAAGCCCGAGTTCGCCAAACGCATAGGCTGCCCGGATCACGGATGGCTCTTCGCCCTCAGCGAACACAATGCATTTCGGTTTACGGCGCACGACGGTCTGAACGCGCTGCATCATCGCGGCAGTCGGATCGAGGCGCTGTGCGAGGCTGTGTTTGTAGGCCTGCATGTCGGGAATGGGCTTCCGGGCCACGCCCGTATCCATCGCCGCTTGCGCCACATAGGGAGGAATTTCCGAGATCAGGCGCGGATCGAAGGGGGCGGGGATGATGTAGTCCGGCCCGAACTTCGGCCGCCGGCCATGATACGCCGCCGCCACTTCATCTGGCACGTCTTGCTTCGCCAGCTCAGCCAGCGCGCGCGCGGCGGCGACCTTCATCTCCTCATTGATCGTGCGCGCGCGCACATCGAGCGCGCCGCGGAAGATATAGGGAAAGCCCAGAACGTTGTTGACCTGGTTCGGATAGTCCGAACGGCCGGTCGCCACGATCGCGTCCTTGCGCACTTCGTGCACGGCCTCCGGCGTGATCTCCGGATCAGGATTGGCCATAGCGAAGATGATCGGCTTCTTCGCCATCGACTTGACCATCTCTTGCGTCACCGCGCCGGCGACAGAGAGGCCCATAAATACGTCGGCGCCCCTCATCGCGTCGGCGAGCGTGCGCGCCTTGGTATCGATCGCGTGCACGGACTTGAATTGATCCATGCCTTTCTCTCGACCGCGATAGACAACGCCTTCGCGGTCGAGCGCGATAACGTTCTCATGCGGCACGCCGAGTTGCTTGATGAGCGCAATGCAAGACAGTCCGGCGGCGCCGGCGCCGTTCACGACAACCTTGATGTCCTCAAGCCGCCGACCTGTGAGCTCGCAAGCATTGAGCAATCCGGCCGCCGCGATGATGGCCGTGCCGTGCTGATCGTCGTGGAAGACGGGAATATCGAGATCGTCCCGCAGACGGCTCTCGATGATGAAGCACTCGGGGCTCTTGATGTCCTCCAGATTGATGCCGCCGAACGTCGGCCCAATGTTGCGGACGGTGGTGATGAATTCCTCGACGTCCTGCGTCGTCACCTCGATGTCGATCGAATCTACATCGGCGAAGCGCTTGAACAGAACGCTCTTGCCCTCCATCACTGGCTTTGACGCCATCGCGCCGAGATTTCCCAGCCCCAGGATCGCGGTACCGTTCGAAATCACGGCCACCATGTTGCCCTTGGAGGTATAATCGTAGGCGAGGTCCGGATCGTCGGCGATGGCCTTCACAGGAACCGCGACACCCGGCGAGTACGCCAGCGAGAGATCACGCTGCGTCGCCATCGGTTTGGTCGGCAGGATCGAGATTTTCCCCGGCGTTGGGTGCTTGTGGAAGTCAAGCGCCTCGGCATCGGTGAACGTTTTTTTGGAGTGGGGCATGGGGCTCGCGAGATGTGCGGAGATTTGAGCCGCACCCTAGCTTTGAGGGTCAGTCCGTCAATGGAAGTCCGTCGCCCGACCCGCTAAAGGAGGCTCGTGGCTGATTCCTCTCACCCGGCGCCAAAAGTGACGCCGTTCATGGCGCAGTATCTCGCCGCCAAAGCAGAGCACCCCGATGCGTTGCTCTTCTTTCGCATGGGCGATTTCTACGAGCTGTTCTTCGAGGACGCTGAGAAGGCTTCCGCCGCTGTTGGCATAACGCTCACCAAGCGCGGCCAGCACGGCGGCGAGCCGATCCCGATGGCCGGCGTGCCGTGGCATCAGGCGGAAAATTACCTCTCGAAACTCATTCGTGCCGGCCACAAGGTCGCCGTCTGCGAACAACTTGAAGATCCGGCCGAAGCGAAAAAGCGCGGCGGCAAGTCGATCGTGCAGCGCGGTGTCGTCCGTGTCGTCACGCCGGGCACGCTCACGGAAGACGGGCTGCTCGACGCGCGCGCCGCCAACCGGCTTGCGGCCGTCGCGTTCACCGGCGAAGGCGCCGCGATTGCGTGGGCCGACGTCTCGACCGGCGCGTTCGAAACAAGGTCGTTCAAGCATCACGAAGCCGAGGAAGAGATCGCCGCGCTTTCGCCTGCGGAGCTGCTCGTTACGGATTCTGACGCTCAGCACGTCAACGAAGCCGCGCGCATCACCGGCGCCGCCCTCACCATCCGCCCCGCGGTCAAAGCCGATGCGAAGGCGGCGGCGCGGCGCATCAAGGCCACGTTCGAAGTCGCCGCGCTCGATGCTTTCGGTGACTTCAGCAACGTCGAGCTCAGCGCCATGGGCTTGCTGCTCGATTACATCGAGCTGACGCAGGCCGGTGCAGCGCCGCGCCTCATGCCGCCGCGCCGCAACGCCGAGCGCGCGTTCATGGCCATCGACGCCGCCACTCGCGCGGCGCTGGAGATCGAACGTTCCGTGCGCGGGAGCAGGGAGGGCTCACTTCTCGCCTGCGTTGATCGCACTGTCACATCCGCCGGCGGGCGCATGCTGGCCGAGCGCATCTCGCGCCCGCTGACGGACGTCGCCGCGATCAATGCCCGTCTCGACGCCGTGCAATTCTTCCTCGACGCCCGCGATCGCCGCGACGGCGTCCGCGAAGAACTCCGCGCCGCGGGCGATCTCGCGCGCGCCTTGACGCGCCTCGCGCTCGGACGCGGCGGACCGCGTGATCTCGCCAATCTGCGCGATGGTCTCATCGCCGGTGATCGCGCCGCCGCGCGTTGCCTTGGGCTCTCCACCGAGGCGCCGGCCGAAATCTCCCGCGCCTGCGCCGCGCTTTCGCTCAGCGCTCACGCCGAGAGCGCGTCGCTCGCGCAAACGCTCACCCGCGCCCTTGCGCCTGATCTGCCGCTGCTCGCCCGCGACGGCGGCTTCATCGCCGCCGGCTACGACGCCACGCTTGATGACACCCGGGCACTCCGTGACGACAGCCGCAAAGTTATCGCCGCCCTGCAAGCGAGCTACGCCGAAGAAACCGGCATCGCCGGCCTCAAGCTCAAGCACAACAATGTGCTCGGCTATCACATCGACGCGACGACCAAGCAGGCCGAGGCGCTGATGTCGCCGCCGCTCAACGCGCGCTTCATACATCGCCAAACCAATGCCGGTTCAATCCGCTTCACCACCACTGAGCTTGCGGAGCTTGACGCCAAAATTTCTCGCGCCGGCGAAGCCTCGCTCGCGCGCGAGCTTGCGCTGTTCAAGGATTTTGCCGCGCGCGCCGCCGCCATCGAAGCCCCGATCCGTGCGGCAGCGGAAGCACTTGCATCCCTCGATGTGGCGGCTGGCGTCGCTGAGTGGGCCGAAGAAACCCAAGCGACGCGCCCTGAGATCGACGAAACCTCCGCGCTTCTGGCCGAAGGCGCGCGCCACCCTGTGGTGGAGGAGGGCGTCCGTCGCGACGGCCAGGGCTTTACCCCGAACGATGCGCGTCTCGATGCTGAAGGAAAATCCGGCCCCCGCCTGATGGTCGTCACCGGCCCGAACATGGCGGGCAAGAGCACCTATCTGCGCCAGATCGCGTTACTCGCCGTTCTCGCGCAGGCCGGCGCCTACGTTCCCGCGCGCAAGCTTCGCCTCGGCATTGTCGATCGCGTCTTCGCGCGCGTCGGCGCCTCCGACGATCTCGCGCGCGGCCGCTCCACCTTCATGACCGAGATGGTCGAGACCGCCGCGATCCTAAATCAAGCCGGCTCACGCGCGCTCGTCGTGCTTGATGAAATCGGCCGCGGCACGGCGACCTTCGATGGCCTCGCCATCGCTTGGGCGGTTGCCGAGCATCTGCACGAAGGCAACAAGTGCCGCGCCGTGTTCGCCACGCACTATCATGAGCTGACGCGCCTCGCCGACAAGCTCGAAGCTGGCGCCAACGCGCATCTCCGCGCCAAGGAATGGAAAGGCGACCTCGTCTTTCTACACGAAGTCGCGCCCGGCGCCGCCGATCGCTCCTACGGAATTCAGGTCGCGAAGCTGGCTGGCCTGCCGAAGTCAGCCGTCGAGCGCGCGAAAGCTGTGCTGCAGCGCCTCGAAACCAGCGGCGGTTCAACGCGCATGGAAATCGCGGATGAACTGCCGCTGTTCGCGCAGGTGATGGAAGAACATGCGCCGTCGGCGCTGGAAGCAGCGCTCAACGACATCAATCCGGATCATTTGTCGCCGAAAGAAGCTCTAGAGCTTCTTTACAAGCTTAAGGCTGCGTCTCAGCAGGATCTCTGAGGGCGGGATCGCGCTCGTCAACGCGCTGGCGCGCCTGCTCGACCGCCATGCCGCGCGAGACAGCTTCCGAAGCCAGCGGCAGCGACGAGTCCATCGCGACGAACATCATGTAAGCGCCAAGGATGCCACCGAGCACGAGGCCGGTAACGCCCCAGAGCGAAGCCGCAAACCAGTAAGCCGAGGAGCGCTCGCTCTTGATGCGCTGGGCGAAGAGCTTCTGGTCCATGATCGCTTCGAGGCCGGCACGGGCTGGATGATCGGTCACATGATCATCGTCCACCGGATTGAGGCGGATGGTCTTGCCGCTTTTGCGCATACGTCAGCACTCCCCGGAAACGAACGTTCCCGTTACACTTGTGGCTGTGCCCGCGAAATGAGGCAAGGTTTCGACGTGCGGATAACCAAGAAGTCAGAGATGACAGCCCAAAACAGTGGCGCCGACGCCCCAGAATGACGAAATTGCAATGAGATGGTCGCGTCCCGGCTGAAACCCGCCCGCATTGAACACGTCGTCGACGGCCTCCGGCTGCGCGCGCAACTCAGCGCGGCCTACGCCGCCGAGGGCGAGAACGCACGCGCTGCCGTTCGCAACCTTCTCCATGGCGCATTGTTTCGGGGCCGGATGGTTGCGAAGGAGCGGCTGGAGGCCGGCGATAACGGGCTGGCTGTCGCGCGTCTTCTTGCGCAGGTGGCCGATGAAGTGGTCGCCGCGCTCTACGATTACACGACGACGCACATGTTCCGGGCCCGCAACCCAACCGAGGGCGAGCGTTTCGCGGTTGTCGCCGTCGGCGGCTACGGCCGCGGCGAGCTCGCGCCGTCGTCCGACCTCGATCTGCTGTTCCTACGCGCCTACAAGGCCACGGCCTTCGACGAGAGCGTGACCGAGTACATGCTCTACATGCTCTGGGACATGGGGCTGAAGGTCGGCCATTCCTCCCGCAACATCGATGAGTGTCTTAAGCTCGCGCGCGAGGACCACACCATCCAAACCGCGCTGCTCGAAGCGCGGCGCATCGCTGGCGATGAGTCGCTTGCGAGTGAGCTCTTCACGCGGTTCCGCAAAGAGGTGGCCGATCGCGATCACGCCGCCTTCATCACCGCAAAGCTTGCGGAGCGCGATGAGCGCCACGCGCGCGCCGGGGCCTCTCGCTACATGGTCGAGCCCAACATCAAGGAAGGGAAGGGCGGTCTGCGTGATCTGCACACGCTCTTCTGGCTCGCGCGTTGCCGCTATGGCTTCGAGCGTCCGCGCGATTACGTCGAAGCCGGCGTGTTCACCAACGAAGAGCGCAACGCCTTCCGCCGCGCGCTCGAATTTCTTTGGACGGTGCGTTGCCACCTGCACTTCGTTACCGGCCGCGCCGAAGAACGGCTGACCTTCGACCTGCAGCCGGAGCTGGCGAAGCGTCTCGGCTATGGCGCGCGCGCGAACAACAGCGCCGTCGAGCGCTTCATGAAGCGCTACTTTCTTGTCGCCAAGGAGGTTGGCGCGCTCACCCGCACGCTCTGCGCGCGGCTTGAAGCCGATCATGCCAAGCAATCGCCGAAGGGCTTGCAGCGTCTGTTGAGCAATGGCCGCAAGCGCCCCGCGCAAGTCGAGGCTGGGTTTGTCGTTGATGGCGGCCGCCTCAACACGGAAAGCGAAGCGGTGCTCGACACGCCGTCGAATGTGCTCCGCCTTTTCGAGATCGCCGAAAAGCTCGACCTCGACATCCACCCGGACGCCTTCGGCCAAGCCTCGCGCCGCGTTCGCGCCTTTGGCCCGGCCTGGCGCAAGCAGCCTGAATCACGCGCGGCGTTCCTCGAGGTGGCGACATCCAAGCGTCACCCTGGCGCTGCGCTCCGCCTCATGAACGAAGCTGGCGTCCTCGGGAAATTCGTGCCGGAGTTCGGCCGCATCGTCGCGCAGATGCAGTTCAACATGTACCACCACTACACGGTGGATGAGCACACATTGCGTGCGATCGACGCGATGTCTGAGATTGAGCACGGGCGTCACAAGGATCAGCACCCGCTCGCCAGCGATATCTTTCCGAAGATCATCAACCGCCGCGCGCTCTATCTCGCGATGCTGCTGCACGACACCGGCAAAGGTGACGGAGATCAGCAGGTTGAAGGTGCGAAATCGGCGCGGGCTGCCTGCGAGCGGTTGGGCCTGCCGCAGGAAGAGGTCGATCTCGTCGGCTGGCTGGTCGGCAACCATCTGGTGATGAGCGACGTCGCCCAGAAGCGCGATATCGGCGATCCGAGAACGGTCGCGCAATTCTCCAAGATCGTCGGGAGCGTCGAACGCTTGCGCCTGCTGCTGGTTCTCACGGTTTCCGATATCCGTGCCGTCGGCAATGTCTGGAACGATTGGAAGGGCCAGCTGCTTCGCGATCTCTATCGCCTCACCGAGGCCGCACTTCACGGCGGCCGTTCGGACGAAGAGGGCGTGCGTGCGCATCTGGCGGAGATCGCGAGCGAAGCGAAGGCGCAGCTCCTCAAGGATATCGGCGGCGCCCGAGCGGACGTGCTGCAGGCCTGGCTCGATGCGCTCGATGACGGCTACTGGCTCAACCACGACGCCGATGCGCTCAAATGGCATGCGCTCGAAGTCATGCGTGCGCGCACCGAACGCGCCATTCCCCATGTCGCAGCGCGCATCCGCGAAGCGCAGGGTGTCAGCGAAGTGCTGGTCTATGCGGGTGACCGCGCCGGCCTGTTCGCGAGTCTTGCTTCGGCGATCTCAGCCAGCGGCGCCGACATCGTGGGCGCGCGCGCGCACACATCGAAAGATGGCGCGGCATTTGACGTCTTCTCGATCCAAACCACCGGCCATAAGCCGTTCGGCCTCAACGATCCGCGGGCGCTCGAAGCGCTGACGCAAAAGCTCACCCGCGCCGCAATCCACGATCACGCCGCGCCGCCCGCCGCGCCGCCATCGCGCCGCAACGCCGCGTTCACGATCGAGCCCTGGGTGCGCATCGATAACGCGATCACGCCCCACGCCACGGTCATTGAAGCGTCCGGCCGCGACCGCCTCGGCCTGCTGGCCGATCTCGCGCACGTTTGCGCGGAAGCCAAAGTCTCCATCGCCAGCGCCCACATCGATACGTATGGCGAACGAGCCTCGGACGTTTTTTATGTCCAGGAAGAGGAGGGCGGTGGACAAATCGCCAATCCGCGCCGCATCGCCTCCGTGCGCGCCAAGTTGGAGGATGTGCTCCGCGCCGCGGAACCGGCCGCGCCGGCCGATCCGGCTAAGGCGCCGCTTGCTGTGGCGCCCGCCTCGACGGCGCGTTAGCGCCGCGCTACGCCCGTTGCAGTCAACGTTGAGTCGCCCGCCCGCATGAGCCTTGCCCGCAACACCGCCGTCATTGGCGGCTTGACCCTGATCTCGCGCCTGTTCGGCTTCGTGCGCGATGTGGCGCTGGCTGCGGCGCTTGGCGCCGGCCCGGTGGCGGACGCGTTCTTCGCGGCGCTTCGGTTCCCCAATCTCTTCCGCCGCTTGTTCGCGGAAGGGGCGTTCAGCCAAGCCTTCGTGCCGGTCTATTCGAAGATGCTCGCGGCTGAAGGCGAGGAAGCGGCCAACCGCATGGCGTCGCAAGCGCTCTCCGTGCTGTTGCTGATGACCGGCGTTCTGAGCGCAGTCGCCATCTTCTTCATGAGCTGGATCAATCGCGCGCTCTTCGCCGGCTACATCGATGATCCCGAGACATTCCGGCTCGCGACGCTGCTGACGCAGCTGGCGATGCCGTATCTCATTGCCATGTCGGCGGCGACGTTGTTTTCCGGCGTTCTCAATGCGCACGGCCGCTTCTTCGCCGCCGCCGCCGCGCCGATCCTGTTCAATCTTTGCCAGCTCGTCGCGCTATGGCTCGTCCACGATACGCCGGAGCGCGCGGGGCTCGCCGCTATTGTCGCCGTTTCTGTGTCGGGACTGCTGCAAGCGCTCTGGGTGTGGTGGGGCGCGCACCGCTCCGGCACGAAGCTCAGTTTTCCGTTCCCGCGCCTGACGCCCGAAGTAAAGCGTCTCTTCGTGCTCGCCGCGCCTGCGGCGATTGCCGGCGGCGCATTGCAGATCAACGTTATGGTGAGCCAAGCGCTGGCTTCATTCGAAGAAGGCGCGATCACTTATCTCAACGTCGCTGATCGTCTCTACCAATTGCCGCTCGGGCTCATCGGCATCGCCGTCGGCGTTGCGATGCTGCCTAAGCTTTCGCGCCTGGTGCAAGAGGGCGACGAGCCCGGCGCGCGCGGCGCACTTGATGAAGCCGTCGCGCTCTCGATGGCGTTCACGCTGCCGGCCGCCGCCGCGATGCTGGCGATCCCGTTTTATCTGATCGACGGCCTCTATTCGCGCGGCGAGTTCACGGCGGCTGACGCCCAGAACGCCGCGCTTGCGCTTATTCATTATGGCTGGGGTGTACCGGCGTTCGTGCTGGCAAAGATCTACGCGCCGGCCTTCTTCGCACGCGAAGATACCAAAGCGCCGATGCGCTACGCCATTACCTCGATGGTCATCAATATCGTGCTCGGCGCGGCGATCTTCTTCGGCTTGCGTTCAGTCGGCGTGCCGGGCTTCCAGGGCCTCGCCATCGCGACGTCCATCGCCGCCTGGGTGAACGTGTTGCTGATGATCCGCACGCTGATGGCGCGCGGCGCCTACAAACCGACGCCGCCGGCGTTTGCGCGCTTGCTGCGCATTTGCCTCGCTTCGGCGATCTTGTTCGTGGTGCTGTGGTTCGGCAACGCCAATCGCGACGCGCTTGAGGCGACGCTCGGGTCCAAGGAGGCTGCAATCGCGCTGCTCATCCTTGGCGGCGGCACGTTCTACTTCATCGTCGCTTTCCTGGTGCGCGCGGTCACCATTTCCGAAGTCCGCGGCGCATTCCGCCGCGAACGTGGGCCTGCCGGCGGGGGAGGCGGCTTGCCGCCGGGCTTGGACGGCTGATAGAAGCCCGCTCAATGAACACGAGAACGCACCTCTGGCGATGGCGGGTCTGATCTGACGCCGCTTTCCCGCGCCCCGATTGGCGCGCACGTTCTCATGTTCCGGAGTTTCCAATGACCGACGCCGATCAGCCCCAATACAAGGGCCCACAACGCGTATTCTCAGGCATGCAGCCGACCAACGGTCTGCATCTCGGCAACTATCTCGGCGCGCTGCAGAAATGGGTTAAACTGCAAGAGAGCTACGAGTGTATCTATTGCGTCGTCGATCTGCACGCGATCACCACCGGCCCTGATCCGGAAAATCTCGCCAGCCGCTGCCGCGAAGTCGCTGCGGCTTACGTTGCCGCAGGTGTTGATCCCAAGCGCTCGATCATTTTCGTGCAGTCAGCTGTGCGCGAGCACACGGAGCTTGCCTGGATCTTCAATTGCGTCGCTCGCATGGGGTGGGTCGAGCGCATGACGCAGTTCAAGGACAAAGCCGGCAAGGACGCGCAGCGTTCGTCCGTCGGCCTGTTCGACTATCCCGTCCTGCAAGCCGCCGACATTCTGCTCTATAAAGCAACGCACGTTCCCGTTGGCGAAGATCAGAAGCAGCACTTGGAGCTCTCACGCGACATCGCCCAGAAGTTCAACAACGATCACAACGCGCCGAACTTCTTCCCGCTGCCAGAGCCTTTGATTCAAGGCCCAGGCGCGCGGATCATGTCGCTTCGCGATGGCTCCAAGAAAATGTCGAAGTCCGATCCCTCAGACATGTCGCGCATCAACATGACCGACGACGCCGACACGATCCTGCAAAAGATCAAGAAGGCGACGACTGATGCGTATCCGGTTCCAGAGTCGAAAGAGGGCCTCGAAGGCCGCGCGGAGGTCGAAAACCTCGTCGGCATTTTTGCAGCGGTCACCGATCGTACCGTCGACGATGTGCTCACCGAGTTCGGCGGCAAGGGCTTCGGCGTGTTCAAGCCAGCGCTGGCGGAAACGCTCGCCTCCAAGCTAAGCCCCATCGCCGCCGAAATGCGCCGTCTCAACGCCGACACCGCCGCCCTCGACGCCATCCTCAAGGACGGCGCCGAGAAAGCTCGCGCCGTCGCGCAGCCGATCATGGCCGAAGTTCGCGACGTCGTAGGGCTCTGGCGCGCTTGATGGCGCTCCGCGTTTGAGCGAGTGTCGCGCGCCATGAGCAAAGATCTGAAAGCGTTCAGCTGCCTGGTCATCGCCGACGAGAGCGAAGAGTTCCCGGACGCGCTGATCTATGCGGGCTTACTTTGCCGCTACACCGGCTGGCGCATGCTCATGCTGCGCGTGATTGAACCATCGGATCCAGCGCCTTGGGCGTCGATCACCGAGGAGATGCGCCGTCAGTCGCGTGACGCAGCCGAGTCGCTCACCCAGCGCTTCGCGGCCGAAGCTTGGGCGGAGTGCGGCGTGACCGCCGAACCGATTCTGCGTGAAGGCGATTTGAAGCCTGAATTGCGCAAGCTGCTCCAGGAAGACACCTCCATTAAGCTAGTGGTGCTTGCCGCCGCGACCCCTCCCATGAGCCCCGGCCCGCTCATCACCCAGCTTGGAAAAACCGGCGGGCTCTCGCCGCGCCCGGTGCCCGTCGTGGTCGTGCCGGGCGCGTTGTCGCGAGACGAGATCCGCGCCATTGCGCTGCCGATGGCCGCCGCTGTTTCTGTCGAAAGCGAAGACGACGAGTCGCCTGCGCCATCGTCACCGGCTTGACCGCCTTCCCCGCAAGGCCCACCTGACGCCCATGTTTATTCAGACCGAAGCCACGCCGAATCCGCGCACGCTGAAGTTTCTCCCTGGCCGCGACGTGCTGGGGCAGGGCAGCCGCGAGTACGCTGATGCCGACGCGGGCCTGGCCTCGCCGCTGGCAACGGCTCTCTTTGACGTCGATGGCGTCGAGCGCGTCTATCTCGGCGGCGATTTCATCACCATCACCAAGTCCGAAGCGATCGAGTGGCCGCACCTGAAGCCGCATGTGCTTGCCGCCATCATGGATCACTTCACCTCCGGCCGTCCGGTGCTCAGCGACGCCGCGGCGTCCGCGAACGAAACCGACGAGGCCGATATCGTCTATGAAGGCGATGCCGTCGGCATCGTGAAGGAGATTAAGGAGATCATCGACGCGCGCGTGCGCCCCGCCGTGGCGCGCGATGGCGGCGACATCACCTTCCACTCCTGGGACCACGAGCATGGCATCGTCCGTCTCAATATGCGCGGC
>CAYUOC010000037.1:0-11366 GCA_964446305.1 uncultured Terricaulis sp. | reverse complement strand
GCGCTCATCGAAACGCCGGGCGCTTCATACTTCGCACGCTACGCAGACGGCGCCGCCGACATCGCGCCGCGCAATATCGAGCGCGGCGCGCACGAAGCTCTACTCGCTGGCGCGCGCCTCAAGGGTCCGGGCGTCACCGTCAACGCTGCGGCGCTTGCCGCCCGCGCTGCGCGGCTCGACCCGGCGCATTACCCGAGTGATCCGACCTATCTGCGCGCCCCGCACGTCACGTTGCCGGGCGGCTCATGATCGAAGCCGCGCCACCCACGGCTTGCGAACTGCTCGCATCTCTTCACGCCCGCGCGTTTCCGAAACCGTGGTCCGCGAGCGAAATCGCCAAACTCATGGAAAACCAGGCCGTGTTCGCGCTCATGCACGGCAACGGCGCCGAGCCCAACGGGTTCGCCATGGCCTGGGCCGCTGCTGGTGACGCGGAGCTGCTGACCGTCGCCGTCGTTCCCGAAGCGCGCCGCAAGGGCGTGGGCGCGGCGCTCGTCACCTCTGCCGGTGTCGCCGCGCTCGTGCGCGGCGCCGCATCGATGCACCTCGAGGTCGCGGAGACCAACGAAGCCGCGCGCGCGCTCTATCGGAAACTTGGCTACGAAGAGGCCGGCCGCCGCGCCGCCTATTATGCGGGCGAGGGCGGCTCGGTTGACGCCATTGTCATGCGCCGGTCACTGCCGCGGCCGGTTGTTTAAGCCGCCAAAGGTGGACATCGCCCCGCGAGAGGGGGTATCTGACGCCCCATGGATCGCATCGAAAAACTCTGCGTCGAGAAGGGTATGCGCATGACCGAGCAGCGCCGCGTCATCGCGCGCATTGTCTCGGGCAGCCATGACCACCCAGACGTGGAGGAACTGCATCGCCGCGCCGCTGCGGTCGATCCCGGCATCTCCATCGCCACCGTCTACCGGACGGTCCGTCTGTTCGAAGAGAGCGGCATCCTCGAGCGTCACGATTTCCGCGATGGCCGCTCGCGCTACGAAGAAGTGCCGGATCAGCACCACGATCACCTGATCGACATGAAGACCGGCAAGGTCGTCGAATTCGTCGATGAAGAGATCGAGCGTCTGCAGAATGAGATTGCGCGCCGGCTAGGCTATAAGCTCGTCGATCACCGCCTCGAACTCTACGGCGTCCCGCTGGACGACAAAGCCAAGGCGGTCAAGAAATAGAATGACCGACGCGCGCACGCCGAAGCGTCTCTTCATCGAGACCTACGGTTGCCAGATGAACGTCTATGACTCGGAGCGCATGCGCGATGTGCTCCAGCCTTTGGGTTACGCGGTCACTGAAAAGCCGGATGACGCCGATCTCGTCATCCTCAACACTTGCCACATCCGCGAGAAGGCGACCGAGAAGGTCTATTCCGAAATCGGCCGTTTGCGCGCGCACAAGGAGCGCCGCGCCGCCGAAGGCAAGGGCATGACCATCACCATCGCCGGCTGCGTCGCGCAGGCGGAAGGTGAGGAGATCATGCGCCGCGCTCCGGCTGTTGATCTCGTCGTCGGCCCGCAGGCGTACCACAAGCTGCCCGAACTCATCGCCCGCGCCGCGCGCAAAACCGGCGAACGCCTGGCTGCCGATTTCACCGCGCAGGAAAAGTTCGATGCCTTGCCGGCGCGCGCGCCCGATGGAGTCACCGCGTTTCTTTCGATCCAGGAAGGCTGCGACAAGTTCTGCACCTTCTGCGTCGTGCCCTACACGCGCGGCGCCGAGTTCTCGCGCCCGCTTGCCGATGTGCTCGGGGAAGCGCGCTCGCTCGCGGACAAGGGCGTCCGCGAAATCACGCTGCTCGGCCAGAACGTCAACGCCTATCATGGCGGCGCCTCGTTCACCGATCTGCTCAACGAGCTCGCGGCCATCCCCGGCATCGCCCGCATCCGCTACATGACCTCGCATCCGGTCGAGATGACGGATGATCTGATCGCGCTCCACGGCGCCGAGGCCAAGCTCATGCCTTTCCTGCATCTGCCGGTGCAGTCGGGATCCGATCGCATTCTTAAAGCAATGAACCGAAAGCATGATGGCGCGTTCTATCGCGACATCATCTCTCGCCTGCGCGCGATCCGCCCCGACATCGCGCTGTCGACCGACATCATCGTTGGCTTCCCGGGCGAGACCGAGAAGGAATTCGAAGCGACCATGCAACTCGTCCGCGATGTGACCTTCGCCTCGGCGTTCTCGTTCAAATATTCCTCGCGCCCCGGCACGCCCGCCGCCGCCATGGTGGGGCAGGTGAGCGAAGAGGCGAAAACCGAGCGCCTGCACCAGCTTCAAGCCTTGCTGTTTGCGCAGCAATCCGCGTTCAACGCCGCGCAAGTCGGCCGCACACTGCCGGTGCTCGTCACCGGCGATGGCCGCAAGTCTGGTCAAAAGCACGGCCGCTCGCCATATCTCCAGTCCGTGCACTTCACCGACAACACCGCGCAGAATGGCGACTGCGTCGATGTCCGCATCACGGCATCGACGCAGAACTCGATCTCCGGCGAGCGCGCCGTGCTGGCCCCCGTATGAGCCAGTCCCGGACCATTGCGCTCGGCGAAAATGCGCAAGCCGTCTTCGGCCCGTTGCACCGTCACGTCGCGCAGATTCAGGAAGCCTTCCGCGATCCGAACGCGCCGCGCGGCGCACCGGCCTATCGGCTGACGTTTGACGCCCAGGGCGACAAGCTCGTCATCAAACAAGGAACCGGCGCCACCGAAGCGGACTTCGTGCGCGCCCAACGCATCGTCGACGCGCTGATCGATCAAGCGACGCGCAAAGGCCGCGTGCGCGAAGGCGAGGTGCTCGCCGCGATCTCGTTCTCTGAAGGCCCAAACGAGTCTCCCGGCCCGATGCACTTGCCGCAACTCGGCGGCCTCACGCTGCGTACGCCGCGCCAAGTGCATTACGTCGAAGCGCTGCGCGATGAGAACATTGATCTCATATTCGGTGTCGGCCCCGCGGGCACTGGCAAGACCTTCCTGGCCGTTGCTGCGGCCGTCGAAGCGCTGAAGCAGGAGCGGGTCGATAAGATCATCGTCACGCGCCCTGCCGTCGAAGCAGGGGAGAAGCTCGGCTATCTGCCGGGCGATCTCGCCGAGAAGGTCGATCCATATCTGCAGCCAATCTGGGACGCGTTCCGTTCACAGATGAGCGACAACGATCTCAAGGCGCGCCGCGAGCGCCGCGTGATTGAAGTTGCGCCGCTCGCCTTCATGCGCGGCCGCACGCTCTCAAACGCGTTTGTCATTGTCGATGAAGCGCAAAACGCCACCGTGCTGCAAATGAAGATGACGCTGACACGTCTCGGCGAGGGCTCGCGCATGGTCGTCACCGGCGATCCATCACAGATCGACCTCGTGCGCTCCGATCAGTCCGGCCTCGCGCACGCGATCTCCATCCTAGAAGATGTGCCGGGCGTAGAAGTCATCCGCTTCGCCACGCAGGACGTCGTCCGTCACAGGCTCGTCGCACATATCGTCGAAGCGTATCACCGCGATGAGGGAGCGCGCGGTGGCAGCTAGTTTGGAAGTCGATATTCTGGCGAACTCGTCGCTCTGGCGCGGGCATGAGGAGCTTTTGTCCAAAGCCCTGGCCGCCGCGGCGCAGGCCGAGGGCAAGTCCGGCACGGTTTCGCTGCTGCTCGGAGACGACGCCTCCGTCGCCGAACTTAACCAACAATTCCGCAGCAAGGCCGGCCCGACCAACGTGCTGTCGTTCCCGCCCGCGCCTGGAACGAGCGAGCCGGGGTTTTTGGGCGACATCGCGCTGGCGGCCGAAACCATTGTTGAGCAAGCACAATTTCAGGGCAAACGGTTCGAAAACCATGCTGCCCATCTGGTCGTGCATGGGTTTTTGCACCTGATAGGGTATGATCACGAAAAGCCGGCCGACGCCGAAGCGATGGAAGCGCGGGAGCGCACGATCCTTGCTTCGCTTGGGATAGAAGATCCCTACGCGTAGACGGCCGCCAACGGAGTGCGACACACACCATTATGGTTGAGACGACCAATGAAGCGACGGACCCTCCCTCGCGAAGACGCGCGGGCCTACTTCAACGCTGGACGCGAATTTTCGCGCGCGGGAAGCTAGGGTCCGCTGAGGCTGTCGAAGAAGCGCTCCGAGAGCGCGAGGAAAACGGCGGCCCAATTGAACTGGCGCATAAGGACCTGATCCTGCGCGCCGCCCACTTCGATCAACTCAAAGTCGCCGACGTGATGCGCGCCCGCGCCGAGATCGTCGCGATTGAAGCCAACGCAACCTTGGGGGAGGCAGCGCGCGTCTTCTCCGAAAGCCAGCACTCGCGTTTGCCAATTTACGGCGAAACGCTCGATGATCCGCATGGCTTCGTCCACGTCCGTGACGTGCTGGCGCTGCTCGCGCCGAACGAGCAGGGCGTTTCACAAGCTCAGTTCGCCGACCGCTCACTCACGCGCATCAAGCGCGAAATCCTGTTCGTGCCGCAATCGATGACGCTGGCGAGGCTGTTTCTTCGCATGCAATCCAGCCGCATCCATTTGGCGCTGGTGGTCGATGAATATGGCGGCACCGATGGTCTCGTCTCGATGGAAGATCTCGTCGAGCAGATCGTTGGCGCCATCGATGACGAACACGACGTCGAGTCCGCGCTCGTGCTGGAGCGCGCCAATGGAGCCTTCGAGGCTGATGGCCGCGCGTCGATCACGGAACTCGAAGAAAAGCTCAAGAAAAGCCTGGCGCTCCCCGAGCATGAGGATGAGTTCGACACTGCGGCCGGCCTTGCCGTCGCGCTTGCGGCGCGGCTGCCGCAACGCGGTGAAATCCTCCGGCATCCTGCCGGTTTCGACGTTGAAATCGTCGACGCCGATCCACGCCGGGTGAAGCGCGTCAGGATCAAACCGGCAACCGAAGCGCAAACTACGCTTCGCGTGGCGCCGCCGGACGAAAAGGCGATGCAGCGCAGTCCTTGAGTGTTGACCCGCGCCGCCGATCGCGCTCCAAACGCGCCTTCGCGCCGGAGAGGGGAGTTCCCGTTTGAACGCTGAAGCAGCAAGCGCCCGGCGCTCGCGCATCCAAACTTGGTTTGCTGCGCGTACGCCCTGGCAACGGCGCGGACTTGCTGTCGCAGCCGGTGCGCTTGCCACGCTCGGCCATGCGCCGTTCCAGCTCACGCTTCTCTATGTCGTCGCCATCACCGTGCTCGTGTGGTTGCTCGATGTGTCATCCGCCACGGATCGAAAGCTGGGCTCAGCGTTCAGCATCGGGTGGTTCTTCGGTCTTGGTCATTTTGCGACCGGCCTTTATTGGATCGCCGCTGCGTTCAACGTCGATAGCGATGCCTGGGGTCCGGTGTGGGGCATACCGGCCACGCTCGCGCTTTCTGCTGGCCTGGCGGTGTTCTTCGGCGTCGGCGCGATGATCGCCATGCTGTTGTGGACCAGGGACGTCCGCCGCATCGCCGCGCTAGCGGTCGGCGTCTTCATTTCCGAATGGCTGCGGGGACACATCCTCACCGGGTTCCCCTGGCTGTTGCCTGCCTATGTTTGGACGCCCGGCGAGCCGATTTCGCAGCTCGCTTCCTTGGTCGGCGCCTATGGTCTGTCGCTGATCACATTGCTTATCGCGGCCACGCCGGCGGCGCTTGCCGATGGCGCGCAATCGTCGGGCCGGCGCTTCGCTCCTGTGCTCGTGGCAGCGCTTGCCGTTGGCATGGCTTGGGGCTGGGGCGTGCAGCACGTCGCGGCGGCGCCGGTTGAACTGCCTGGCGCACAGCCGTTGATCCGCGTCGCCGATTCCGGCCTCGGCCAAGCCGAGAAGTGGCAGAACCGGCCCGACCAGGAATGGCGGGTGCTGCAGCGCTATCTCGACGCCAGCGGCGCGCCGAGTGACGACAACGCCGACTCGATCGTGATCTGGCCGGAAGGCGCGATCCCGGTCGTGAACTTCTTCATGTTCGAGGACCCAAACTTCATGGCCGCACTCGGCCAGGGTTTGGGCGACCGCGTGCTGATCACCGGTCTGACCCGCCGTGAGCCGCGGGCCGATGGCCTCGCATACTTCAATTCCGCGGCGGTCATTGATGGCGTGAACAGCGAAGCCCGCGTCAGCCAGATCTACGACAAGCACCATCTGGTTCCGTTTGGTGAGTACATTCCGTTCTGGAACCTCGTCAGCAACTTCAACATCGCGCCCTTGCAGCGCATCGGCGCCGGCTTCGAAGCCGGCCCGCCGCCAACGCGTTTGATCGTGCCGGGCGCGCCGCCGGCGGTTGTACTCATCTGCTACGAGGCGATTTTCCCCGGCATGGTGCCACATAGTGACGGTCGCCCGGGGTGGATCGTGATGGTCACGAACGACGCCTGGTTTGGTGGTGGAACCGGTCCGTACCAGCACTACGCGATGGCTCGATATCGCGCGATTGAAGAGGGATTGCCCATTGCACGCGCCGCGTCGGGGGGCATTTCAGCGATCGTCGATGCTTATGGCCGTGAAGTGAGCGCGACCAATGCGCGTGTTCCGTATGCAGAAGCGCAGCTCCCGCCTGCGCTTCCGGAGACCCCGTTCGCGCAGTGGGGTAGTATATTGCTCGTCGTATTATTTGTATTGGTGGCAGGACTCCGGTTCATTCCTTCCGGACGACGTGGTTCGGGAGGGTCCTGAGCATGAATGACGAACGCGCCGCCAACGCGGTCGACAGAAAAGTCGGCCAAAAGGTGCGAACGAGACGCCTCGAAATCGGCATGAGCCAAGAACGGCTAGCGGAACTACTGGGCGTAACCTTCCAACAAGTGCAGAAATACGAGAAGGGCGTGAACCGGATCGCGGTCAGCCGTCTCTGGGATATCTCCGTCGCGCTCGAAATGCCGGTGAGCCGGTTCTTCGAAGGCGTCAGCGCCCGCGGCGTCGCCGAGGGCCGCCAGGATTATGTCGACGACGCCTTGGCCACCCCGGAGGGGGCCCAACTGATGGCGCTGTTCGCCACAATCAAGAGCCCGAAGGTCCGCCGCAAGGTCCTGGAGCTGGTCCGCACCCTCACCGAGGAAGATGGCGGCAAGCGCTAAACGCCCGCGACGATTGAGAAATTGCTTATGGGAACGGTTCTCCCTAAGAGAGCCGCTTCGTTTTTACCGTTTGGCCGGAGAATCCCGTGTCGCGCAGCAACTACGTCTTCACCAGCGAAAGCGTCTCGGAAGGCCACCCGGATAAGGTCGCCGACCGCATCTCGGACACGGTGGTGGATGCGTTCATCGCCGCCGATCCCGAAGCCCGCGTCGCCTGCGAAACCATGGTGACGACGAACCGCATTATTCTCGCCGGCGAAGTCCGCGCAGGTAAGCCGGGCAACGACAAAGCGCAGAACAAGGCCTTCACCAAGGACATCATTGCCTCGCTGCAGCCGAAGGTCCGCGCCGCTGTGAAGGACATCGGCTACGCGCAGAAAGGCTTTCACTGGGAGAAGGCCAAGTACGCCTGCTACCTGCACGGCCAATCCGCGCACATCGCCCAGGGCGTCGACTCATCGGCGAAGAAGGACGAGGGCGCCGGCGATCAAGGCATCATGTTCGGTTACGCGTGCAGCGAAACGCCCGAGCTCATGCCGGCGACGCTGCAATACTCGCACAACATTCTGAAGCGCCTTGCCGAAGTGCGCCACAGCGGCGAGCGCCCCGAACTTGAGCCGGACGCGAAGAGCCAAGTGACGCTGCGCTACGAAAACGGCAAGCCGGTCGAAGTCGTCGCCATCGTCGTCAGCCACCAGCATGCGAAGAAGCTGGGCGACAAGAACTACAGCCAATCGCGTTTCGCCGAGATCGTGAAGCCGATCGCGGCGTCGGTCTTCCCCGAAGGCCTGATCACCAAGCGCACCAAGTGGCACATCAACCCGACCGGCAAGTTCGAGATCGGCGGCCCTGATGGCGATAGCGGTCTCACCGGCCGCAAGATCATCGTCGACACTTACGGCGGCGCGGCCCCGCACGGCGGCGGCGCCTTCTCGGGCAAAGACCCGACAAAGGTTGATCGCTCTGCCGCTTACGCGTGCCGCTATCTCGCGAAGAACGTTGTCGCCGCCGGCCTGGCGGATCGCTGCACGATTCAAATCAGCTACGCCATCGGTGTCGCGCAGCCGACGAGCTTCTACGTCGATCTCCACGGCGCCGACACGATCGATCCCGCGATCCTGGAAGCGAAGCTGCCGGAAATGATCGGCGGCGCGACGCCGCGCGCGATCCGCAACCATCTGAAGCTCAACAACCCGATCTACGCCCGCACCGCCGCCTACGGCCACTTCGGCCGTCAGCCGGACAATGAGGGCGGCTTCACCTGGGAACGCGACGATCTGGTGGCCGAGCTGAAAGGCCTCGCTTAAGTAGGGGGCATGTCCTCCTCACTTGGCCTCACGCCCGAAATCGTCCGCTACCTCGCGCACGTAAATCCGCAGGAACATCCAGCCCTCGCGCGCTGTCGCGAGGAAACGCAAGCCATGCCGATGGCGCGTATGCAGATCAGCGCCGAGCAGGGCGCCTTCATGCAGGTCATCACGCGGATGCTGAACGCCAAGCGCGTGTTCGAGGTTGGCGTGTTCACCGGCTATTCCTCCACCGCCGTCGCGCTGACGATGAAGGAGCTTCATCCCGTCGGCGCCAGACTGCTCGCCTGCGACATCTCCGAAGAGTGGACGACGAAAGCGCGCGACTATTGGCGCGAGGCACAAGTCGATGATCTGATCGATCTCGTCATCGCGCCCGCGTCTGAAACGCTCGACGCGCGCATCGCGGCAGGGGAGGCGGGCCAATACGATCTCGGCTTCATCGACGCCGACAAGACCGGATACGACGATTACTACGAACGCGGCCTCACGCTGCTGCGCAAGGGCGGCGTCATGCTGTTCGACAACGTCCTCTGGTCCGGCCGCGTGGCTGACCCTGCCGACACCTCAGCCGATACGTCAGCGCTGCGCGCGCTCGCGCAGAAGGCAAAATCCGACACGCGTGTCCACGCCGCCATGACCAATATCGGCGATGGCCTGTTGATCTGCGTCAAACGCTGACGCATTTTGATTTCGCCGGGACGCGCATCAAGAAGCGGTGGGAGAATTCACTGTGCTTAGAACCCTGTTTGCGGCCGCGGCCGTCTTCGCCGTGCTGTCTGCGGCTGCCTCGGCGCAGGAGCAGGAAGGCCCGCAGCTGCCGCAAACGCCGCAAGCGTGGCGCGCTGCCGCCCTGTCCGATCTCGAAGCGTTGCGCATGTATTTGCGGGAAGATACGCCGGTCGCCATCGACACCGAGAATCCGCGTATGCAGCGCTGGTTCGATCGCGGCTATCGCGAAGCGCGCGCCCGTGTGCGCCGCGTCACCGATCAGCCCAGCTACTTCTACGCGCTCGCGGCCTACACCAACGGGTTCCAGGACCCGCACCTCACCCTGCAACCCGTGACGCCGATCGCGATTGCGCGCTGGCCGGGCTTCATCACCACCGCGCGCGGCGACGACACCATCGTTGCGTCGACCGATGGAGCCGACGGCCCCGCGCCTGAGGAAGGCGCGCGCATTGTGAGCTGCGATGGCAAATCTCTGTCGCGCTTACGCGAGCGCGTGGTTTTTCCGTTCACGCTCAATCCGCAGCTCGCGCGCGATCGCCGCGCCGCGCACACGCGGCTTTTCCTCGATCGCGGCAACGTGTTCGCGCCGCCGCCGCGCCGCTGCGTCTTCGAACGCGAAGGCGAGCGCAGTGCGCTGACGCTGAGCTGGCGCGACGTCCCGGGCGACGAGTACTGGACGCGCTATAACATCGCCACCAACGGCCCAGGCGCCGATTTCGGCGTCACCACCTCGGAGGCGGGCGTCACCTGGATCGGCGTGCCGACATTTGACAATTCCGCCGGCGAACAGCTGCGCGCGCTCGCCGACGAAGTAACCGCCAACGCCGAAGCCATCCGCAACGGCCGCGCTGTCGTCATCGACGTGCGCGGCAATGGCGGCGGCAATTCGGAATGGGGCGCCGAACTCGCGCGCGCTTTGTGGGGCGCCGGCGTTGTCGAGGCGATTCCCGAAGACTCGCCCGGCGGCGCTACCGATTGGCGCGCCTCACAACGCAATCTCGATTACATCAACAGCTTCGCGCCGCAACTGATTGAGCAATTCGGTGAGGCATCACCAATTTCTGCCTGGGTGCGCGAGGTGCAGAGCGGCTTGAGCGGCGCGATCGCGCGCAATGAGCCGATGTGGCGCCAGCGCGATCCCGAGCAAACCGGGCCAGTGCCGCAAGGCGGCGGCTACACATTGCGCCGTCCACAAGGCGCATCGCCAATTCCGGCGCGCGTCTATCTGCTCTCCAACGGCACATGCGTCAGCGCTTGCTTGGATTTCGCCGACACCGTCCTTCACATTCCCGGCACGCAGCTGATCGGCATGGACACAAGTGGCGATGGCCTGCTGATGGAGGTGCGCGACGAAGTGCTACCCTCCGGGCTTTCGCGTGTCGTGCTGCCGCTCAAGGTCTATCGCGGCCGCTCCCGCGGCGCGCTCGAAGCCTATCGCGCCGACGTCACATATGACGGCGTCTGGACCGATGCCGCCGTCCGCCTCTGGGTTTCGGACCTGATCGCGCGGCAATAAGCCTGCGTTTTCGGTCGAATTCGCCCGCTCGCCGCGTTGCACGCGCGCGCGAGCGGGTCTAATCACGCGCCTTCTTTCCTGAAGTCCTCCCGGAGCAGCCCCACATGGCCCGCGCAAAGATCGCCCTTATCGGTTCTGGCATGATTGGCGGCACGCTCGCCCACATCGCGGCGCGCGAAGAACTGGGCGATGTGATCCTGTTCGACGTCGTCGAAGGCGTCCCGCAGGGCAAGGCGCTGGACATCGCCGAAGCGTCGCCGGTGTTCGGCAAGGACAGCGCGTTGAAAGGCGCGAACGATTACGCCGGCATCGCCGGTGCCGATGTCTGCGTCGTCACCGCCGGCGTGCCGCGCAAGCCGGGCATGAGCCGCGACGATCTTCTCGGCATCAACCTGAAGGTGATGAAGGCCGTAGGTGAGGGCATTGCCCAGCACGCGCCGAACGCGTTCGTCATCGTCGTCACCAATCCATTGGACGCAATGGTGTGGGCGCTGCGCCAATTCTCGAAACTGCCGCACAACAAGGTCGTCGGCATGGCCGGCGTGCTCGATAGCGCGCGCTTCCGCTATTTCCTCGCCGAAGAATTCAAGGTCTCGGTTGAAGACGTTTCGGCCTTCGTCCTCGGCGGCCACGGCGATACGATGGTGCCGTTGGTGCGCTACTCCACCGTCGCCGGCATCCCGCTGCCGGACCTGGTGAAGATGGGTTGGACCAGCCAAGAAAAGCTCGATCAGATCGTGCAGCGCACGCGCGACGGCGGCGCCGAAATCGTCGGCCTGCTGAAGA
>CAYUOC010000036.1:0-29544 GCA_964446305.1 uncultured Terricaulis sp. | reverse complement strand
GCTGCACGCTCCTGAGAGCGCTCGGCCTGAATGAGTTTCTGATCGAGGTCGGCCAATAGGCGCGTGACATCCAACTCCAAACCGGGCGTTGCTCGGACACGCGCCGCAGCTTGCGTCAGCGTGTTGCGATCCATGCCGAGCGTGCAGGTCGTCGGCAGCGTCAGGCGTGCCAGACCCGTCGTCGCCGTTGTCATCACCTCAGCACATGCCTCGCGGATGCGGGCCTGAACCTGATACGGGATGGCGCGCCGGACGATCTCGCGATACGGCGGCACGTTTCGAAATGTCGCTTCGCTCGTTTCTACGGCGACGTAGTAGTTTGAGATGTTGTCTCGTGTGGCGACATCGCCAAGCGTATCCAGCGCGCCCACGCCTTGAATCTAGTCGTACGCCCCGCGGGTGAGAGGGCGCGGATAGATCTGCGTCGCCTGATAGGCAGCGACGAGGAACTGTTCGTCGGATATGCGGGCGCTGCCGTCCAGGTCTCGCAGGACCATCAGGGCGAAGTCACGCACCTGTTCGAAGTACGCCGTTCGGCTTTGCAGATCGCTTTGATTGTTTTCTAGATCGCGCACGATGCGCGCGCGGTAGCTGTCCCCAGCTTCGTGCGCGAGGCGCTCGGCGTTCCAGTTGCTGACCTGCGTGCCAAGGAAGACACCGAGCACGACGATGACGAGATCGACGCCGACCGCAAACCAATTGTGCGTGCCGACGTGCTCGCGGATGCGGCGCAGAATCACGGAAGCTCCTAGACCTGCGAGGAGCCTCGCATTCGTCGCTGGCCTTTGCTAGCGGCGCTTGAAGGGCTCAGGCCTTCGGCGTGTAGCCTAGGTAGCCGCGCTCCACCATGCGCCGCATCGCGTCGTAAGCCTCGGTGAGCTCTTCAAATGTCTTCCGGAGCACGCCGAGCTGGGTGACTTGATCGTGGCTGAGGTTGGAGCCTTTTTCGGTTATGCCAACGGCCGCCGCGACCCAGCGCGCGCGTGCGTGGGCGGCCGCGATCGCCAGGTGCTCGAACGTGGAGAGGTCAACGCGTCCGAGCGATTGCCCGACGACAGTGCGGTTCGCTGCGAAGGCGGCGTAGTCGATCTGCTCAAGATGGCCGCGCAGCTTCCGCTGCTCAGCGGGATCTAGGGCCGGCTCGGGTTCAAAGCGTTCGCTACGGCCGAAGGAGCTGCTGCTGACGATACTGGACATAAGAACCACCATTCGGGGCTCTTATTGGAAACTCTTCTGAGCCCTGACGAAGCGTGCACTCAACGCGGTTAAGCTGGCGTTCGTGGACCTGAAGAAAGGCAGTGCGCCTGTCAGCGCTTCTCAGCCCGCTTAGCTTCGAGCCAGAGCGCTTCCAAGTCGTCCAGCGGCTGGGGACCGGTACGGCCAGCTTCGGCTAGGGCGCGCTCGATGTACTGAAACCGCCGCGTGAACTTGGCGTTGGCGCGGCGCAGCGCTTCTTCGGGATCGACCTTCAGCTTGCGCGCGAGATTAGCCATCACGAAGAGGATGTCGCCCATCTCTTCGGCGATGTGATCCTGGTCGCCGCTGGCTTCGGCGTCCTTGAGTTCGGCCAGCTCTTCGTCGAGCTTCGCCAGCACCTCTGTCGAGCTCGGCCAATCGAAGTTGATGCGCGCGGCCCTCTTCGTCAGTTTCTCGGCGCGCTGCAGGGCGGGGAGGGCCATGGCGACATCGTCCAGGAGCGACGTGACGCCCTTGGCGGCGCGCTTTTCGGCCTTGAGCGTTTCCCACGCGACGGTCTGCTGTTCGGCGGTGCGTCCATCGCCGGCTTCGCTGAATACATGCGGATGCCGCTCGATCATCTTGTCGGCGAGCGCTTGAGCGACGTCGGCGAAATCGAATGCGCCAAGCTCCTCGGCCATGCGGGCGTGGAAGGCGACTTGGAAGAGGAGGTCGCCCAACTCTTCTTTGAGCGCCGGCATATCGTTGCGCTCGATCGCGTCGGCGACCTCGTAGGCCTCCTCGATCGTGTATGGCGCGATGGTCGCAAACGTTTGCTCCACGTCCCAGGGGCAGCCGCCGTCCCGGCTGCGCAACTTGGCCATCACATCGAGCACGGCCTGGGTCGCGGCGGCGTTGCGGGCGAGGGCCTCAGCGCTATTTTCTGTCGCCGTTTCAGCTACTTGGCCGGACATGCATTTCTCGCATAAGATAGATTATGGGAAGCGACGCGCCGACTCAGATCGGGTAATCGCCAGCCCAACCATCGTATGCGGGTTCGACGCCGCTGGGCAGCCTCGCCTTGAGCGCCTCGTAGTCGAGATCGATGTGCATGTTCGTCAGCACCGAGCGCGCGGGCTTTAGTCGCGCGATCCATTCGAGCGCTTTGCCCACATGAGCGTGCGTGGGATGCGGCGTGTCGCGCAGCGCATCGACGATCCAGAGCTTGAGGCCGCCCAGCGCTTCAAATGTCGTCTCGGGCATCGCCACGAGATCATTCGAGTACGCCACGTCGCCAGCTCGAAAGCCGAGCGACTTGGAGAAGCCGTGATCTTGTTCGAGCGGCAGCACTTCGAGCTTGCCGCCCGGGCCGTCGATCGTGACGGGCACGAGCGGCGTCATGTGACCGGCGTCCTTCGCGATCGCCGGATAGCCGCCTTCGCTCATGAACGCGTAGCCAAAGCGCTGCATGAAGCTCGTGCGCGTCGAAGCGTCGATCCATGTAGGGATCTGTCTACGCTGCTTGATGAAGAACGCGCGGATATCGTCGAAGCCGTGAATCTGATCGGCGTGGTCGTGACTGATGAGCACGCCATCGAGATGCGATGGCCCCGCTTCCGCCAGCTGCTGGCGCAGCTCAGGCGGCGTGTCGATCAGCACCGTGGTCGCCTCGTTCGGCGTCGTCGCCTGCGCGCTCCACTTCTGCAGCATGATCCCGCAGCGTGTGCGCCGGTTCTTCGGCTCATTCGGATCGCACACGCCCCAATCGCCAGTGGCGCGCGGAACGCCGCCAGATGAGCCGCAGCCGAGGATGGTGACGCGCAGCGTACCGCTCATGACGCCACGCGCGGGATGGCTGGGAAGAGGCGATGGAAGTTATCTGCGAGCAGGGTGCTGGCCTCCTCCTGCTCAAGCCCCCTCAACTTCGCCAACGCGCTCTGGACGTGCGCCACGTGCATCGGCTCGCAACGTTGGCCGCGGTAAGGAATAGGGGTCAGATATGGGCAATCGGTCTCAACGATGATGCGATCGAGCGGCGTCTCGCTGGCGATCGCGCGCACATCGTTCGCGTTCTTGAATGTCATGATGCCGGAGAACGAGATGTAGGCGCCTAACGCCAACGCGCGGCGCGCGAGGTCGGCGCCGCTGGTGTAGCAGTGCATCAAAATGCGAAGAGGGCCCTTCCCCGCCTCTTCCTCCAACAGCTGCGCCATCGCGTCGTCAGCCTCGCGCGTGTGGATGATCAGCGTCTTATCGAGCGCGTGCGCGGCTTTAGCGTGCGCGCGGAAAACTCGGACCTGGTCTTCGAATGGGCTGTGTTTGTAGTGCTGGTCGAGGCCAGTTTCCCCTACTGCGACCACCCTCTCGTGGCTGCCGAGTTGGATGAGGCGCTCTGCTGTAAGATCGAGATGGTCCTTCGCATAATGCGGGTGTGCGCCGACGCTGGCGTAGATGTCGTCGTGCTGCTCGGCGATGGCGATGACTTGGCTGAAATTCTCGATCTTGTCGCAGATCGTGATCATGCGGCCGACGCCTGCGTCGCGTGCGCGCTGGATCACGGCATCACGATCTTCGTCGAAGCTGTGGTGATGGAGGTTCACATGGCTATCGATCAGGAGCGTCACCGGCGCGACGCTCCCGCGCGATCGAGGACGCCGGCGGCGCGCGCGAGCGCGTGACGCGGGTCCATGTCGAGGCCCTCGGCTTCGCCACGCAACGTCTCCAGCGCGGACCAAGCCTCAGCCCATTGCTCGCCCCCCTGCTCGACGCCCGCCGCCCGCGTCCATTCGCCGGCAAGCTCAAGCACGCCGGCGAGCTTCTCGAACGGCTCGCCGCTCATCTTGTCATAGAGACCGCCGAGCAACGCGGCCGATGCGCCGCGCGCAATTTCGGAATGGGCGCGTTTTGGATCGGCGCCAGCCGTATCTACACCCTGTGCTTTCAGCGCAACGGCACGGCCAGGACGACCCTTGGCGAGGGCGACGATGCCCGCATCAGCGCCGCTGGCTTTACGCACCAGATCGTCGCTCAGCGCGCGCAGCGCCAAGCGGCGGCAGCGCGAGCGGATTGTCGGCAGGATCGCGCCAGGCGCGTGGCAGACGAGCAGCAGGATCGAACGCGCCGGCGGCTCCTCCAATGTCTTGAGGATCGCGTTGGCGGCGTTTCTGTTGAGATCGTCGACAGCGTCGACGATCGCCACACGCATGCCGCCTTCGGATGGCGCGAGCGAAAAGAAGTGGCCGAGATCGCGTGCGTCATCGACAGCGATTTCGCGCCGCGGCTTGCCGCGATCATTCAGGCCGCGCCGCAACACGAAGAGATCAGGATGCGAAAGCGCCATCACGCGACGCGCGATCGGATCTTCCGGATCGACGTCGAGCGGACGAGGACCGATGCGCTTTGCGCCCAGTGCCGCACGCGCGACGCGGTACGCGAGCGTTGCTTTGCCCAGTCCCTTGGGACCTGCCAGCAGCCAGGCGTGATGCATGCGTCCGCCACGCAAGCCTTCGGCAAACGCGTCCTCCTCGGCCTCATGACCGACGAACGAAAACGTCTCACGGGGGTGCGGAGCGCTCGGCTCTTTGTCGAGTTCGGGGGCGGGCTTTTCGGACTTCATCGGCCTTATCAAGGGCCGAAGAGGGTCAAGCGCAAGCCCTCGAAGGCGCGCGAGAACCAGTTCGCCTTGCCGACGTTGCGTTGGGCCACCAGTTCGAAACGCTGCGTCTCGAAATTCGGCCCTTCGACCACGAGATGCGCCACGACTTGGTTGCGCACGATCGGCGGACGCAACGGTCCGCTGTATTCGATATGGGCGGTTAGGCCGGCGCGGACACTCTGTGGCGCGAGCACCCGAATGTCGTCCTTAGCCAGCAGCTGCACCGTGCGGCGGCCGCCAAGCCGCACGCGCGCTTCACCAACCACATCGCCAGCGGACGCAATTTCTGAAATCGCGTAGTCGTTGAAGGCCGAGCGCATCAGGCGCTGGGCCTCGGTGTTGCGCGACGCCATCGTCGGCAGGCCGTTGAAGACGATGATGCGGCGCTCGCCATTCAACACAGCCGAACCGATCAAGCCGTATCCCGACTCATTGGTGTGGCCGGTTTTGACGCCGTCGGCGCCCGCGAAGCCGCGCAGCAGCGGGTTGCGGTTCATCTGGGTGCGGTTGTTGAACGTGAACTGGCGGCGCGAATAGACCGGATAGAATTCCGGATAGGTCATGATGAGGTGCCGCGTCAGGCGCGCCAAATCAGCCGAGCTGATGCGCTGCTCCGGATCGTCGACGCCGGTGACGTTGCTGAAGCGCGCCGAGCGCAAGCCCAGTTCCGCCGCGCGCCGGTTCATCAAGGCGACGAACGCCTCCTCCGACCCCGCAATCCCTTCCGCCAGCACAACGCACGCATCGTTGGCTGAGACGATCACCGCGCCTTGGAGCAGGTCGCGCACGGCGACCTCCGAATTGATCGGCAGGAACATGTGCGAGCCGGTCGACATCGCGCCATGCTCGCGCCACGCGTACTCGCTCACGCGGAAGCGGGTGTCCATGGTGATGTCATGCGCCCGGAGGCGCTCCAACACGATGAGCACCGTCATCAGCTTGGCCATCGAGGCCGGCGGGATCGGGGCTTCGCAATTTTCGCATGAGAGGATAGCGCCCGAGGCGCCGTCCATAATGGTGACGTGTTGGGCGATCGCCGGCGGAGGCGGCGGCGCGGGCGCGCGCCGGGCGCGACGGCGTTGGGCGTCAGCGTCTGGTGCGAGCGCCAGCACCATAAGTGCGACGAGAGCGAAAGCGCCGAATTTGCGCTGCAGGTTCATTCCGTCCGCCGAATCGTTAGCGCGTTTTGCGCGGGTTTATCCAAGCAGACCGGCGCGGCGCTTTCACGTCAACAAACCGGCGCGTTAGCGCGCAGCTACGACGCTTTCAGCGTAACCCAGTGCGCCCAGCGTGCGACGGGCGGCATCCGCCTCTTCCCGGCTCGCCCAGGGGCCAACTCGCACCCGGAACAACTCAGCGCCAGAGGCGGTCGTACGGGTATCCACAACGACCGGGCCCGCGCTGCTCACGGCTTCACGGACGCGCTGCGCATTTACCGGATCGGAGTAGGCGCCGACTTGGACGAAGTAGCTGCCAGCCGCAGGCGTACGCTGCGGCACATAGACGGGGCGATCATTCAGTGGGCCGCCCGCTAGCTCGGCGGTTTGCACAGGCTGCGACGGGAGCAGGGAGCTGGGCCCCTCTTCCGTCTGTTGCTGCGCCGGCGCGGAAGCGGGGGCGTGAACGGATTCCGGGGCGGCGGTGCCGTCGGCGTTAACGCGGCGCGGAGCAGGGCCAAGGTAACGAACGTGAACGCGCGCGTGGCCGGCCTGCTCGAAACCCAGGACGTTGGCGGCGCCGCGCGACAGATCGATCAGGCGCTCGCCCGTGAACGGGCCACGATCGTTGACCCGCACGATCACTTCGCGGCCGTTCTCAAGATTGGTGACCTGCACCAGACTCGGGATCGGAAGTGTCGGATGCGCGGCGGTCAACGCGGCTTGGTCGAACGTCTCGCCGCTCGCGGTGCGTCGGCCGTGGAAGTCCGCGCCATACCAGGACGCAGTGCCGGTTTGTTGATAGCCCGGCTCCGGTGTCGGCACATACCAGCGGCCGTTGGCCTCGTATGGGGGGCCGACGCGTTCACGCTCAAGCCAGGGCTGGACGCCCTGCTCGCTCGTCACCGGCTGTTGCTCCGTGCGCACTGGTTCAGCTTGTGCGGTCTGCTGCGGCGCCGGCGTGAGGCTCACCGGACCGGTGAGTTCCTCTTCATCATCCTCAGCCTCCACGGCTGGTTGTTCGAACACCACCGGCTGTGTGCGGCGCGCATCGCTGCGGCGAAGATCAATCACGGCGCCGCTGCGGCGTTGGCTCGCGCCATAGCCGTAGGAATTGTCCGCGCCGCCAGCGAGTGCGCTAGTATTGAGTGAGGCGGTCTCGGTGACTGCTGCGGTGTTGGTGGTTCCGCCCTGCCCGGCATAGGTGATCGGCGCGCGTTGAGCGGCTGCGCTGGCGGCAAACACCAGCAAACCAAAACAGGAAACGGCAAGCGCGCGCGGCGTACGGCGAAGCATCAAAGACCCCAACGCAATGAATGCGATGGCCGCTTATACGGGCGCGGGGCTTTAGGCCGCGTAAGCTTTCATGCTTATTTCAGCTTCACCAATAATGCGTGTTCACCACGCGATGGCTGGCGGAAGGAGTGGGATTCGAACCCACGGAGGGCTTGCACCCTCGCTGGTTTTCAAGACCAGTGCCTTAAACCACTCGGCCATCCTTCCGGAGCGCTGGCGGGTATCAGCAGCCCCGCCCTACTGCAAGCAGGCAAAACGCCCAAAGAAAAACCGGCGGGCCAGAGGCGCCGCCGGTTCTTGTTTCCGCCCTTCCCGCTTACCAGCGATAGGGGGCCCGGAAGGAAACCCGGACGTCCGGGGCGTCTTCGGTGACGCCGAAATCGACGCCGGTGGAGAGCGTCAGGCGCTCGCTCATCCGGAACGAGAGGCCGAGCTGCATCGAGCCAACATGGAGTTCTGTGGACTCCTGGATCGTGCCGTTCAGCTCCGTCTCGGTCGGCATCACATAAGAGTGCGAGTAGCCGAGCGAGGTGGAGAAGCGCGGGTTCATGGCGAAGCCAAAGCCGAAGCCGAAACCGATCGTGTCACCCGGATCGACTTCGCCAACAGTGACGGCGCCGTAGGTCTGATCGATCGATGCCGGGGCGTTGTAATTGTAGCTGAGGTTGGCGAACAGCACGGCTGGATCGGTCGGGTACAGCATGGAGAGGCTGCCCTGATACGACCAGAAGCCCGAGCCCGTAGCCAATTCACTCGCCACGCCTTGCGCGTCACGCTCGACGTCGAACGGACCTGTGCCCGTCGTCGACTTCACGCGGCCGCCCACCACGAAGATCGGCGCGCCGTTGCGGCCTTGAGTCAGTTGATAGCGCGCTGAAAGCTCGACATCACCGATGTCCGCACCGTTCAAATTGAACGTTTGGGTCGTCGTCGTGCTGTTTTGCGAGAGCGTGGTGATACGATCGTCGCGGTAAACGTACGGGATACGCGCTTCAACTTCGAGACGATCGGTGAGCGCGTACCGCAGAGCGACCGAACTCGACACCGTGTTGCGCGCTGAATCGTTCGCTTCGATCAAGCCAATTTGGATTCCGGTGACAATTTCGACGCCGCGGAACACCAAACGGTTGCCCGATGAGCGCGAAAACTCGAATGACGGCTCGATCACGAGCCGCCCGCGGCCCAGAAGAGCGTTCTGCCCTTCTGGAAGCGCGTCGACGGTAGAGGTTTCTACGCTCTCCGGCGGCGCTTCACCCACCGGACCTTGCGGTGCGGGGGCTGGCGTTGCTTCCGGTGTGGCTCCGCCACCGGATTCTGCTTGAGTCAAAGTGCTGATGTGCCGGCGATTGAGCCGGATCGGCTCATCGGGGCTCAATTCTTGGTAAGCTAAACCTTGATGCACGACGCCGGCGCCACGGATTTCGCTAAGATCCGCATCGCTGACACTCGCCATCGCCTGAATTTCGCGCCGTTGCCTCTCGATCAGTGACCGCTGCTCGGACAGCTGCCTCTGTTGTTCGAGAAGTTGACGTTCTTGTTCGTTCAATCGCTGCTCTTGTTGCTGGATCAACTCGAGCACGCGCGAGAGCTCTGACGTGGGGGCTGTTTGTGCGTGGGCTTCCGGTGACCAAAACAAAGCGCAAGCGCTCATCGCACACGCGGCCAATACGGCCGCGCGACGGTGAACCGTCCGCTTCATTCCGGCACGAAGCATCACCAGACCCTTGTCGGAGAGCTGCTCATGGCGCCCTCTCTGCACGAACTATTCCGGAGAGCTTACGCGTCAGGTGATTAGAAACAGTGAAAGCGCGCACGATTTCTCAACCGCACGCGCTTTCGCGTTTGTTCATCTGTGTGAATACTTCTGTGCGCGCGAGCACTCCCCTCTCGCGCCGTTTGTACAAAACGATGTGCGGGGGAGTACTGCGTCAGCGCAAAGCGTTTACGAAGCTTGCTTCTGTCTTCGCCGTGATCTCGTCGAGCGTCACGCCGTCGGCGAGTTGCAGCAACTTCATTGGTTGTGAACCATGCTTGTCGATCTCGAACACGCCGAGATCGGTTATCACAAGATCAACCACGTTGACGCCGGTGAGCGGCAGAGAGCACTGCTTCAGCAGCTTGGAGGCGCCGTCTTTCGACGTGTGCTCCATCACCACGACAACGCGCTTCACGCCGGCGACCAGATCCATCGCCCCACCCATCCCCTTCACCATCTTGCCGGGAACCATCCAGTTGGCGAGGTCGCCACGTTCGTTCACCTCCATGGCGCCGAGGATCGAAAGATCGATGTGGCCGCCGCGGATCATTGCGAACGAGTCGGATGACGAGAAGTACGACGTCTTCTTAAGCGCCGTTATGGTTTGCTTACCGGCGTTAATCAGATCGGCGTCAACCTCGTCGTCATACGGGAACGGCCCCATGCCCAACATGCCGTTCTCAGACTGCAGGGTAACTTCCATCCCGTCAGGAATGTAGTTCGCGACGAGTGTCGGAATGCCGATGCCGAGGTTCACATAGTAGCCGTCGCGCAATTCCTTGGCGGCGCGCTGCGCAAGCTGATCGCGGGTCCACGGCATTAGGCATTCTCCCGCGTGCGCGTTGTGCGCTGCTCAATGCGCTTCTCGAAACTGCCCTTAACGATCCGGTCAACATAAATGCCGGGAGTGTGGATGGCGTCGGGATCGAGTTCACCGGTTTCGACCAGGATCTCAACTTCGGCGACGCACTTCTTGCCGGCCGTCGCCATCATCGGATTAAAGTTGCGCGCCGTCTTGCGGAAGATCAGGTTGCCTTCCTTATCGCCCTTCCACGCCTTCACGATCGAGAGGTCGGCGACGAGGCCGGTTTCCAGCACATATTGCTCGCCGTTAAACGTCTTCGTCTCTTTGCCTTCGGCGACCAGCGTGCCGACGCCTGTCTTTGTATAGAAGCCCGCGATCCCGGCGCCCCCTGCCCGGCAGCGTTCGGCCAGTGTGCCTTGCGGGTTGAACTCAAGTTCCAACTCGCCGCTCAAATACTGGCGCGCGAACTCCTTGTTCTCGCCAACGTAGCTCGAAACCATCTTCTTGATCTGCTTGGTCTCAAGCAGGAGCCCCAGACCCCAGCCATCGACGCCGGCATTGTTCGAGATCACCGTGATGTTCTTCACCCCGGTGTCGCGCAGCGCGATGATGAGGTTCTCCGGGATGCCGCAGAGGCCGAAGCCGCCGCTCATCACACTCATGCCGTCGAAGGTGAAGCCTTCGAGGGCGGACTTCGCGTCCGGGTAAACTTTGTTAGCCATGGGAGCCGTTTACGGAGGGGAACGCAGGGGTGCAACCTGCCGCGACGGATATGCAAGTTTCAGAAACGAATTGCGCCGGCGGCTGAGCCGGCCGCCGGCGCTTTCGTTTCACCCCTAAGGTGGAGTGAGAACCTGGTCCCGGTACGAGCGAGGGACGAAAATCGTCCGGAACCGGGGATGATAAAACGATATTTGCCCTGAACAGCGTCTGAGGCCGCTAATCATAATGGCCGTTCAGAAATTCCCCACGATTCGAGAATTTGGCCGGATTCTTCGCCATTTCCGCCGGGCGGACCCTGAATGGCGGAGGGCGTCCGGGAAAATCTTGGGGCAGGCGCTGGCTGATTCAGCCCGCCGACCTCAACGAACGTCTTGCGCGCCACGTTGTGGTGGTGGGTAGGGGCTTCCGCCATCGAGAGAACCGGCGCGAAGCAGACATCGGTGCCCTCCATCAGCGCCGTCCATTCGTCGCGCGTCTTGGTGGCGATAACGACAGCGAGCTTCTCGGAGAGCTCCGGCCAATCCCCCTTGTTCATATGGAAGCCAAACTTCGGATCGTCCTTCAGGCCGGTCTTCTCCAGGAGCAGCGCGTAGAATTGCGGCTCGATCGAACCGATGGAGACGAACTTTCCGTCGCTGGTTTTGTAGACATCATAAAAGTGTGCGCCGCCGTCGAGCAGATTGGAGTCGCGGTCGTCGCTCCAGATCCCGGAGGCGCGCAAACCATACACCACGCTCATTAGCGATGCGGCGCCATCGGTGATCGCCGCGTCGATCACCTGCCCCTTCCCTGAGCGCTGTGACTCGTAAAGGGCCGCGCACACGCCCATCGCCAGGTAGAGCGAGCCACCACCGTAATCACCAACGAGATTGAGCGGCGGCGCCGGCGCATCGTCTTTGCGACCCATGGCATGAAGAGCGCCGGAGATGGCGATGTAGTTGAGATCGTGTCCTGCCACCTCTGCGAGCGGGCCAGTCTGCCCCCAGCCGGTCATGCGGCCATAGATCAGCTTCGGATTGCGCTTCAGTGCTTCATCGGGTCCGAGACCAAGCCGCTCCATGACCCCTGGCCGGAAGCCCTCGATCAGGACGTCTGCCTTCTCGATCAGCGCGAGCGCAACGGCGACATCATTCGGTTCCTTGAGATCGAGGACGACATGCCGGCGGCCGCGCGCGGGGATGTCGTTCTTGAAGCCCGGCCGGCCGCCTTTGCGGTCCACGCGCACGACATCGGCGCCCATATCTGAGAGCAGCATGCAGCAGAACGGGCCCGGCCCGATGCCCGCGAACTCAACGACCTTAACGCCGGACAGCGGTCCCTGACCCATTGCTTGCTCCGTTTACCCTCACGGTTTCGTGCCGTGTTATGTGGAGCTACTTATAATAGTTCGAACCGCGACGTCGCGGGCGCCGGAGCGTTAACCTTGCGGATTGTGGTGAGAGCCGCTGACGCGCGCGTCGCGCGTGACGCTCAGGTGTTGCTGGGCGATGCCGGCATCACGGCTACCGCACTTGCCGGGCCCTATCGGGATGCGCCGGATGGTGAAGACATCCGCATTCTGGCTGATGATCGCGTCGCCCCTGGTGATGGCGGCGACGGCCTCCTATCAACTCTCATAGGTCGAAGCTTCGAGGCTCCGCCGGCCCTCGGGATGCAATCGCGGTCCGGGGCGGTCGCGCTGAACGCACCGCCACGCTTATTGGCCGCGCAGATGGATGCGTGGACCCGCGTTGCAATCGCCGAAGAAGAACGTCAGCGTCGCTCGGAGACCGCAGCAGCGCTGGGCATCGCCGCGCCGAAGTCGCTGGAACCGCGGAAGCTGAAGGCTCTCTATATCGGCGCGCCGAGTTCAGTGTTTCTGGCGCTTGAAAAGACCCTTGCCGAACAGGGCGGGCTCGTCGCCGCCGCGTTCACCTCATACACTGGCTTCGACCACCTTCACGACGAACCGTTCGACGCCGTCGTGCTCAATGGCGCGCAAGACCCAAGCACTGCTCTCTCCCTGTGCTCGGCGCTCCGCCGCAACGCCACGCTCTATCACCTGCCGACGCTCGTCCTCACAAAGCCAGGCGACACCGCAACCGCCGCTTCGGCGATCGATCGCGGCGCCTCGGCCGTCTGCACGGCCGTCACGCCTAGCGACTCAAGCATGGGCTGGTTGTTTGAAGCAGTCCGCCGCGAGCGCCGCCGCCGCACCGCCGAACACGAGATGCGCGCGCTCCACGATCTGATGGGCGATGCGCGCACTGGCCTGTGGTTGCGTCAACCGTTCGATGCCCATGTCGCCCGTATGGCGAGCGATCATCACGCCAGCGGGCGGCCGATGAGCATGGTCGTGCTTCGGGTGACGCCCGCGATCGGCGCACGCGAGCCGAGCCCCGAAATCTGGCGCAAGGGCTTCACTGAAATCGCCTCGCTTGCGGCGCGCCTCATGCGCGATGCCGATAGCGGCGTTATCATGGGGAGCGATCTCATCGCGCTCGCCCTCCCTGCCGCCCGTTTACGGAACGCCAGACGCACAGCCGAACGGATCGCGTCCGTCGCCGAATGCACGGCGTTCGCATCTGGCGATGATGGCGCCGGTCCGTTGGTGTTCGAGCAAAGCGTGGTCGAGCTCCAACCCGGAGAGAGCGGCACAGCACTTCTCGCGCGCGCACTTCGCGCGATCGAGGTTGAGAGCATTCCCGCTTAAGCCGCTTTCCGCGCCGCCAAACGCGACATCGCTTCCAACACGCCGCGCAACGCTTTCAAACGTTGCGTTGCTTCCGGCCACCCGCCTTGCACAACGAGTTTGCCGTCGGGACGCATTTTGTAATCGTCGGGACGCTCGGTGATGAAGCGCACCAGCGCGAGCGGCTCGGGGAAGCCCGTCTCGCGGAACGTAAGCACGGCGCCCTTCGGCCCAGCGTCAAGCTTCGAAATTTGGCAACGGCGGCAGAGCGCCTTAAGCGCCGCCACCGCGATGAGCTGGTCTGCTTCCGCCGGCAGCGGTCCAAAGCGATCGATCAATTCCGCCGCGAACGCCTCGCGCTCCTGATCGGAATCGAGATCGGCTAAGCGGCGATAGAGCGCCAATCGCACGGTGAGGTCGGCGACATAGTCCTCCGGGATAAGCACCGAGGCGCCGACATTGATCTGCGGCGACCAGGACTTTTCGCTGACAGTTTCCTTGCCACCATCGCGCAAAGACGCCACCGCCTCCTCCAGCATCGATTGATAGAGCTCGACGCCAACTTCGCGGATGTGCCCGGACTGTTCTTCGCCCAGCAGATTGCCACCGCCGCGCATATCCAGATCGTGGCTCGCCAGCGTGAAACCGGCGCCGAGATTATCGAGCGAAGAGAGGATCTTCAGCCGCTTCTCGGCGCTCACCGTGAGCGATTGCTCTGCTGCCGTCGTTAGATACGCGTATGCGCGCAGCTTCGACCGGCCGACACGGCCACGCAGCTGATAGAGCTGCGCCAAGCCGAACATGTCAGCGCGATGGATAACGAGCGTATTCGCACGCGGAATGTCGAGGCCAGATTCAACGATTGAGGTCGAGACAAGAACGTCGAAAGCGCCGTCGTAGAAATTGGTCATGATTTCATCGAGCGTGCCCGACGCCATCTGCCCGTGCGCCACCGCAAACGTCACTTCCGGCACGGTGCGGCGCAGGAAATCGGAAATCTCGTCCAAATCCGCAATTCGCGGCGCGACAAAGAAGCTCTGACCGCCGCGATACTTCTCGCGCAGTAGTGCCTCCCGCACCGTCACGCCATCAAAGGCGGTCACATAAGTGCGCACGGCCATACGATCGATCGGCGGGGTTGTGATCAGGCTCATCTCGCGCACGCCGGCAAGCGCCAGTTGTAAGGTACGCGGGATAGGCGTCGCTGAAAGCGTGAGCGCATGCACTTCCGCGCGCAGATCCTTGAGGCGCTCTTTGTGCTTCACCCCGAAGTGCTGCTCTTCGTCGATAATCATGAGACCCAGATCGCGGAACTTCATGGTCTTGGAGAGCAGCGCGTGCGTGCCGACCACGATCTCGATCGTGCCTTCGGCAAGCGCTGCTTTGGTCTCGTTAGCTTCTTTGGTTGTTACGAGGCGCGAGAGCTGGCGCACGCGTACGGGCAAGCCGCGGAAGCGTTCGGAGAATGTGCGGAAGTGCTGGCGACAGAGCAGTGTTGTCGGCGCCACCACCGCGACCTGTTTGCCAGTCATTGCCACGAGGAATGCCGCACGCAGCGCCACTTCGGTTTTGCCAAAGCCGACATCGCCGCAAATCAGGCGATCCATCGGCCGCCCGGCCGCCAAATCACCAACAACGTCGTCAATCGCCGCCAATTGATCGTCGGTCTCTTCGTACGGAAACCGCGCGCAAAACTCGTCCCAGAGGCCTTCGGGCGCGGCAACGGGCTCCGCGACGCGCGTTGCGCGCAGCGCCGCGATCCGCAGCAGCTCTTCGGCCATATCGCGCAAACGCTGTTTCGCGCGCGCCTTGCGGCTTTGCCACGCGACGCCGCCCAACTTATCGAGCTGCGCCTCGGCGTCTTCCGCGCCGTAGCGGCTCACCAACTCAATGTTCTCGACGGGCAGATAAAGTTTATCGCCGCCGTGATAGGTCAGATCCAAGCAATCATGCGGCGCGCCGGCGACATCGAGGGTCTTCAGGCCTTCGTAGCGGCCAACACCGTGATCCTGGTGGACGATCAGATCGCCCTGGCTCATCGCGGCAGCTTCAGCGATGACGCTCGACGCCTTCCGCCGCTTGCGCGGACGGGCGAGTCGATCGCCGAGGATGTCCTGCTCGGCGAGCAGTGCGAACTGATCTGTTTCGAAGCCATGCTCGATCGGCAGCACGGCGAGCGCATGGGCGCCGCGCGGTAACGCTGCTGCGTGCCTCCACGAGTCGCTGCGCACCACCGCCTCAACGCCGTGATCGCTCAACACGCCCGCCAGACGCTCAGCCGAGCCATCCGACCATGCCGCAACAACTACGCGCTTCTTCGCCTTCGTCAGCGCTTCTATGTGCTTTGCCGCCACCTCGAACACATTGACGTCGGCTGTGTTGCGCTCCGGCGCGAAGTCGCGCCCGGGCCGAGCGCCTAGATCGAGCTGTTTCTTGGCGTCGGTGTCAAAATGCGTAAATCGCCGCACCGCGCGGCCAACCAAGGCGGCGCTCAGTGCCTCTTCGTTCAGGTACAGCAGATCGGGCTCGGGGGCGCGGAACGGTGCGCCCCCGCGAGGAATAGGCGCAGTTCTGCGGGATTCGTAATGGTCGCGCGCCGTCTCGACGCGTTCCTTGATCGCCTCATCGGCGAGAGCATCGAACGCGACCATGGCGTTCTCACCGGTATAGTCGAAGATCGTCTCAAGCCGCTCATAGAAGAACGGCAGGAATTGTTCGACGCCCTGCCGGCGGATGCGAGCGCTTACGCTATCGTAGAGCGGATCGCTGATCGCCCCGAAAGCCTGGGTAAACCGGCGGCGGAACTGCAGCACCGTAAGTTCGTCAAGCAGCACTTCACTGACGGGCGTGAGCAATGCCGTCTTGAACTTTGTCTTTGAGATTTGCGTTTCAGGATCGAAGCTGCGTATCGTTTCAAGAGTGTCGCCGAAGAAGTCGAAACGGTACGGTTCGGCGGCGCCTGGCGGGAAGACATCGATCAAACCACCGCGAACCGCGAACTCGCCCGGCGCCCGGACGGTCGAGGCGCGGTTATAGCCGTTGACGACGAGATAGCCCTCAAGTTGCTCCATCGAGGTTTCATCGCCGGCGGTGGCCGCAAACGAACCTTGCGCCAGACGTTGGCGCGGCGGCACACGTTGCGCCACGGCGGAAGCGGTCGCCACGACCATCAGCGGCGCATCCTTCTCGGCGCGTCGCGCCAATTGTGTCAGCGCCGCGCAGCGCTGGGCCGCCACAGCAGCCGCGGGCGAGATGCGATCGTACGGGAGCGTATCCCACGCCGGCAGCCGCAACGTCTCAAGCTCAGGGACGAAAAACTTCGCCGCCGCCTCGAACTGCGACGCGCGCGTTTCATCGCGCGCCACGAACAGCGTGACGCCGCCGCGCATCCGCGCCGCTTCCGCGACACCCGCGGCATCCACGCCCTCAGGCGCGCCAGAGACCACCAGCGCGTCTTTCGACTTCGCCAGCGTTTCGATCAGTCTTTGTGGAAGCGCGGGATCTTTCATCAGTCCGGTTTGCTGCTCAGTTCGAAACGGAACGCGCGAATCGACGCCAACACCGGCGTGTCGTGTTCACGCGGTGCGGGCGCCTGTTCTGTCAGCCACTCGTAAACCTCCTGATCGGGGGCATCGAGCAGCGCCTCAAACGCGTCCAACCCGGTTTCGTCGAGATCGGCAAGGTACCGATCCGCGAAACCGCCCAGAATCAAGTCGATCTCGCGGAATCCCCGGCGCCATGCACGGAATTTGAGCTTCTTGCGGCGGTCGTCCATGGGCCCCGAGACAGGTAGTTGAGGTAGGCAAAACACGAGGGGCGCGGGCTATAACCCATATGGGGCGCTGAGTCAGCGCCGCCAGAGTTGAGATGACCGAGCCCACCCCTTCCCCCGCGAAAGCTGTGCAGGACGCCCTACTGGCGCCCGTACGCACCCTCAAGGGCGCTCGAAAGGACACCATCGATCTGATCGCGAAAGTCGCCGGCGGGCGATTGGTGCGCGATCTCGTCTTCCTGCCGCCCAATTCGGCCATTGACCGGCGCCTTCGCGTGCCGATCGGCGAGACCAACGAAGGCGACATCGCCACTATCGAGGCGGAAGTCGATGGCCACATGCCGGGCTACAAGAATTTGCCCTATCGGATCAGGCTTCGCGACGAGACCGGCTTTCTCACCGTCGCCTACTTCCGCGGCAACGAGGAAATGCTGAAGCGAATGTGGCCGGTTGGCCAAACGCGCCTCGTGAGCGGCGAAATCAAAGTGTACGATGGCATGCGCCAGATGCTGCATCCCGATCACGTCGTCGATCCGGCAAAGGGCGAAGCGCCGCCTGCAGTCGAGCCTGTCTACCCGCTCACTCAGGGGCTGTTCGGACGGACGCTGTCGAAAACTTTGCTTGCAGCGCTCGACACCGTGCCGGAAGCGCCGGAGTGGCTGGAGCCCTCCACAGTCAAGGCGCATGACTGGCCGGACTTCCGCACCGCGCTTGAGCACATTCATCGGCCCGCATCGCCAGATGACGTGCTGCCGCAAAGCGCATTCCGCACGCGGCTCGCCTACGACGAATTGTTTGCGCGACAAGTGGCGTTGCGTCTGCGTCGTCAGCATCGGCGCAAGGAGCCAGGCCGCGCTGTGCTTGGCGATGGACGCTTGTCTAACAAACTGATCGAAAGCCTGCCGTTCGCGCCCACTGGCGCACAGCGCCGCTCGGTGAACGAAATCTACGCAGACATGAGCGAACCGGCGCCGATGCTGCGTTTGCTGCAAGGCGATGTCGGTTCAGGCAAAACCCTGGTTGCGGCGCTTGCGATGGCGCGCGCGGCTGAGGCTGGCTTACAAAGCGCCATGATGGCGCCCACCGATCTGCTTGCGCGCCAGCACGGAGCGACGTTGCAACCTTTGCTGGACGCCGCCGGCATCAAGATGGCTGTGCTGACGGGGCGTGATAAGGCCAAGGATCGCAAGCTTATCCTCGAGCGTCTCGCGAGCGGCGAACTTCACGTCGTCGTCGGCACTCACGCGCTCTTTCAGGATGACGTCACCTTCAACGATCTCGGCCTCATCGTCATCGATGAGCAGCACCGGTTCGGCGTTTCCGACCGGATGCGGATGGTGGCCAAAGGCTTTGCGCCGCACGTGCTGGTGATGAGCGCTACGCCCATTCCACGCACCTTGGCGCTTTCCATTCATGGCGACATGGATCTCTCCGTACTCGATGAGAAGCCCCCAGGACGTCAACCGATCAAGACGGCGACGATGCCGACATCGCGTATCTCCGAGGTGATCGAGGGCATTGGTGACGCCGCGAAGCGTGGCGAGCGCGCCTATTGGGTTTGCCCACTGATTGAGGAAAGCGAAGCGGTCGATCTGCCTGCCGTGCTCGATCGCCACGCGGAGTTGCAGGCTTATTTCGGCAAGGGCGTCGAGATCGTGCACGGCAAAATGAGCGGCGCGGCGCGCGAAGCCGCCATGGATCGTTTTCGCTCGGGCGAGTCGTTCCTCATGGTCGCCACCACCGTCATCGAAGTCGGCGTCAACGTGCCGGAAGCAACGATCATGGTGATCGAGCAAGCCGAGCGCTTCGGCCTCGCGCAGCTTCACCAGCTCCGCGGCCGCGTCGGCCGTGGCGACAAGCAAGGCTCGTGCGTGCTGCTCTGGAAGCCGCCGCTGGGCGAAAGCGCTAAAAACCGCCTCGACGCAATCCGCCGCAATGACGATGGCTTTGCTATCGCCGAGATCGATTTCAAGCTGCGCGGCGCGGGTGACGTGCTCGGCACCCAGCAATCCGGCCTACCGCCGTTCCGGCTCGTGAGCCCGGAGGCGCACGCCGATATGCTTGGCGCGGCGGATAAGGAGGCGCGGCTTTCGGTGGAGCGCGATCCGGACCTGAAATCTCCGCGCGGCGAAGCCATCCGCCTTGTGCTTTCCCTTTTCGGCCACGCCGATGCCGCCGAATTGGCACGTTCAGGCTAGCGCACTTGCAATTTGCGGCCGTCTCGGCTTCTCAGGCGCAGCACAATGCCCAACCCGCCCATCTCCTGCTACATCCGCGCCAAGAACGAGGAGCGCCTGATCGCCGAGGTGATCACGGCTGCGCTGCAGGTGGCGGACGAAGTCGTCGTCATCGATAGCGGCTCAACCGACAAAACTATCCCGCTCAGCGAAGCCGCCGGCGCGTGCGTTGTGCCCTCGCCATGGCTGGGCGGCGGCAAGCAGAAGCGGCTCGGCGAGGAAGCGACCAAGCACAATTGGATGCTCGATCTCGACGCAGACGAGATCATCACGCCGGAGCTCGCCGAAGAAATCCGCGCGCTGTTCGCCGATGGAAAAGAGCCGCCCTGCCCCGTCTACACGTTTGAACTCGTCACCAAGCCGCCCGTGGGCGAGCCGTGGTGGAATGCGAGCGTGGTGAAGCGCAATCGCTTCTACGATCGCCGCGTCATCCGCGCGCGCGATCACGCTGGCTGGGATCAGCTCGAAATTCCGCCGGGCATGAAGGTCGGCAAGTTCAAGCACAAGATCCTGCACGTCTCCTTCACTGGGCTCGAGCAACTTCAAGACAAGTTCAACAAGACTTCGTCCTCGCGCGCCAAGAACGCCACGCTGAAATCGTTCTGGTACGTCGCGCTGCGCCTCCTCTTCGCCAGGCCGTTCTATTTTTTGAACCACTACGTCCGCCGTGGCCTCTGGCGCGAGGGCTGGTACGGGTTTGCGGTCGCCAACATCGCCGCGCACGGGCGCTGGCTCAAAGACGCGAAGATGCTCGAAATTTACCTCCGCCGGCGCGATGAGGCGAAAGCAGGCAAGAACTAGGCGCTCATCCAAAGTCAGGGGTGGTGCGTAAGCGGAACCAGCGGCGTCCTACGGCGCTTTAATCCACGGGTTCCCATGCTTACATCAATGCTCATGCCCGAAGAGAACGCCCCCGTGGCCTCAGTTCGCGCCACATCTTCGTTGATCGCAGGCCTCAAGGCGCCGGCCAGCGCCAAGGCCGTTTTGCTCGCGCTGCTGCAGCTGCGTGGCGGCACGGCGCTGATAACACTGCCAGACCGGCGCGTGCTCGCCTTCGGAGATGGCGCGGGCGCGTCCGTCGACTTCCAGATCAAGAACTATCGCTTCGCACGCCGCGTGCTCACGAACGGCGATATAGGTTTCGCCGAAGGCTTGATGGCTGGCGAATGGGAAAGCAACGATCTCTCGGCGCTGCTGACGTTACTGGCGTCCAACGTCGAGCGGTTCACGCGGCTGCTTGAGGGCGGCCCACTCGGCAAAGCAGTGCATTGGCTGCGCCACCTCTCGAACGCCAACACCAAGAGCGGTTCACGCCGCAACATCCTCGCGCACTACGATCTGGGGAACGAGTTCTACAGCGCCTGGCTCGACGCCTCGATGACCTACTCCTCTGCCCGTTTTGACGCTCAAGTGCGTGATCTCGAGGCGGGTCAGCGCGCCAAGTACAAGGCGCTTGCCGAGCATCTAGAGCTGAAACCCGACGATCATGTGCTGGAAATCGGCTGCGGCTGGGGCGGCTTCGCTGAGTTCGCGGCACGCGAATACGGCGCGCGCGTCACCGGCATAACCATCAGCGACGAACAACTTGCCTACGCCCGTGCGCGGATGGAGAGAGCTGGTCTCTCGGATCGCGTCGAAATCCGGCGGCAAGACTATCGCGATGTGGAAGGCCAATTCGACAAGGTCGCCTCAATCGAAATGTTCGAGGCGGTAGGCGAAAAGTACTGGCCGGCTTATTTCGGCAAGATCGCCGACGTGCTGAAGCCCGGCGGCAAGGCCGGCTTGCAGATCATCACCATCGACGAGAAGTTGTTTGAGAATTATCGCCGGCGCGCGGATTTCATCCAGCGCTATGTGTTTCCGGGCGGCATGCTCGCCAGCATCGATCGGCTCCAGGAAGAATCCGCAAAGGTTGGTCTGGTTTGGCGCCGTGCCGAGGCGTTCGGCCAGTCCTATGCCGACACGCTGGCCGAATGGGCGCGGCGCTTTAAAGCCAAATGGAGCGACATTCGCGCCCTGGGCTTCGACGAGCGCTTCAAGCAACTTTGGCTGTTCTATCTGAGCTATTGCGAAGCGGGTTTTCGGACCGGCCGCACCAATGTCGTCCAGCTCGAATTGGCCAAGCCCGCCTAATCTTACGCGACTGGCGGTTGAAGCGCGGAGCGCAGCGGCTTAGCGTCCGCGCATGAGCGGTCTGCCTGACGATCCCCTGGTCACCCCCGCGTGGCTGAACGAGCGCCTCGGTGCGCCCGACATTCGCGTGATCGACGCGACCTGGTTTATGCCGAACGACCCGCGCGACGCCAAAGCGCTCTACGCGGAGCGACGGATTCCGGGCGCGATCTTTTTCGACATTGACGAGATCGCCGACACTTCGAGCGATCTTCCTCACATGCTGCCGCCGCCCGAAAAGTTCGCGTCGCGCATGAAGAAGGCCGGCGTTGGCGATGGCACGCGCGTCGTCATCTACGACAATCACGGGCTGATGAGCGCCGCGCGCGTCTGGTGGACTTTTCGCGTCTTTGGTCACGAGGACGTCGCCGTGCTGGACGGCGGCTTCCCAGCGTGGGAACGCGCCGGCTACGAGATCGAGACCGGCGCACCGCGCCCGCGCATGGAGCGCCACTTTACGCCGCGTGTGCGCAACGATTTGGTCCGGGCGCTTTCCGACGTCCAGCGCGCGATCGATGGCGGCAATCGCACGCCCATCCTCGATGCCCGCGCCGCTCCGCGTTTCAATGGCGAAGCGCCCGAACCGCGCGCGGGTCTGCGGTCCGGCCATATGCCCGGCGCGCTCAACGTCCCGTTTGGGTCATTGCTCAACGCCGACGGCACGATGAAGGACGCCGCCGATCTAAAGGCGCTGTTCGAGGCCGCAGGGCTCAAGGGCAACGCCGCCCCCATCTGCAGCTGCGGCTCAGGCATTACGGCGGCGGTTATCGCGCTGGCGCTTGCCCGCACCGGACGCTGGGATGCGGCTGTCTATGACGGCTCCTGGGCCGAATGGGGCGGGCATCCGGACACTAAGGTCGTCACCGGCGCCTGAAGCCTGGCGACCCCGGCGTGACTCGAACACGCAACCGGCCGCTTAGAAGGCGGCTGCTCTATCCAGTTGAGCTACGGGGTCGTTGCCCAGGCTCCTACCACGAGCGCGGCGCTCAGTGCGACCAGGGCTCGCGGCGCTTGAAGGCGAAATTATCGCTGTAGGCTCTGATCTGGCGTTTGGCTTCGGGCGCGTCGAGAACCTGGTGCGGAATCGCGTGCTTGCGCGCGAACGCGATGGCCTCTTCCTTGGTGTCGAAGGTCATCCGCACCTGGCCGTTGGTATCGGCGCCGCTGATCCAGCCCATGAGCGCGTCCGGGTGCGGCGCATTCGCCAGCACGAACTCCAGCCGCCACTTCTTTGTGCCCGCCTTGCCCGACTGCATCGCGTTTTTCGCGGGGCGGTAGATTTTCGCCAGCATGCGCTTTGACCTCGTAAGCGGTGGCTACACGCCTGCGCCCGCAATGAAAAGGGCGGCCCCACAGAGCCGCCCTCTCACATTTCGCCGCAACAGGCTCAGATCGCTTCTTTGAGCGCTTTGCCCGGGCGGAATTTCGGACGCTTACCCGCCGGCACCACGACCTCTTCGCCGGTCTGCGGATTGCGCGCCTTGCGCTCCTTGGTTTGCGAAACCAGGAACACGCCGAACTGCGGCAAGCGCACTTCGTCACCGCGCTTCAGGGCGGCCGTCAGAGCTTCGAAAACTGCGTTGACGACTTCTTCGCCACGTTGCTTGGACTCGCCGATGCGTTCCGACACGTCTGCAACGAATTCTGCTTTGTTCATGAGGAAAAGCCCCTATCCCGCTGGGAGTATTAGCGCGCCGATTCCGGCTGCATCGCGGGCGACGCTAGGGGCATTTGCCCCTAGCGCCAAGCAAAACGCGGCATTGTTGCGTTGCGAAAACGGGTTTCGGGAACCCACGCGTTCCTAGTGGGGACGCGCGCCCTCGGCGCCGTCACCGCCGCCTTCGGCGCGGCGGGTCTCGGCTTGTTCGTCCTCTTCGGACCATTCGATCGGCGTCAGCGGGCGCGTAAGCGCACGTTTCAACACTTCATCGACGGTCGAGACAGGCACGATTTCGAGGCCCGTTTTCACGTTGTCCGGAATGTCGGCGAGATCCTTCTCGTTATCCTTCGGGATCAGCACCGTCTTCACGCCGCCGCGCAGCGCCGCCAGGAGCTTTTCCTTCAGACCGCCGATCGGCAGCACCCGCCCGCGCAATGTGATCTCGCCGGTCATGGCGATATCCTTGCGGATCGGATTCTGCGTCAGCACCGAGACAATCGCCGTCGCCATCGCCACACCGGCCGATGGGCCGTCCTTCGGCGTCGCGCCTTCCGGAACGTGGACGTGGATGTCGCGCGACCGGAATACCGGCGGCTTCACACCGAACGCAATTGAGCGTGAGCGCACATAAGACGACGCAGCCGAGATCGACTCCTTCATCACGTCACGCAGATTGCCGGTCACGGTCATCGCGCCTTTGCCCGGCATCGCCACCGCTTCAATCGTCAGCAAATCGCCACCGACTTCAGTCCAAGCAAGGCCGGTCACCACGCCGATCTGATCGTCAGCGTCCGTCTCGCCGAAGCGATATTTCCAGACGCCGGCGTAGTCCGGCAGGTTCTTGGCGGTGATATCGACCTTGGTCGATTTCTTCTGCTCAAGCTCACGCACGGCCTTTCGCGCCAGATTGCCGATTTCGCGCTCAAGCGAACGCACGCCCGCTTCGCGCGTGTAACGACGGATCAGATCGCGCAGCGCATCTTCCGAGACGCTGAACTCGTTCTTCTTGAGGCCATTGTTCTCGTACTGCTTCGGCAGCAAGTGGCGCTTGGCGATCTCAAGCTTCTCATCCTCAGTGTAGCCAGGGATGCGGATGATCTCCATGCGGTCCAGCAACGGCTGAGGCATGTTCAAGCTGTTGGCCGTGGTGATGAACAACACGTCCGAGAGATCGTAGTCCACTTCGAGATAGTGGTCATTGAACGTGGAGTTTTGCTCCGGGTCCAACACCTCGAGCAACGCCGCCGCCGGATCGCCGCGATAATCGGCGCCGAGTTTGTCGATTTCGTCGAGCAGGAAGAGCGGGTTGGCGCTCTTCGCCTTCTTCATCGACTGAATCACGCGCCCCGGCATCGAGCCGATGTAGGTGCGGCGGTGACCACGGATTTCCGCTTCATCGCGCACACCGCCGAGCGACATGCGAACAAAATCGCGGCCAGTCGCCTTCGCGATCGAACGGCCGAGCGACGTCTTACCAACGCCCGGAGGGCCGACGAGGCAGAGGATCGGGCCACGCAGTTTATTCGTGCGCGCCTGCACCGCGAGATATTCGAGGATGCGGTCCTTGACCTTGTCCAGGCCATAGTGGTCCTCGTCGAGCACCGCCTGTGCGGCGTCGATGTCTTTTTTGACCTTCTTCTTGTTGCCCCAAGGCAGCGAGAGCAGCCAATCGAGATAATTGCGCACAACCGTCGATTCCGCCGACATCGGCGACATCTGGCGGAGCTTCTTCATCTCCGCTTCGGCCTTGGTCTTGGCCTCTTTCGATAGCTTCGTGTTCTTGATGCGGTTTTCGAGCTCAGCGATGTCTTCACGGCCTTCGTCGCCGTCGCCCAGCTCGCGCTGGATCGCCTTCATCTGCTCGTTCAAATAATACTCGCGCTGCGTCTTCTCCATCTGACGCTTCACGCGATTGCGGATCTTCCGCTCGACTTGGAGCATCCCGACTTCGCCTTCGATGAGCGTCAGGATGCGCTCGAGACGTTGCGGCACGTCGGCGAGTTCAAGCAGCGCCTGCTTGTCCGGAATCTTAATGCTGAGATGGGCGGCGACGCTATCGGCCAGGCGCGACGGCTCAGCGATCTGGCTGACCGATTGCTGCACCTCCGGCTGCGCCTTGCGCGAGAGCTTCGTGTAATTGTCCCACTGATCGACAACCGCACGGGCGACCGCGCGCGCTTCTGCGCTATCGGCATTCTCGTCCGGCAGCTCCTCGGCTTCCGCTTCGAAGTAGCTGTCGTTCTCATGGAAGTTCGTGATCTTCGCGCGATAGGCGCCTTCGACCAGCACGCGCACGGTGCCGTCCGGCAACTTCAAGAGCTGCACAACCGTCGCGACAGTACCGACAGTGAAGATGCGATCCGCGCTCGGCTCGTCCTCTGATGCATCCATCTGCGCGGCGAGCAGGATCTGCTTGTCCTTGCGCATCACTTCGTCGAGCGCGCGCACCGATTTTTCGCGGCCCACAAATAGCGGCGCCGCCATCTTCGGATATACGACGATGTCGCGAAGCGGCAGGACGGGGAAAACACGGCTCTCGGCCATTTAGTGCTCCTTTGCCGGGGGCGCCGCGTCTCAAAGAAGCCCGCGGTGGCCCGGCTTACGCATGAAAATGTGGAAGCGTTCGGGGGCCGCTTCAAGTGTTGGCCAGACACGTCCATGTGGAACGCCGGAGGATCGAAGGTTCCGCCTGCATTCCAGCGTGGATTGCCGACGATTCTTCCTAACGTTCAGTTGGGATTCACGTTGCGCAAACGGCCTGAAAACGCCCGCTCCGCGAAACGATACATGGGAGCGGCCCTTCACAGCTTCAATCGCCGCTGCCGGGCGTCGCAACGCAAAAGGCCCCGTCTCTCGACGGGGCCTCTGACCTTGGTCAGGAGCTGAACCTAGCCGGCAGCGCCGGCGCCGTCGCGGCGTTCGGAGTAGATTTGCAGCGGCTTGGCGCGGCCTTCGACCACGTCGGCCGAGACCACAACTTCTTCCACACCGCGCATCGACGGCAGCTCGAACATCGTGTCGAGCAGGATGCTCTCGAGGATCGAACGCAGACCGCGCGCGCCGGTCTTACGGGAGATCGCCTTCTTCGCGATGGCGCTGAGCGCTTCGTTCGGGAACGAGAGCTTCACGTTCTCCATCTCGAACATGCGCTGATACTGCTTCACGAGCGCGTTCTTCGGCTCAGTCAGGATCGTGATCAGCGCCGGCTCGTCCAGGTCTTCGAGGGTCGCCAGCACCGGCAGACGGCCAACGAACTCCGGGATAAGGCCGAACTTCAGAAGATCGTCCGGCTCCAGCTGACGGAGGACTTCGCCGGTACGGCGATCTTCTTCGTCACGCACTGTTGCGCCGAAACCAATCGCCGTGCCCTTGCCGCGCTGGTTGATGATCTTGTCCAGACCAGCGAAGGCGCCGCCGCAGATGAACAGGATGTTCGTCGTATCGACCTGCAGGAATTCTTGCTGCGGATGCTTGCGTCCGCCTTGCGGCGGCACCGAAGCAACCGTGCCTTCCATGATCTTCAAAAGCGCTTGCTGCACGCCCTCGCCCGACACGTCGCGCGTGATGCTCGGATTGTCGGATTTGCGCGAAATCTTATCGACTTCGTCGATGTAGACGATGCCGCGTTGTGCACGCTCGACGTTATAATCGGCGGCCTGCAGCAGCTTCAGAATGATGTTTTCGACGTCTTCACCGACATAACCGGCTTCGGTGAGCGTCGTCGCGTCGGCCATCGTGAACGGCACGTCGATGATGCGCGCGAGCGTCTGCGCGAGCAGCGTCTTGCCGCAACCCGTCGGGCCAATCAGCAGGATGTTCGACTTCGCCAGTTCGACATCGCCGTTTTTCGCGGCGTGGTTCAGGCGCTTGTAATGGTTGTGCACGGCGACGGAGAGCACGCGCTTGGCGTGATCCTGGCCGACGACATAATCGTCGAGGACGCCCTTGATCTCCTTCGGAGACGGCACGCCTTCCTTAGACTTCACCAGCGAGGTTTTGTGCTCCTCGCGGATGATGTCCATGCAGAGCTCAACGCACTCGTCGCAGATGAACACCGTCGGGCCGGCGATAAGCTTGCGCACCTCGTGCTGGCTCTTGCCGCAGAACGAGCAATAGAGAGTGTTCTTCGACTCTCCGCTGGTCGTGGCTTTGCTCATACGCGATCCTTCAAGGGGTCTTCTGGGACCAGATATATAAGAGCTGAAAACGGCGGGCTCATGTCCCCCCGAAAGCACCCCTCATAACAGATGGTTGACCACGATCCCTTTCAAAAACGTTGCACCGCCCGGCCGCCCTGGCCGGTGGATACGATCATAGCAAGGTTGGGGCCGCAAGCGGCGCTTGCCGCTCCATTAACTGCCCCGCAGCTGCCTGGACGCCTAAATCTTGCGCCTTAGCGGCGCGTGGGCGGCGTCACGGCACCCAAATGGCCGCTGAATCGCGATTAATCAACCGCCTGGGGCGCCGGTCGCGGCGCATAGAGGTCGTGCAATCTGGCCCGGTCCCAGTCCGTTAGGGCTTCTCGGGGCGGCCTCACCGCTCCGTCTGGGGCCGGCGCGAACCGATTCAGCAAGCTATCCACAGACGCCGGCAATTGGTCCTGCCGCACCTGCGCCATCGCCGCCAGAGCCGCCATATCCCCAAGTGTCTCGATCGCAGCGCCCTCCGCCAGCGTCGCGTCGATCACCACGATTACTCTCGGAAACGCCTCGCGCGGCGGCGGCGGGGCCCTTCGGTTGGCTGGCCGCGAGGGCGCGAGCATGTCACCCATCAGGATGGGTTCGGCCGCGTCAGCCTGCCGCCGCGGCTCGCTTGGCGGCGGCGCATGCCACCAGCGCACTGGGGCTTCGGCGCTCACAAACGCCGCCAACGCCGCCTCGTTGATCCAGGCGTCGCCGTGGATGCCGTCATTGACCATATTCCGGTACTCAACCGCCAACTGACCGGCCAGCCGCCCCGCCTCCGGGGTCACGAACACAAGGACGTCGGGCACACAATTGGGCCGTCCCGGCTCCAATCCCTGTTCGAAGACGCGCATCGCTATCCGGTCGCTCAAGATCATCGCGTGCTGTCGCACCCGCACCCCTGACACGCCCACACAGACGCGCCTATCCCATGTCTCGATCGTATTTGCGGGCTGTCTGCCGAAAGCCAGCAAGACACGTTCGAGCCGTGCGCCTGGCAATTCCCGCGCGTCCAAACGCTCCTGCGCCGCAGCCGGAGTTGTCGCGCCCATGACCGCGAGCGCAGACCACGCCACAACGGCCTTCAAATGCTCAATCACAGGCCACCCCTTCAAAGGTGCGGCCGCGAACCCCGGCAAGATCGTGCGCAACGCGTGCGCACGAGGCCAATCAATCGTTTGTGTCCAGCGGCCTCAGTCGGGCCGGTCGGCGGTCAGGTTATTCACCATCGTGCGGCCGATCTCGCGTTGCTGAGCACGCGTGTTCGTCGCCTCACGCGTCGCGCGGTAAAGCCCCTGCAGATAGGCCTCGTCCCAGACGGTCATGCCCAATGGCGTCTCTTCCACGGGCGAGGAAAAAAGATTGAGAATGCTCGGCGCCGCCACCGGCTCGGCATCCGCATTGATCTGCGCCAACGAGACCATCGCGACATAGTCGGTCCAAGAAGATATCGGGAAATCGGCGACGCGCTGCGCGTCAACAATGACGAGAACATAGTTCAGATCTTGCCGCGTGGTCCGGCGCGTCCGGGAGCCGGTGGAGCGCACGGTTTGCACACCACTGAAGCTGCCCACCCCGGTCGAGGGCTGGCCATTTGCAGCTGCCGCATTTGCCGAGGCCGCCTCCTCCGCCGTCGCCGCCGGCGCGGAGTTTGGATTATCGAGCACGCGCCCATCGGCGCTGACGTTGCGCGCCACATGCCACCAGCGCACAGGACGCGGCGTGTTGGCGAAAGCTTCCAAGCCCTCGCGGCCGCCCGTCGAGACGGCGTCATTGGCGTAATAGCCGAGCAAGTCCCGCCGCTCGTGCACGATATTGCGGGCGACCGCATCGGAATCGGCGGTGAAGATCACCATGATGTTGGCGCGGCAACCCACGTCGCCGACACGCAAGCCAACCTCAGCCGCTCGCGCCGAAATCCGATCGACTATGACTTGCCCCTGCTCCTGCGAGAGACCCGCGAGGCCGACGCACACGCGCTCGTCCCAACGCGCGAGCTGATCCTCGCGCAACGAAGGCGCGGCGACCTCAGTGGCGAATTGAGTGGCCACTTCCTCCAAGCGCTCGCCAACGACGACGATATCCTCCGGCTGCGCCATAACCGGCGCGGCGCACAGTAAGGCCAACGAAGCGCCGATGATCACACTCTTGTTCATGGCGCACACCCCCAGCGGCCAATTCGAAATCAAGCAGAAGCGTGCATCTGCGCGCTCGGGTTCGCCAATCAATGGTTCGTGTTCAAACGCGACGGACGCGCCAGCGTGTCCCGCTGGCGCGTCC
>CAYUOC010000035.1:25505-29605 GCA_964446305.1 uncultured Terricaulis sp. | reverse complement strand
ACGCGGCCATACCAGGCGACGCCCGCTTTGATGTGCGTGAGATGCGCTGCCGCCATCCACACGACCGTGCCGCCCCAGCAGAAGCCTGTGATGCCGATATCGCCATCGGTGAACGATTGTGCGCGGATCCAATCGATGGCGCCGCTTGTGTCGCCCATGACTTGTTCGTAATTGGCGGTCGCGACGATCGGACGGATTTCATCGAAGCTTGTCATCGTTGCCGGATCGCCGGCGCGATCAAAGTAATCGGGCGCGATCGCGACATAGCCTTCACGCGCAAACCGGCGGCAGACATCCTTGATGTAATCGTGGATGCCGAAAATCTCGTTCACGACAATGATCGTGCCGCGGCGCCCGCGTGCGGCTGGGCGCGCGACGTAAGCCGGCATCTGGTAATTGTTGGCGCCGGTGAAGTGCACGTCTTCGGTGATCAGCTCGTCGCTCGGTGTGGTCACAGGGCTAGCGCAGGCCGAGAGCGCGGCCGGCGCGTAACCGGCGAAGAAGAGCGAAGCGGCCATAGCGCGGCGCGTGGGCGGGAAATTACCTTCCGGCGTATCGAGTCTCATGCGCTTCGTCTCCTCCTGACACGCGCCCGACGCGCGTCCCCTTGCGTGTGATCTGGCGCGGGCGCAGGCTTTCGGCCAGTCAAAACTTTGGCAAATCTTCGGGGGAAGGTTCATGCGCATCCTAGGACTAGCCGCGTTCGCCGCAGCGTTCGCACTTGCGGGACCGGCAATGGCGACGGCCCTGCCCTTCAATCCGGAGGAAGCCACGCGCGCGTGGCTGGATACGATGGGGCCGGAAGCAACCGCGCGCTCCAACTCGTATTTCGAAGGCGGCTACATTCTCGATTTCGCTGGCACGGCGCTTAGCATCGTCGTCGCGGGCTTGATGCTCATTCTTGGCTGGGGTCGCGGCGTACGCACTTGGCTCGAGAAAACCGTGAAGTGGTTTCCGCTCGTCGCCTTCGGCAGCGCCTTCTTCTACATCTTCGTATCGAGCGTGCTGACGTTCCCGTTCTCGTATTACATGGGCTTCGTCCGCCAGCACGAATACAACCTCTCGACCCAAGACCTCGGCGCTTGGTTCAACGAGCAGATGATCGGCTTCGGCCTTGGCTTGGTGATCGGCTCACTCTTTCTCACCGTGCTCTATCTCATCATCCGCGCGGCACGGAAAACCTGGTGGATTTGGGGATCGGCCGTCACCATCGCGTTCGCCGCGGTAATGAGCATGGCCTTCCCAGTTTTTATCGCGCCGCTATTCAACGAATCCGAGCCGATGGCGCAGAGCGAACTGCGCGACAGCATCATCGCGATGGCGCAAGCCAACGGCGTGCCTGCAGATAACGTCTACGTTTATGATCGCTCACGCCAGACCAACAGCATCAGCGCCAACGTCTCTGGCTTTGGCCCGACAACACGCATTTCGCTTGCCGATACGCTACTCGATCGCGCGAGCCCGGAAGCGGTGCGCGCGGTGATGGCGCACGAGATTGGGCACTATGTGCTCGGGCACAATGTCTCCGGCCTCATCATGAACTCGATCCTGATCGTGTTCAGCTTCGCTTTCGTGCACTTCGCGTTCGGATGGGCCGCGAAGAACGAACGATGGGGTATTCGCGACATCTCCGATCCGGGCGGGCTGCCGCTGTTCATGGTCATGCTCGCGGTCGTTGGGCTGATCACGGCGCCGTTCTCACGCAGCCTCATCTATTTCAATGAGCAGCAGGCCGACATGTTTGGTCTGAACGCCGCGCGAGAGCCCGATGGCTTCGCAGAAGCATCGGTGCTGCTCAGCGAGTATCGCAAGATGGAGCCCGGCGCGTTCGAGGAATGGTTCTTCTACGATCACCCGTCGGGCTGGAATCGCGTGCACAATGCGATGGTCTGGAAGGCGCATGAAATCGCCGCTGGCCGCTTGCCGAACACGCCGGGGGGGCCGCCTCCGGGTTGGGTTCCTGACTTCGTTCGCGATCGTGCTGCGGGCCAGCAGTCGGCCCCGCCTACTCCGTCTCCGGCGGAGACGCCGGCGACGACTGTGGAACAGTCACCCGCCGCACCGTCAAATTAAGCCGCCCGCCTTTCGGCAAAAGGCGCGACGTGCCGGTCATGATGCGGTCAACGCCATGATACGCGCGTCGCGCCGGCCCCGAGAGCATACACACATCACCGGAGGCGAGGCGCACGCTGCGTGTCGCGTCTGAGCGCAAGTGGCCGCCAATGCGAAACAGCGCCGTGTCGCCGAGTGAAATGGAGAGCACCGGCGCGTCCCACGCGTCTTCGTCGCTATCGACGTGCAGCCCCATGCGCGCATCGCCTTCGTACAAATTCACGAGGCACGCTTCCGGCGGCGCGTCGTAACCACTGAGCGTCTCCCAAAGCTCGAGCACTTTCGGCGGCATCGCCGCCCAGGGCCTGCCGGTCTCCGGATGCGTCGCCTGATAGCGATAGCCCCGCTCCTTATCGGTCACCCAGCCGAGCGGGCCGAAATTCGTCATCCGAACGCTCATCGGCGCGCCGGATTTCGGCATCCGCGGAATGTAGAACGGCCCTTCCCGCATACGCGCGAACACCTCATCGCGCAGCGCCTCTTGGGCTGCGCGATCCAGAAGGCCCGGCCAAAGCCGGAAGCCATCGAGGTCTGAGGCGGGGCGGGTCATTTCCTAGCGCCTATGTAGGTGTTCGGTTTCTTTTTTGTTCCGCCGGGAAACTTGAGCGAGATCAAAGCCTCAGGGGCCCTGCACTATTTCCCTGCGGCGAATGAGGATAGCAGGCCTGAAAGCCTTGCACCTTGTGGTCGATACACCACATGAACCCGGAACGAAGCGGCTTGGAGCTTGGGACGGGGCGCTAAGTCGTTTAACCGCTTGTTTGAAGGAAACAGGACGCGCGCTTCGCGGACGCCAGGATATGGGTCCACAAGACGAAACCGCGCCGCTGAAAGGAACGAGGACTAAGCAATGGGCAAAGTAATCGGCATCGACCTGGGCACGACGAACTCGTGCGTCGCCGTGATGGAAGGCGGCCAACCGAAGGTCATCGTCAACGCCGAAGGCTCGAACACCACACCGTCGGTTGTCGCTTTCACCGATAGCGGCGAGCGCCTGATCGGCATCCAAGCCGCGCGCCAAGCCGTCACCAACCCGACGCACACTTATTACGCCGTGAAGCGCCTCATCGGCCGCTCGGCCGACGATCCGATCTCCAAGAAGGACGCGGATCTCGTCCCCTACAAGATCGTCAAAGGCCCGAACGGCGATGCCTGGATTCAAGGCCGCGACAAGCAATACGCGCCGTCCGAAATCTCCGCCTTCGTACTGCAGAAGATGAAGCAGACGGCCGAGGATTATCTCGGCGAGCCGGTGACGCAGGCCGTCATCACGGTTCCGGCCTACTTCAACGACGCGCAACGCCAAGCAACGAAAGACGCAGGCAAGATCGCCGGCCTCGAAGTGCTGCGCATCATCAACGAACCGACCGCGGCCGCTCTCGCCTACGGCCTCGACAAGTCGAAGGACGCCGGCACCAAGACCATCGCCGTATACGACCTCGGCGGCGGCACCTTCGACGTTTCGATCCTGGAGATCGGCGACGGCGTCTTCGAAGTGCGCTCGACCAACGGCGATACCTTCCTCGGCGGTGAAGACTTCGACGTCCGCATCCTCAACTACCTCGCGGACGAGTTCAAAAAGCAGAACGGCGTCGATCTCCGCCAAGACAAGCTGGCGCTGCAGCGCCTCAAGGAAGTCGCCGAGCAAGCCAAGAAAGAGCTCTCCTCGCGCACCGAGTTCGACGTCTCCGTGCCGTTCATCAGCATGGACGCGAACCGCAACCCGCTTCACCTCAACATGAAGCTGACGCGGGCGAAGTTTGAATCGCTGGTCGACGATCTCGTCCAGAAGACCATCGCACCGTGCAAGGCCGCGCTGAAGGACGCCGGCCTCTCCGCTTCCGACATCAAGGAAGTGGTGCTCGTCGGCGGCATGACCCGCATGCCGAAGATCCAGCAAGTCGTGAAAGAATTCTTCGGCCGCGAGCCACACAAGGGCGTCAACCCGGATGAAGTCGTCGCCGTTGGCGCCGCGATCCAGGCCGGGG
>CAYUOC010000035.1:0-25495 GCA_964446305.1 uncultured Terricaulis sp. | reverse complement strand
AAGGCGACGTGAAGGACGTCGTGCTGCTCGACGTCACCCCGCTCTCGCTCGGCATCGAAACGCTCGGCGGCGTGTTCACGCGCCTGATCGAGCGCAACACCACGATCCCGACCAAGAAGAGCCAGATCTTCTCGACCGCTGAGGACAATCAAAGCGCCGTGACGATCCGCGTCTTCCAAGGCGAGCGTGAAATGGCGGCGGACAACCGCCCGCTCGGCCAGTTCGATCTCGTTGGCATTCCCTCCGCCCCGCGCGGCATGCCGCAAATCGAAGTCACCTTCGACATCGACGCCAACGGCATCGTCTCGGTCGGCGCCAAGGATAAGGCGACCAACAAAGAACAGAGCATGCGCATTCAGCCGTCGGGCGGTCTCTCCGACGACGACATCAAGCGCATGGTGAAGGAAGCCGAAGAGCACGCTGGCGAAGACAAATCGAAGCGTGAGCTGGCGGAAGCGAAGAACCAAGGCGAAGCCCTGGTCCACGCCACCGAAAAGCAAGTCCAGGAGAACGGCGACAAGATCCCGGCCGGCGACAAGCAAGCCATCGAAGCGGCGATCGCCGATCTGCGTGGCGTGCTTGAGAGCGGCGACACCGCGACGATCGCGGCCAAGACGCAAGCCCTGGTGCAAGCGTCGATGAAGATCGGCGAAGCCCTCTATGGCGGCGCGGGCGGCGGCGAAGGCCCTGGCGGCAACGCCGGCGGCGGCCCAGACCAGGAAGGTGTCGTTGACGCCGACTTCGAAGAAGTCGACGGCAAGAAGAGCGCTTAAGTCTCAACCGAGCACTGAGGTCAGCCTATGCGGCGGCGCTTTTCTGAACTGAAATCGGGCGGCTTCCCTCCTTGCGAGGGGGCCGCCTCTTTCTCATCTGGGTCACACCATGAGTGCTGACCGCGATTACTACGAAGTGCTTGGCGTTGCGCGCGATGCTGACGCGGCGACGATCAAGTCGGCCTTCCGCAAGCTCGCGATGAAACTGCACCCGGATCAGAATCCGGGCTGCAAGGTCAGCGAAGAGAAATTCAAGGAACTCGGCGAAGCCTATGCCGTGCTCTCCGATCCGGAAAAGCGCGCGGCCTACGATCGCTATGGCAAAGCCGCCTTCCAAGGCGGCGGCCCGGGTGGCGGCGGCTTCCACGGCGGCGCGGCGGATTTCTCCGATCTCTTCAACGAGATTTTCGGCGGCGGCTTCGAGGACAAGTTCACGCGCGGCGCGCGCGGGCCCCGCAATGGCCCCGGCCGCGGCGCCGATCTTCGCTACGATGTCGAGATCACGCTCGAACAAGCTTTCCGCGGCAATGAGCGCGAAATCGTCGTGCCGCGCGCGCAAGCGTGCGAGCCGTGCAAGGGTTCCGGCTCTGAAGGCAACGCACCGCTTGAGACATGCGCCACTTGCCAGGGCGCCGGCCAGGTGCGCGCGCAGCAAGGCATGTTCCGCATGGTGCGCACCTGCCCTACCTGCCACGGCCGCGGCCAATCGATCAAAACGCCATGCCGCTCCTGCGGCGGCAGAGGCCAGGTGCAGAAAGAGCGTACGCTCGCCGTGAAGATCCCCGCCGGCGTTGAAGACGGCACGCGCATCCGTCTCTCCGGCGAGGGCGATGCTGGCCTGCGCGGCGGCCCGCCCGGCGATCTCTATCTTTTCCTCTCGGTAAAACCGCACGCGCTGTTTGAGCGCGACGGGCCCGATCTTTACTGCCGCGCGCCCGCGCCGATGGTGAAGGCGGCTCTCGGCGGCGAAATGGAAATCCCGACCATCGACGGCGAGCGCGCCAAGATCACCATCCCCGCCGGCGCTCAAACTGGCCGCCGCTTCCGCGTCAAAGGCAAAGGCATGACGCATCTGCGCGGCAAGGATCGCGGCGATCTGCACGTCGAGCTTCTGGTCGAAACGCCGGTGAACCTCACCGCGAAGCAAAAGAAGCTCTTGGAAGAATTCTCCAAGGATTGCGGCGAAGAAGCCCATCCAGAGACAAAGAATTTCTTCGAGAACGTGAAGACCTTCTTCGCCGCCAACAGCGAACCCCCGGCGCGCTAAGGCATTCGTCGCGCTCACGCGCGCATTGATCGCAAGCGACACCCATCTCACATCGGTTTGATTTGGCCGCCCGCTTGGCGTGCCGAAAGCTCACGCCATTGCCGGTGTGGGAGCAACTCCGATGATCGCCACTTGGACAGACGACGACGACGAGCAACAACCACTTGTTGGCCCGCGCTTCCGGCTCAAAGCCATCGGCGCCGCCGCACTCATCTGCATCGCGATTACCTTCCTCGCGCTCACCGGCCGCTTCGCAATGATTGCGGACGTGATCGAGAATGCCGGCGTCGCGAGCATCATGGTGGTCGAACGAAGCCCGCCGCCGCCCTCGCCCGCCCCAGCGCCACAGCGGCGCGCGCCGCCACCCGAACAACGCGTCGTGCCAAACGAAGAAGCGCCGCCGACGCCAACGCTCGATCCCGTCAGCGTCAATCCATCGCCAGCGGGCGCAGCGTCCACGGGCGCGCTCGCGGGCAGCGGCACGCGCACCGCGCCAATCGGCGGCGGCACTCTCGTTTGGTCGGCAATTCCCACCGATCAATTGCTGCGTCAGGTCTACCCGCAATCCGCGCGCGCAGCGCAGATCGAGGGACGCGTCGTGCTCGAGTGCACAATCGAAGCCGATCTCTCCGCGACGTGCTCAGTCAAATCGCAAACGCCGGAAGGCCACGATTTCGGCAGCGCCGCACTCCGCGCCTCCCGCGCGCTCCGCGCCGAACGCCTGCGCTCAGACGGCACGCCCTCACCCGGCAGCCGCGTCGATGTCGCCGTCCGCTTCCGCCGCGACGTGCTGACAATGCGAGCGCCCAACTGAGGTGCAAGCCGCCGGATAGACACACACCCATTCCCGGGGCTTCGCGGCACGCGAAGAGCCCGGGACCCATAACCCAATCTATCCGCCGTCTCGCACCAACGCCCGCGACCACGCGTGTTTATGGGTCTTGGACTGCGCTGCGCGCATCCGGGAATGGGTGCGCGAAAACCGGGGATAGATCCCAATCAATCCGGTGGGCGCAAAACCACGTTACACTGCACCCCTCTTCCGCACGGGAGGCTCCGGTACCAAAGCCGATAGCGTGGAAGATGCGGTCTGAACGTGATGCGATGGAAGTCCCGCGAGGAACGAAAATCGCTGCTCCGTGAAAGCGGAGGTCCGAACCGAGAGACATGGCTCTCGCTCGCACGTCAGCCGGGAACGTGAAGCCTGGCGCTAAGGCTCGGCCGGATACCCAGCGTCTCTGACGCATGGCCACCCGGGGAGCACCTGAACGCCGACAGCTTCCGCCGGTTGCAAAACAGATCGCGCAGGGCGCGCTTCGGCAAACCCCACCTATTGTTTTTGAAGCTTCAGTCAAAGCGCGCCTTGCTCTCCCACTTTCACTCGCTGCGGCTTGCCGCCAGCGAGACGAAAGGCCATGACTCGACCCATGACGCTCTCAATCGCTATCGCAGGCGCCGGCGGCCGTATGGGCCGCGCACTGGTGCGCGCCGCATCTGAAGACAACCGTTTCCTCGTCTGCGGCGGCACCGAACGCGGCGACGGCCAATTCCTCGGCATCGATCTAGGCGCCCTCGCCGGCCTCGCGCCGCTGATGATGAACACGTCGGAGACGGCAAACCTCGCCGCCGACAAAGCCGAAGTCTGGATCGATTTCACCTCGCCCGAAGGCACCATCGACGCGCTCGATGCGCTCATCGGCACCCCCGTCAAAGCCGCGGTGATCGGCACAACCGGCCTCACGCCCGCGCAAGAAGCGAAGGTCGCAGAACACGCCAAGCGCATCGCCATCGTGCGCTCCGGCAATTTCAGCTTGGGCGTGAACCTGCTCGCCGCGCTCGTCGAACAAGCCGCGCAACGGCTCGGCCCCGATTGGGACATCGAAATCACCGAGGCGCATCACCGCCGCAAAGTCGATGCGCCCTCCGGCACCGCCCTCCTCCTTGGCGAAGCCGCAGCACACGGGCGCAACGTGAAGCTCCCTGACGCGCGCCTCAAACCGCATGACGGCATCACCGGCGAGCGCAAAGAAGGCGGCATCGGCTTCTCCGCCATTCGCGGCGGCGGCATCGTCGGCGAGCATGACGTGCGCTTCATCGCCGAACGCGAAGTGATCACGCTCTCGCATCAAGCCTTCGATCGCGCTGTCTTCGCCGATGGCGCACTCGCCGCAGCGCTCTGGGTCGCAACGCAACCGCCTGGACTCTATTCAATGCGCGACGTGCTCGGCCTCTAGCCGCGCTTGGCCTTGTGCAACGCCAAACTCAGCGCCTCCGCAAAGCCATCGCACTCCTTCGGCGAAAGGAACGCGCCAAGACGCATCTGCCCTTCCCGCTCGCGAATAAGAACGCCGCGCCCATCGCGCGCCACGCGCGCCCACACCGGATTGAGCACCCAGTGCGTCGCGGCGCCGTGCTTATCGACCGCCGCAACGTGCACCTTGCCCGGCGCGATGCGCACATATTCGGCCGCCTGGCCGGAGCGATAGTTCCAGCGGAATGCGAGCCAAAGCGCCAGTACGTCGAGACCGAGAAACCCCGCCACCGGAAACGCGCCCTGGACCCAGAAAAACACCGCCACGACGACATTGACGGCGATGACCGCGATCAGCATGAGCTTGAACGCCTTGTGGCTCAGGCTGCGGTGTGGCCGCAACACCGCGTCCATCAGCATCGGGCCATCGAGATGCGGCGCTTCCGGCGAGCGTTCCCAGGTGGGCGTCATGCGCTAAGCTTAGCCGAGCCGCTTCAGGCGCCAAGGGAAGAGAGCATCGTGGCCAAGCGCCTGACCAAAGCCAAAGCCGAAGAGCTCTACGCGCGGCTCGCGCATGTCCGCCCCGATCCGAAGACGGAGCTGGAGTACACGAACCCCTACACGCTCTTGGTCGCCGTCGTTCTCTCTGCGCAAGCGACGGACAAGGGCGTCAACCGCGCCACAGGGCCGCTGTTTCAGATCGCGGATACACCCGCCAAAATGCTGAAGCTTGGCGAAGAGAAAGTCGCGGATCACATCAAAACGATCGGGCTCTGGCGCAACAAAGCCAAAAACGTCATCGCGCTCTCGCAAGCCTTGATCGATCAACACGATGGCGAGGTTCCCCGCGATCGCGAAGCGCTGGAAGCACTCCCTGGCGTCGGCCGAAAAACCGCGAACGTCGTGCTGATGGAAATCTTCGGCGAAGGCACGATCGCCGTGGATACGCACGTCTTTCGCGTCGCCAACCGCACCGGCCTCGCCAGCGGCAAAACCCCGGCCGAGGTTGAAAACCAGCTCATGCGCATCACGCCGCAGAAATATCTGCATGGTGCGCATCATTGGCTGATCCTGCATGGCCGCTACACATGCCTGGCGCGAAAGCCCGAGTGCCCGCGGTGCGTGATTGCGGACTTATGCCTCTATCAGCCCAAGACGCGCGCGATTGCTCCGACAAAAGCGTCGGCGCCCTCGGGCGCGAAGTCGAAAAAGAGGTAAGGCTCGATCGCCTCGATCTCGATCACCCGCCAGGCGCCATCATCGCCGAGGACCAAATCGATGCGGACATAGAGCAAGTCTTGCGGGGCGCGCGCACGCGCAGCCTCTGCGGCGTCCATCGCCGCGGGCGGCGGCGCCTCCGCTACAAAGCGCGTCTTGCCCGGAATATTGGCGAGCCAATCGCCGGCGTTCGGAACCTTGCGAACGGCGTGCGAATACGCCCCGCCAAACCAGAAGAGCGAACGCTCCCCTTCCGTCTCGATGGCGCGCAGATAAGGCTGGATCATCGCCGGGCCGAGCGGCCCCTCGATCAGATCGGCTTCGCTCCACGCGTTGCGCTTCAATCGCACCGTGCGAATCGAACCGGCGCCAACCTGCGGCTTCACCACCACTTCCGCCGCATCAAGCGCATCAAACGCCTGGGCGACGACGTGAGCGTCGGCCCTTTCAGCCCACACGGTCTCGATCGCAGAAGGCCCGAGCTCTTGCAGATACGTCTTGCGCATATTCCAGCGCACGACACTCGATGGATTGAGAACACGGAGCCTGTTGCGCTCGTGGTGCTCAAGCGCAGCGATGAATTGATCCGGCCGCTCGTGATAATCCCAGGTCGTGCGGATCACGGCCAAATCAAAGCCGCGCTGCGGCAGATCCATCTCGTCCCAGTAGACGATCTCAAACGCGATGCCGCGCGACTTGCCCGCAGCAAGGATCAGCTCGCGGCTTCTCTCTTCCAGCGGCGGCACCGCACCCGGCGGCAGCGGCGTGCCGCGATAGGAGCGCGCGGTGAGGTAGGCGACGCGCGCCATCAGGAGCGGCGCGCCGCCGCTTCCGCTGCGCACTGATCCAATGAGGGCGCGGCCACATCGGCGCGGCGCGCGCTCGGATGCGCTTCGGCGAGGCGCATCGTGTTGCGGCCATCGGCCGCGAACAGCAGCAGCAAAGCGCAGGTATCAAAGCGATATGTCAGGGCCGCGCCAGCGCCATCGCGGCGGGCAATGTCGGCTTGGCCGAACAGACGCTCGATGTCTTGCACGGACGGGGCCTCCGCGCTCCCCGCTGCGCGCAGCATTTGGGCCTGGCGCGTCGAGGAAACAGCGGCGGGCGCGCTCGCGCTCGGATTTGGCGCGGCAGGCGCGGTTGGTGCGGCGGTGGCGCAGGCCGTGAGCAGCAGCAGCGCGGTGAGTGGAACCATGAATCGCATGCGCGCGAATGTGCCGCCGCCAGCGCCCGCCCGCAATGCTTGCCACGCCCTCTCCGCCCCCCTAAACGCGCCAGCGAAGGATTAATTCATGACAAGCTCGACTTACGATGTGGTCGCCGTCGGCAACGCCATTATCGACATTCTGAAATCAGTGCCGGACAGTTTCCTGGCCGAGGAGAACATCGCCAAGGGCGGCATGACGCTGATTGACGAAGCGCGCGCGGATCACCTGACCGCGCGGCTCGCTGATCCGGTGGTCGCCGCGGGCGGCTCGGCCGCCAACACGATGACCGGCGTCGCCAGCTTCGGCGGCAAGACGGGCTATATCGGCAAGGTCGCGAACGACGCACTGGGCGCGCAGTTCACACGCGAGTTCCGCGCAGCCGGCGTCACCTTCAACACCGCGCCGCGCTCCGGCCCGCCGGGGACCGCGCGTTGCTTGATCGCGGTAACGCAAGACGGCCAGCGTTCGATGAGCACCTACCTTGGCGCCTCGACGCTGCTCGACGCCAACGATCTCGATGCCGCGCTCATCCAAGGCGGCGAGACACTCTTCCTTGAAGGCTATTTATTCGACCGCGACGAAGCGAAAGAAGCCTTCGTCCGCGCCGCTGAGATCGCGCGCGCCGCTGGACGCAAAGTTTCGCTGACGCTTTCCGACACCTTCTGCGTCGACCGCCACCGCGACAGCTTCCGCCATCTCGTCAGCGGTCACGTCGATATTCTCTTCTGCAACGAGTCGGAGATCCTCTCGCTGTACGAAAGCGCAGACCTCGGCGATGCGCTTGCGAGCGCACGCAAAGCCTGCCCGCTCGTGGCGGTCACGCGCTCCGAGCACGGCTCGCTGATCGCAACGCCGGAGGACACGATCGAAGTGAAAGCCGCGCCGGTCGCCAAGGTCGTGGACACAACGGGCGCCGGCGACCAGTATGCGGCGGGTTTCCTGTTCGGCTACGCCCGCAAGAAATCACTGGCCGAGTGCGGCGCCCTCGCCTCGCTGGCGGCGGCGGAAGTGATTTCGCACATGGGCCCGAGGCCCGAAGTCAATCTGCGCGAGTTGGCACAGAAGAGCGGCCTGAGTGTCTAGAGAATGAAACGGCTGAGATCGGTGTTCTTGGCCAGATCACCGACATTCTTACGCACATATTCCGCGTCGATCAGCACGGTTTCGCCGTTGCGATCTGGCGCTGAATAGCTGACCTCATCGAGCAGCCGCTCCATCACTGTCTGCAGCCGGCGCGCACCGATATTTTCGACCGTGCCGTTTACGTCCGCCGCGATGCCGGCAATGGCCTCGACCGCGTCATCGGTGATGTCGAGCGTGACGCCCTCGGTTTTCAGCAGCGCCTTGTACTGGGTGACCAGGCTTGCTTCGGGTTCGGTGAGGATACGGCGGAAATCCTCTCGTGTAAGCGCCTGCAGCTCGACACGGATGGGCAAGCGGCCCTGCAGTTCGGGCAAAAGGTCCGATGGCTTCGAGACGTGAAACGCGCCAGACGCCACAAACAGAATGTGGTCCGTCTTCACTTGGCCGTGCTTGGTGGTGACGATCGTGCCTTCGATCAGCGGCAGCAAATCACGCTGCACGCCCTCGCGGCTGACGTCGCCACCGCCAATGCGTTCGGAGCGCGACGCGATCTTGTCGATCTCATCGATGAACACGATGCCGTCCTCGGCGGTGAGCGCGAGCGCTTCTTTCACCAGCGTATCCTGGTCAATCAGCTTGTCGCTCTCTTCACGAACCAAAGGCTCAAAAGCTTCATCTACGGTCATGCGCACGCGCTTGGTGCGCTTGCCGAACGCCTTGCCGAAAATCTCACCGATATTGACGACGCCGACGCCCGGCTGGCCTGGGATATCCAGGCCGCCCATGGGATTGGCGTTGTCCTCGACATCGATCTCGACGGCGGAGGCGCCGAGTTCATTGTTGCGCAGGCGCTTGCGGAAAGAGTCGCGCGTCGCAGCGCTTGAGCCCTGCCCCACCAATGCATCGAGCACACGCTCTTCGGCCGCCGCCTCGGCGCGGGCGCGAACTTCGCGGCGGCGGCGTTCGCGCGCCATGTTGAGCGCAACCTCAACGAGATCGCGAATGATCTGCTCGACGTCACGGCCAACATAACCGACTTCCGTGAACTTGGTGGCCTCAACCTTCAGGAACGGCGCGCCTGCGAGCTTTGCGAGCCGCCGCGCGATCTCGGTTTTGCCGACGCCTGTCGGCCCGATCATCAGGATGTTCTTGGGCGTGACCTCTTCGCGCAAATCCTCGGGCAATTGCTTGCGGCGCCAGCGGTTGCGCAGTGCGATCGCGACGGCGCGCTTAGCGTCGTTCTGGCCGACAATGTAGCGGTCGAGTTCGGAGACGATTTCACGGGGCGAGAAGTGGGTCATACAGCGCCTGATCTAGGCAACCATGCGCGCCCCGTGAAGTGCGGCGTCTCGCGCCTCAAGCAGCGGCGGGCGTCTCCGGCGGAAAAATTCGCGCCCACGCCCCGTCCGGCTTGACCCACCCGAGCAACGCGCGCCGCGCTGTGTGCCAGCTCGCGCCGAGGATGAGCACGAAGGCCCCAAGGACGATCAGCACCGAAGCCGCCAACGCACCCGCGCCAAGGCCAACGGCGTCCATCAAGATGCTAAGCGCGATACCGGTTGTGATCAGGGTCGACACGATCAGTACGCGGCGATTGATCAGCAGCGAAATGACGCCAAGCAGCGCGACCACGGCCAAGGTCAGCGCCGCGTGCACGGTTGCGGAACCGTCGTCAAAGGCCATGCTGGAGGAAAGACCGTCAGGCGCGCCGAATATCGAACCGATCAAGCCGAACGCGCCCCGCAGGATGAGAGGCGCGGCCGCGAAATGCAACCAAAAGCCGTTGTCGGAAAAGCGTGTCGCGCGCTGCGGATCGCGAGCATCGAACCACACCCCCGCGAGGAAAAGCAGAACGCCGAGACCAAGAAGCAGCGGCGAAATGAATTGCTGCGTCAGTTCGAAATTCGCCACGAGCGCAGCAACAATGATGAAGACAGCCAGACCGAAGCCAGCGAGCCCCAGCGAAAACGGCAGCCGGAATCGCAGATAAAACACAAACGGCGCAACGAAGGCGCACACCGTCGCCACTAAGATGCCGATGCGCAGCTCTTGCGGCATGCGCGACATGTTGAGCCCGCTTTCCTCGAAGCCCCGGCCAACGACAGCGCCTGCGTAAAGTAGCGCCACGGCCATCGCCAAGAATAACGTGAACGAACAAACGATAGCGATTGCGGGCAAAAACAAGCGGCGGCGGCGCGCGAAGAACTCGCCCAAGATCCACATGATCGCGCCGCAGCCAGCGAACAGCGCGCCAGTCATGATCGCGCCGGTTTGCGGATCCTGGATGCCTGACGTCGTCACATAGGCGGTGACGCCGATCGCCAGGCCAAACGCCAGCAGCACGATGCCGGTGGCTAGAAAAAGATCGTGGAAGTTGCGAATGAAGCGGAGATCCTCCTCCCCGCTCGGCTTGCTGGACACGCCTGCGTCCGGCGAAGAAAGAAAATCGTGCAGCGGCCCGACTTGTTCGGCCTTGATCACGCCGGCGGCGGCAGCCGCTTCCAGTGCGCCACGATCAGCCATCCAGCTTCTCCACGGTCAGATTACCGTTTGTATATACGCAAATCTGGGCGGCGATCTCCATGGCTTTGCGCGCAATCGCCTCGGGATCGTCGACATAATCATAGAGAGCGCGTGCAGCCGCGAAGGCGAAATTGCCGCCGGAGCCAACGGCGATGACCTGATGCTCGGGCTCCAGCACATCGCCTGCGCCGGTCAGCAGCAACGTTTCCTTCTTGTCCGCAACGATGAGCATCGCATCAAGGCGCCGCAGCGCGCGATCGGTGCGCCAGTCTTTGGCCAGCTCGACACACGCGCGTGCAAGCTGCTTGGGGAAGCGTTCGAGTTTCTGTTCGAGACGCTCAAACAGCGCGAACGCATCCGCAGTCGCGCCGGCAAAGCCGACGATGACCTCGCCGTTCGCCAGAGCGCGGACCTTGCGCGCGTTGCCTTTGAGAATGGTGGGTCCGGCGGAGACCTGCCCGTCCCCGGCGATCACGACTTTGCCGCCTTTGCGCACACACACGATGGTGGTGCCGTGCCACCCTGGCTGATCACTCATGTCCCTGATGTGGCGGAGCCCAAGCCGCCAATCAAGCGGCGTCTTCGGCGCTCACGTCGTCGCCGGCCTGACGGCGCAGCAATTCGGCGAATTCAGGCGCCGAGACGGCCGCGCCAAACAGGAAGCCCTGGATCCAGTGGCATCCCCGCGCAGCCATGAATTCCATGTCTTCGCGCCGTTCCACGCCCTCGGCGACGATCTCCATATCGAGCGTACGCGCGAGCGCCAGGATCATCTCAATGATCGCCGCAGACTGCTTATCGCCCTGCTCCAATGCCCGGACGAATTGCTGGTCGATCTTGATGACGTCGAACGGCAGCTTCGAGAGCGCGGCGAGGCTTGAATGGCCGCAGCCGAAATCGTCGATGGCAAGCCGCACGCCAGCATCGCGCAATGGCTTGATGATGCGAAGCGCGCGGTCGGGATCGGCCATGACCACGGTCTCGGTGATTTCGAGCTCGAGGTTCTGCGGCGCGAGGCCGGCGTGTGAAACAACGCGCAGCACGTTCTCGGCGAAGCGATCGCTGCGGAACTGAAGCGCCGAGACGTTCACCGCGACCTTGGTCGGCTGGCCTGCACGCGCCCAAGACGCTGCTTTCCAGCACGCTTCCCGCATGATCGCGTCGGAAAGCGCGCCGATCAGGCCGCTCTCTTCCGCCACGGGGATGAAGCGGCCCGGGCTGATGATGGTGCGATCCGGCCGGATCCAGCGCGCCAGCGCTTCGCAGGCTTCTATGCGTCCGGTGCGCAGGTTTATCTTCGGTTGGAAATACGCGCGGAATTCGTTGCGTTCCAACGCGCCTCGCATTTCACGCTCCAACGTAAGCCGCGCCACCGCTTCGCGATCGAGCGACTGCGTGTAGATCTTCACGCGCGCCGGCGCTGTGTGCGCCGCGGCCATCGCCATGCGCGCGTGACGGATGGCGGCATCGGCGTCCTTGCCGTCGCGCGGCGCGAGCGAGACACCGCAACAAGCCCCCAGCGTAAACTTGTGGCCGCGCCAATCGAATGGTTGATCGAGCGCCGCGTTGAGATGCTGCGCGAAGCGCGCGGCATCCGAAGCCGAGGCGACGTCCGGCGCAAGCACGCCAAACTCTGAGGCGCTAAGCCGCGCTGGAATGGCGGGGCGTTCGCCCTGCCCGCGGACGCGCACAACGCGGTCCACGGTGCGCACCGCCGAAACGAAGCGATCCGCAACGACGCGCAGAAACTCACGCGCGGCGTCCGGATCGAGTGTCTGTAGCAGGCGCGGAAGACGCGTGAGTTCGATGACGACCACCGCCGCAGCAGCTTTTCCGCCCTGCGCTTGCAGGATGAAGTATTCGACCTCACGGATGAAACGATCCTGGTTCGGCATCCGCGTCACCGGATCGACGAACGCAATTTCCTGGATTTGACGCATCGACGCATCAAGGCGGCCGGTCATGTTGTTGAAGGCGTTGGCCAGCGTCTCGAACTCGTCGCCCGTGCGAATGGTGATCGGCGCCGCCTGTCCCTGCTCGCCCACCTGCTCAGCGTAGCGCGCCAGTTCGTCGAGTGGCGCGATAGCGCGGCGCACCGCGTGGGCGGTAAGCGGAATGGCGGCGAGCGCCAGGCACGCAACGATCAGCAGGAAAGGCGCCAGCGAGGGGACGGCGTCAAACTTGTAGGCATCGTCCTCCCACACGCGCAGCGCCACGCCGATGACATGGCCTTCCCGAATGATCGGCGCAGCGACGGCAACCGCCCCGTCGCTGCGATTGTAAACCAGCGCGCCGTCTGCGAGCGCGCGCGCGGTAAGCTGGTCCATGCGCGACGTGTCTTCGGAATCGCCGCCCGCTTGCGCAAGCACATGCCCTTCGGCGTCGCGGATCGAGATGGCCCGTACGTTGCGCTGCTGCGTCGAGCCTTGGATCATCATGTCGAGGATGCGCGTATTGCCTCGCGCCATCACTTCGCCGGCGCGTGTCGCGAGATGCTCGGTCAGATCATGCGCGATCGCCACTTGCTGGCGCTCACCCTCTGTCTGCGCCCCGAAGATCACGATCGCGGCGGACACGGCGGCTGTGATCGCCATCAAAGCCGCGGTGAAGGCGATGGCGCGCGCCTGCAAACCGCGCGGGCGGCTGAAGGCGGCAAGGGTCGGCAAGCGCAAGCTCATCGTCACTCCAGCGCGCACAGGGCGCACGCGCGCGAGGGAGGTTTGGCGTGGTTTGGTTAGCAGGAGCTAAAAAACCCCACTATTTTCTGTAAGTTAGGCGTGTTTCTCGTCAACGCCCTGGTCATCTCGATTAAGCGGAAGTTTCAATCGCCTCGCCTGACGAAGACGTAGAAGGCGCCGGCGCCGCCATGCGAACGATGGGCCGGCGCAAATCCGCTCACAAGCACGCGGATGTCCGGCTCCGCCAGCCACTCAGGCAGACGCCGCTTCAGGACGCCCTCCCCGCCGCGGCCGACGCCGGTGACGACGATTACGGTTCGATCGCCGCGCTTTTGCGCCGCGCGCAGAAACCGCGCCAACGCGGCGCGGCCGGAATCCTGGGTGTGGCCATGCAGATCGAGCGTCGCGCCAATTTCGAGCTTGCCACGGCGCACGCGTTTCTCATTGCCACGGTCTTGTGGCGGCGGCGCCGGCTTTGCGCGCGCCGGTGCTGGAGCAACTTTCGCCGCGGGTGGCGTTGCACGCTTGGGCGCGAGGCGCTCCTCGTTCGCGTCTCCGGGCTCAGCAGCCGGCAACGGACGGCGCGCCTTCACGCTCGCGGCGACGCGTCGCCACAATACCTTCTCATCTGCAGTGAGATCGCGCCGCTTTTTGCTCACGCCGCCTGGACGCGCGAGAGCAGCCAAGTCGGGTCGGAAGAGCGGACATTTCGCTCGAAAGTCCAGCGTTCACGGGCATCGCGCACGCCTGTCGCGCCTTCGGCGAGTTCGGCTTCGAACTTCACGACTACACGCGCTGTGTCGCCGTTGAGCTCGGCATCAGCGATATCGGCGCTCTTCAGACGAACGATCTCTGGGCCGACGCCATTCTGTGCTTCGCGCGCTTCAATCGCGGCGACATAAGAATCGTACACGCGCGGTGTCAGCAAACTGCGCAGCGTGTCGCGATCGCCCTTGGCGAACGCGCCGACGATCATCTCGTAGGCTGTTCGTGCGCCTTGGAGGAAATAGCCCGCCTCGAAGTTAGGATCGGCGCGCTCGATCGCAGCCACGCCCTCGCCTGCCGAGCCGACAGAAACATGCGGCGCCGCCGGCGCCTGAACCGGGCCGCGCGGAAACTCGCCCTGCGCCGGCGCCGGCTCATGGCGCTCCTCGCCCGTGCGTTTGCCCAGCGTGGTGTACAGCCGGAAAAGCACAAAGCCGGCGATAAACGCCAGGACGAGTATTTCGATCATGCTCTGGTCCAACGGACGTCGCTCCTTGGCGGTGCGTGGTGGTATGCGCTGATTTAAGATAATGCCAACAGGCGGGTTCTGCCAGCGCGGTTGCTTTGGCCCCAACGCCGCAGCATGTTAACCGCCAATTTTCGGGCCCCCCAGCACGAGTTTATGGCGCATGAACACGCAAATTGATGGCGCTCCGCCACCGGATTCCCCTCACCTGCGCGTCCTGGCGCAATATGTGAAGGAGCTGTCATTCCAGAACGCCCTGACGGCGACGTCGGGGTTCGACATCCAGCCGGCCATTGATATGGGCGTCGAGGTGAAGTCGCGGCCCATTAACAATGGCGAGGCGACCGAAGTCGATCTCTGCATCAACGTCCAAGCCAAACGCGGCGATCAGCCGATGTTTGCGGCCAACCTCGTCTATTCCGGCATGTTCCAGTTCGTGAATGTGCGGCCTGACGATATCGAACCGATGATCTGGATTGAGTGCCCGCGGCTGTTATTTCCGTTCAGCCGCCAGATCCTCGCGGAGATCACGCGCGAAGGCGGCTACCCGCCCCTGCTGATCAACCCGATCGATTTCACGCCGCTCTATTACCAAGAATTACGTGCACGCGAGAGCCGCGGCGACGTTCCGCTCGCGGCCGCCAGCAACGGCTAACCGGTTTTCAGCCAGATCGCGTTTGGGCCAAGCTTTTCGATGAAGGCGGCATGTGCGGCCTGCTCGTCCTCGGTCAGGCGCGCCGGCAGCGGTGTTGCGCGCGGCGTGCGGCGCGTGAGCTCGATCGGCCGCAGGACCGAGGCGTCCTCAACAACGGCTTCACCCGCATCGAACACCAAAGTCTGTTCGCGACCACCTTTGAGGTGCAGATAAACCTCGGCAAGAATGCGCGAGTCGACGATGGCGCCGTGGCCTCCCGCGCCCTTGCGCGCAGCGAGATCGAAGCCATAGCGGTCGAGCTGAAAGCGCCTGGCCAAGGCATCGAGTGAGTTCGAAGCGCCCGGGAATTTCTTGCGGGCAATCGCCAGGGTATCGACAAACCGCTCATCGCCAAGCGGCGGCAATCCGCAGCGGCGCAGCTCGGCATTCAAGAAGCCCTGGTCGAACGCGGCGTTGTGCGCGACGAGCGGCGCATCGCCGATAAATTCCAAAAGCTCCTGCGCCACCTCGCCAAAGCGTTTGTGATTGATCAGGAATTCGCGGCGCAACCCGTGCACGCGCACCACCTCTTCCGGCACATCACGGTCCGGATTGAAGTAGGCGTGAAACTCGCGGCCCGTGCGCTCGAGATTGAACACTTCGACGCAACCGATTTCGACAATGCGGTCGCGCTGCTTCTCGTCCCCATGATCGGGGAAGACGCCGGTGGTTTCCGTATCGAATAGGATCTCGCGCACGATTTCCCGCTAAACTGGTTCGCGCAGAGCGTCCAGCACGGCGCGAACTTGGGCGCGGGTGTCATCAAATGACCCGCTGGTATCGATGACGAAATCGGCGCGGGCGCGCTTCTCTGCGTCGGGCATCTGGCGCGCAAGGATCGCCTCGAACTTCTCTGCCGTCATGCCGGGGCGCCCCAGCACGCGGGCGCGCTGCACATCCGGCGGCGCCGAGACAACAACGGTTTTGTCCACCAAGTGTGCGCCGCCGCCCTCGAACAGCAGTGGGATATCGAGAATAACCACCGCCGTCCCGGCATCGCGTTGGTCCTGCAGAAATTGCATCTGCGCTTGGCGCACGAGAGGATGAACGATCTCTTCCAGACGCTTGATTGCCACGTCGTTGCCGACGACCTGCTTCGACAACGCAACGCGATCGATGGCGCCGCCTTTGGTCACGCCGGGAAACGCGGCCTCCACCGGCGCGACCGCGGCGCCGCCGGGTGCATAGAGCGCGTGCACGGCGGCATCCGAGTCGAATCCCGGCGCTCCCTGCTCCGCAAACATCGCGGCAACCGTCGATTTGCCCATGCCGATCGAGCCGGTGAGGCCGACGATGATCATGCCAGCGCCGCCAGCAAACGTTGCCGCGCCTTCGCGGCATCGGGCTTAACGCCAAACCATATCTCGAACGAACGCGCGCCCTGGTGGATCAACATGCCGAGACCATCGATGGCGGTGAGACCGCGTTCGCGGGCCGCGATCAGAAGCGGTGTCTCAAGCGGGCGATAGACGATGTCGGCGATGATCGCATTTGGCCGGCACAGAGAAACCGGCCAGTCCATCTCGGGCTCGCCAGTCATGCCGAGCGTCGTCGTCTGCACAACGAGATCGGCGTGGCCGAATGCGCGCTCGAGATCATCCCAGCGCGTGGCGCGGCCGTTGGGAATGGTCGCAGCGGCCTGCTCGCCCCGCGAAGCGGTTCGGTTGGCGAAGTGAATGGTGTCGACGAACGGGGAAAGCGCCTGGCCAACACCGCGCGCGCCGCCGCCGGCGCCGAGGATCAGCACGCGGCGGACTTTCGAGCGCCAATCCGGCGCGCCTTCGCTCAATGAATCCAGAAATCCGGCGCCATCGGTGTTGAAGGCGGAGAACGTGCCGTCCTCCTCGCGCCGCAGCACGTTGGCGACGGCGCCTTCGCTCCGCGCGGCGGCCTTGGCGGCTGCCTCCTTATAAGGAACGGTGACGTTCAGCCCGGCAAAGCCGCTGAGTGCGCGGATCGCCGCTACGGGATCGTCGCTCTTCAGCGGCAACGCCACATAGACAGCGTCCAGCCCGTGATCAGCGATCCAGCCGTTCTGCATCACCGGCGAAAGCGAATGCTCCACGGGGTTGCCGATGACGGCATAGGCTTTGGTCGCGGCGGTGATGCTCATGGCCGCGCAATACCGTGTTCGCGCAGGAAAGCGAGCAGCGGCAACAGCGGCAGGCCGAGCACGGAGAAGTAGTCGCCCTCAACGCGCTCAAACAGCTGTGCGCCCAGGCCTTCGAGTTGATAGGCGCCAACCGAGCGCAGGACGTTGTCCCCTGCTCGCGCGAGATAGTCCTCGAGAAATGCGTCGCTGAAACTGCGCATCTTCAGCTTCGGCGTGTCGATGTGGCGCCAGATAATCGCGCCCTCGCGCGCGACCACGGCAGCGGTGATGAGTTCATGCGTTTGGCCCCGCAGACGCAGCAGATGGTTTCGCCCTTCGTTTGCGTCTTTGGGCTTGTCGAACACCTCGCCGCCAAGAGCGAGCATTTGGTCGGCGCCAATGACGAAATCCGGCCGTGTTCGCGAGATGCTGAGCGCCTTAAGTTCGGCCAGCGCATCCGCCTGATCGCGCGGCTTCAAGCCACCGGCGCGAAGGCTGGCTTTCGCCGCTTCTTCATCAACCCGAGGAACTTCGACCGCAAAATCCAAACCCGCGGCTTCGAGCATTTGGCGGCGCGCGGCGCTTCCGGAAGCGAGGATCAGACTCACGGTTCGCGATGCTCCGCGAGCAGGTTGAGCACGGCTGCCGCGGTTTCCTCGATCGAGCGGCGCGACACATCAATCGTCGGCCAGCCTTCCCGCTCGAACAATTTCTGCGCGTCCATCACTTCGCGGCGCACGGCGTCTTCATCGGTGTAGCTGCCGGCGCGCGTTTCTTTCATCGAGGCAAGACGGTTGCGGCGAATGTGGATGAGGCGGTCAGCGGAGATCAGCAGACCGACGACAAGCGGGCCGTCCTTGATAAACACCTCCGGCGGCAGCGGCACGCCAGGCACCATCGGCACGTTCGCCGCCTTCACGCCACGGTGAGCGAGGTAAACACTGGTTGGCGTTTTCGAGGTGCGGCTGACGCCGACGAGGATGACGTCGGCCTCCGCCAGATCGACGTGCTGCTGGCCGTCATCGTGGTACATGGCGAAATCGAGCGCATCGATGCGCTTGAAGTATTCGGCGTTGAGTTTGCGCGGATTGCCGACCCGGTGATTCAGCTCCACCCCCAGATACCGCGAAGTCATGTCCAGGACCGGATCGAGGACCGCCACACAGGGCATGTCCATTTCCCGGCAGGCGTCCTCCAGCTGCGCCCGGTGGTCGAGGTTCGAGAGCGTGAACATCACCACCCCGGGTGCGGCCTCGATCTCGGAGATCACCCGCTCCAGCTGGCGGGTGGAACGGACGAGGAAGTAGGAGTGCTCAACCGGCATGATATTGTCGAACTGAGCGCAGGTGGCGCGGAGGACGCCGGCCAGCGTCTCCCCTGTTGAGTCGGAGACGAGGTGAAAATTCGCAAAGATGCCGAGGCGTTCGCGCGTCATCGCTCACATATCAGGCCAGTTAGGATTGTGGACAAGCTGTTGGGTGAGACACCGGATAACGGCCGAAAGAGAACGAACAGCCACCACACCCCGGATTCCACTTCCCCTCCCGGGCGATTCCTCCAAACCTTGCTCACAGCGCGACATTGTGGACGAAAAGGAATCGGACACCACTCACGCACCCCTCAACCCATTCGCGCAGAAGACAATTCCGTCGCATCGCGAAAGGGACAAGTCGGGGGATAAGCTGTGGGCAAGAATCTTGTCCCGCAAACAAAGTCGCATCAACAACGAGTCCTGATTAACCACGATTCAAAATTGGAAGTTGGGAAGAGGCGAATGTCTGCTCGGGAGGAAGTTCCGGCACTGCTACGCGTTCTGAACGGAGAGAGGCTTGATCCTCCTCCGGTGTGGATCATGCGACAGGCTGGACGCTATTTGCCGGAGTATCGGGAGCTCCGGACCCGGGCGAAGAGCTTCATGGAGTTTTGTTACTCCCCTGCTCTGGCGACCGAAGCGGTGATGCAGCCCTTGCGGCGTTTCCCGCTCGATGCGGCGATCCTGTTCTCGGACATCCTGGTCGTGCCGGATGCTCTGGGGCGGAAGGTCTGGTTCGTCGAAGGCGAAGGGCCGCGGTTGAACCCGCTCATAGAGGAAGAGAGCTGGCGCTTCGATGACCCGGAGCGCGGGCTGCAGCGTTTGGCGCCGGTCTATGAGGCGGTAGAGCGGATCAAGGCGGCGATCCCGAAAGACATCGCGCTGATCGGCTTTTGCGGCGGGCCATGGACCGTGGCGACGTACATGCTGCAAGGCGAAGGCGGCGATAAGGAACGGGCGCGCCGAGCGATCTATCAGCGGCCCGATGATTTCGCCGCGCTGATCGATGCGCTGGTCGAGATGAGCGCGCAGCACCTGGTCGCTCAGGCGAAGGCTGGCGCGGATTGCCTGCAGATATTTGAGAGCTGGTCTGAGGGGCTGACACCGGCTCAGTTCCAAACCGCCATTATTGGTCCGACGCAAAGGCTGGTGAATCGCGTGCGTGAGCTCGGCGTTACCGCGCCGATCATTGGTTTCCCGCGCGGCGCTGGCGCGATGCTCAGCGCCTATGCCGGGGAAACCGGCGTCACCGCGCTCGGTGTCGATACACAGACCCCTGCCCGGTTCGCCATTAACGCGGCGCCGTTCGGCATGCCGCTGCAGGGCAATCTCGATCCGCAAACTCTGATCGTCGGCGGTGAGGCGATGGACGCTGCTGCGCGGCTGGTGCTCGCCGGTTTCCGCGATGCGCCGCACATCTTCAATCTCGGGCATGGCATCACGCCCGAGGCGACGCCAGAAAATATGTCGCGTCTAATCCAAGTGGTGAAGGGCGGCGTATGAGCGCTGTGCCGCTCGAAGAAACGCCCTCCCCTGAAACGGATGATGGGCCAAGCTTACGCGTGATGACATCGCGCCGGGTGGCGATCATCCTGTTCAATCTCGGTGGGCCGGACAAACAGGAAGCGGTGAAGCCTTTCCTGTTCAATCTGTTCAACGACAAAGCCATCATCGGCTTGCCGCAGCCGTTTCGCTTCCTCTTGGCGAAGTTCATCTCCGGCTCGCGCGAGAAGCTGGCGAAGGCGAATTATGCGCTGATGGGCGGCGGCTCGCCAATCTTGCCGGAAACGATGAAGCAGGCGGAAGCGCTCGAAGCGGCGGTTGCAGCGCGCGTCAGCAACGTGACGTTCAAGTGCTTTCCGGCAATGCGTTATTGGTCGCCCTTCACACAGGACGCCGCGAAAGCCGCGGAAGCCTGGGGCGCGACAGACGCGATCCTGCTGCCGCTCTATCCGCAGTTCTCAACGACCACCACGGCTTCGTCACTGAAGGCCTGGCGCGCGGCGTCAGCCCTGCCCGCCTCGACGATCTGTTGTTATCCTGCCGGCGTGCAGTTCGCGCAGGCGCACGCGGACGCCATCCTGCAGACATGGCGAGACGCTGGATCTCCCGAGCGCCCGCGCGTGCTCTTCTCAGCGCACGGATTGCCGCAACGCGTCGTCGACCGCGGCGATCCTTATCAGTGGCAGGTCGAGCAAAGCGTCGCGGCGGTGTGGAAGCTGCTGCCGGCGGATTGGGAGATGCGCATCTGCTATCAGTCACGCGTCGGACCGATGAAGTGGATTGGCCCGTCAACGGAAGAAGAAATTCATAGCGCCAGCGCAGACGGTGTAGGCGTGATCGTCTCACCGATCGCGTTTGTGTCGGAGCACGTTGAAACGCTGGTCGAGCTCGACATCGAATACCGCGAACTTGCGAAGAACTTGCAGATTCCGTTCTACCTCCGCGCGCCCGCGCTCGGCACGCACCCGCGCTTCATCGACGCGCTTGCGGATTTGGTGGAGCGGGCGCTGACGGCGCCGAGTAAGGTGCAAAGCGAATCCGGCGGCAGGCTCTGCCCCGCCGTGCACGGATTTTGCGCACACGGGCGCTGAACTGGGGAAGCTGCGCTGATGCAACATGTGATCGGCTACGATCTCGCCAGAGGCCTCCACATCATTGCGGTGATCGCATGGGTGGCGGGCCTGCTGATGCTGCCGCGCTTCTACGCCTACATCACGTCATCACAGAGTGGCGGCGAGCTTGAGCAGACCATGCTCAAGGCGGCGAAGAACCTGCGGGCTATCATTCTGACCCCAAGTTTGATCGTCGCCTGGGCGTTCGGCATCTTCCTGTTCGCGACCTATCTGGTGTCGGACTGGGCGCGCCCGTTCCCCGAACTTGTGGCGGCAGTGCCGCACTGGTTCTGGGGCAAACTTATCCTTGTGTTAGGCTTGTCCGGTTACCACGGCTTCCTATCTGCAGAGGGTCGCAAGCTTGCCGCAGGGCAACGGCGGCACTCCGAACGCTACTGGCGGCTGATGAGCGAGGTCCCGTTCCTCGTGGCCATCGCAGTGGTTCTCCTGGCGACATTGGAACCCTAAGCGCCTCTCAGGACGTTCAGCAGCTTGACGCTCCCCGCGCGGTGTGGTGTGGCTGTCCTTGCGTGCTTCGGCATGCTCGCGACGGCGGCGCAAGCCAACTTCTCCTAACCGCCGGATTTCCTTTCCATCTGATGTCCCTCCCCGCGCCCTAAGTGCGCCCGGGGTCCAGGGTCACCCCGAGAAAACCATGACTGAAACACAAGCACTCGAAGAGCTCACCTCACTCACGCTGCAAGAGCTCAAGCGTAAGCCGCCGGCGGAATTGCTGGCGCTCGCGGAATCCCTCGAGATCGAGGGCGCGAACACGCTGCGCAGCCAAGATATGATGTTCGCCATCCTGAAATCCGTCGCCGAGCGCGGCGTTGAGATCGGTGGCGCGGGCGTCGTCGAGATTTTGCCGGACGGCTTCGGCTTCCTGCGCTCGCCGCAATCGAATTATCTCTCCGGCCCGGACGACATTTACGTTTCGCCACAGCAGATCCGTAAATTCGGCCTCCGCACCGGCGATACGGTCGAAGGCCAGATCAAGGCGCCGAAAGACGGCGAGCGCTATTTCGCGCTGACGAAGGTCAACGCCGTCAATTTCGAAGACCCAGACCGCGTCCGCCACAAGGTCCACTTCGACAATCTGACGCCGCTCTACCCGACCGAGCGTCTGAAGATGGAATTGGACGATCCGACCATCAAAGACAAAACCGGCCGCATCATCGACATCGTCGCACCAATCGGCAAAGGCCAGCGCTCACTTATCGTCGCGCAGCCGCGGACGGGTAAGACCGTCATAATGCAGAACATCGCCAAGGCGATCGAAGCAAACCACCCGGAAGTGTTCCTGATCGTTCTGCTGATCGATGAACGCCCGGAAGAAGTCACCGACATGCAGCGCAGCGTGAAGGGCGAGGTCGTCTCCTCGACCTTCGACGAGCCGGCCACGCGCCACGTCGCGGTTGCTGAAATGGTGATCGAGAAGGCGAAGCGCCTGGCCGAACACGGCAAGGACGTCGTGATCCTGCTCGACTCGATCACGCGCCTCGGCCGCGCCTACAACACCGTCGTGCCCTCTTCCGGCAAGGTGCTGACCGGCGGTGTCGACGCCAACGCCCTGCAACGGCCGAAGCGTTTCTTCGGCGCCGCGCGTAATCTCGAAGAAGGCGGCTCGCTGACCATCATCGCGACGGCCCTCATCGATACCGGCTCGCGCATGGACGAAGTCATCTTCGAAGAGTTCAAGGGCACGGGTAACAGCGAACTCCAGCTCGACCGCAAGGTCGCGGACCGCCGCATCTTCCCGGCTATCGACGTGCTCAAGTCCGGCACGCGTAAGGACGAACTCATCACGCCGAAAGAGCACCTGCAGAAGATGTATGTGCTCCGCCGCATCCTCAGCCCGATGGGCACGCAGGACGCGATCGAGTTCCTGCTCGATAAGCTCAAGTCCTCGAAGAACAACGACGACTTCTTCCAGTCGATGAACACCTAACGTCACCGGTAGCGGTGAACTTGAGAGGCGCGGCGCAAGTCGCGCCTCTTTCATTTTGCGCTCCTCACTCCGTCATCCCGGGTCGCACGCAGTGCGGGCCCGGGATCTAGCGGCCAACGTCGCGTTGGTTGCCCCTGGGTCCCGGGTTCTCGCTGACGCGAGCCCCAGGATGACGGCGGTGTTTCGCAATGCTAAAGCCGCCAAACGGAGGGACGCTCATGCTCAAAATCTACCATTCGCAAGGCGCACGCTCGCTGCGCGTGTTGTGGCTCTGCGAAGAGATGGGCGTGCCGTATGAAACGGCCGAAGCTTCGTTCTTCAAACCGAGCGAAGAGTTCAAAGCCGTGAACCCGCTCCGCACTGTGCCGGCGATGACCGATGGCGATGTGAAGATGATCGAGTCCGTCGCCATGATGATCTACATCATGTCCAAGTACGGCCCGACCGATCTCGAAGTGAAGCCGAACGAACCGGGCTATGCGAGCTACCTGCAGTTCCTGCTGTTCGGCGAAGCGGGTGTTGCGGCGTACGGCAATCCCCTCGTCGCCACGCGCTTTATGGCGCCGGACGATCAGAAGCAAAACTGGACCGCGGGCTATCTGAAGAACGCGATCCTGAAGCGCCTCGAGTTCGTGGGCCAATGCCTGGACGGCAAGCCCTACATCGCCGCCGATCGGTTCACGGCTGCGGACATCTCAGTCTCTTACATCGTCACTGGCGCGAAGTTCGCCGGTATCGAGGCCGAGATCCCCGCGCCCGTGCGCGCCTACGTCGACAATCTCTGGCAACGCCCAGCCTTCCAGCGCGCGGCTGCTGTGAAGTAGCGCTCCTTGGATCGCGGGCCTTCGGGCCCGCTTGGTCGCTTGAAGCAAGAATGCGCGTCTGAAGACGCGCGGTCCGAGAACTACGGCACAAGCACTAGGCTGCCCGTCGTCTTGCGCGCTTCGAGATCGCGATGCGCTTGCGCGGCGTCGGCGAGCGCGTAGTGCGTTGGCGGCGCAACCTTCACGGCGCCCTTCGCAATCACATCGAACAAGTCCGCCGACGTTTCGTCCAGCTGCTCCACCGTCGCCGTGTAGTGAAACAGCGTCGGGCGCGTGAGAAAAAGCGAACCGCGACGCTGCAAATCTGAAGGGGCAAGCGCGCCCGCCGGCCCTGACGCATTGCCGAAGCTCACCATCATGCCCAGCGGCCGCAAGCTATCGAGCGACGCTTCGAACGTATCCTTGCCGACGCTATCATAGACAACGTGCGCACCAACGCCGGTGATCTCACGCACGCGTTTGGCGATGTCTTCGCGGCCATGGATGATCGTGTGATCCGCACCAAGCGCGCGCGCGATCTCTGCTTTTGCATCGCTGCCAACAACAGCAATGACGTTGGCGCCGAGATGCTTCGCCCATTGCACGGCGATCTGACCAACGCCGCCGGCGGCCGCGTGGATTACGACGCCATGGCCGCGTTCCACGCGAAACGTCTTACGCAAAAGAAAACGCGCGGTCATGCCTTTGAGCAAAGAGGCGGCGGCGATATCGTACGGAATTGCATTCGGCAGCTTCACCGCTTGCGTTTCCTTCACGACGTTCGCTTCCGCGTACGCGCCGAGCGGTCCGCTTGCATACGCGATGCGATCTCCGGCTTTGAAGCGCGTGACGTCGGCGCCCACGGCTTCGACAACACCGGCCGCTTCTAGCCCGAGGCCGCTCGGCAAACCGATCTTGTACAGCCCGGAGCGTTGGTATGTGTCGATGAAATTCACGCCGATCGCGTGATGACGAACGCGCACTTCACCAGCGCCTGGCTCAGGCGTGGGCAGATCGGCGAGGGTGAGAACTTCGGGTCCGCCGTTCTGTTCGATGCGTATGGCTTTCATGGGAGGCTCCGCGCGTTAGAGGGCAGACTTAGGGACGAAGGCCGCCCTCGTCATCATCCGCGCGCGCATTGGAGCGACGCCAGGCCCTCCTCGCCGTCAGCGGCATCGATGTCGCGTGCCGCTTCTTGCGCATCATCAACGGCGACAATCTGAGCGCGCGCCCGCAACGCGTTGGCATAGTCGCGCCCTTCGCCGAACATGCCGAACCGGGTTTCGACACCGCGCGCAGCCAGCGCCTCAACCAGCGCTGCGGGCGGCGTGTCCGTGCCGGCCCAAGCAACGATGCGTGTGAGATCGACGCCGCGGCGATCCAGAGTGTCGAGTTCCCGGACGTTGGAGATGGTCGTGTAGATCATCGCTTGCGGCGCCAAGCGCGCCAGCCGCGCGGCGCCATCGACGCTGTAGGTCACGAAGATCACGCGGCTCATGGCGTTGGCGGCGCTGACCGCGCTGATCACGTCCTCGTACGCGACGCCGCGCTTGATATCGAGTTCCAGCACGGCCTTGCCATCGGCCCACTCAAGCGCCTCCGCCAAAGTTGGCACTCGTGCATCAACGCGGCGGCCATCTTCGTCTTCGAGCTGGAAGGTCAGCAGCTGCGCCATGTCCAGCTCCGCAATCGCGCCTGAGCCGGTCGTCGTGCGCTCGGCCCGATCATCGTGCATCAGCACAAGCACGCCATCGGCGGTCTGCGAGACATCAACTTCGAGGAACGCGCCGGGGGCTTCG
>CAYUOC010000034.1:0-30100 GCA_964446305.1 uncultured Terricaulis sp. | reverse complement strand
ACCCGACAATCGTCACCTTGTATGAACTCTCGCAGGCGCTGGGCGTCTCACACGTGGATCTAGTGACGCCGGATGCGGCGGCGAAGTCGCGGAAGAGGCGATAGCCTCAGGGATCGTAGGCCGAGGGCTTGCCTGGATGGCCCGCGTTGCAGTGACTCTGTGTGGTGCTTGTGCGTCGGTTGTCGGTGCGACGTGCTTTGGCCAGTTGAAGCAGACCTTGGATCGGCCCCTGTTGCTCCGGCGAGATGGTGCCGTGGTGGTCGCGCCGGTTCTCAGGCGCCCGGTAATGCCTTCCGCCGCTGTCTTCCGAACGCGAAATAAAGCGCTGGCAGCAACACCAGCGTCAGGAATGTCGAGGTGACCAAGCCCCCCAAAATCACGGCCGCCATCGGCGCTTCGATCTCGTGCCCGGGCGCGTTCGCCGCAACCACGATGGGCAATAGCGCCAGCCCGGCGCACGATGCAGTCATGAGGATCGGTGCGAGCCGTTCCTGCGCGCCTTGAACGATTAGCGCTGGGCTGAACGGCATACCCTCTTCTTCTTCCAGGTGGCGATAATGGCTGATCAGCATGATGCCGTTGCGAGAGGCGATACCGAGCACGGTGACGAAGCCTACCAACGATCCAAGGGAAAGCGTGCCGCCCGTCAGCAGGACGCCGGCGACACCGCCAATGAGCGCAAACGGCAGCGAAGCTGCGAGCAGCAGCATGATTCGTACCGATTTGAATTCGACGTAGAGCAGAACGAGCACGCCCATCAGGCAGAGCGCGCCGATGCCAAGCAGTCCAGCGCGCGATTCTTGCAGAGCGGCGTACTCGCCGAGGAATTCAGGATGATAGCCACGTTCGAATGGCAGCGCGCGCACGCGCCGTTCGATTTCCCGCGCTACGCCGCCCAAATCGTCGCCCGAGACATTGGCGGTCACGTCAATGCGCCGCGAGCCGCCCTCGCGGCGAATCTCGTTGGGCGCAGGCGCGATCAGTACGTCCGCTACGTCGCCGAGCGGCACGCGCGCGCCGCTAGGTGTTTCGATCGGCAATTGCCGCAGGGCCTGGACGTCGTGCCGCAGTCGCTCGACGCCCCACAACGCAACGTTGAGCACCCGTTGATCGCGATAAATCTGACCGACCTGCTGGCCCTGAATGAACGTCGTCGCCGCCTCTCGCACTGCGCCGGGCGTCAAACCGAAATTGGCGGCGGCCTCGGGCCTTAGACGCACCTGTATTTGCGGCACCAACACTTGTTGCTCGACGTGGAGGTCTGCAATACCGGAGGTGTCGGCAATCGACGCACGGACTTGTTCGGCCGTCGCCCGCAGCACGTCAACATCAGGGCCATAGATGCGCACGACAATGCTCGCGCTCGCGCCGGTCAAGACCTCCTTTATGCGTTCACGTAGATAGGTGAGAACGTCGCGATAGAGGCCGGGATAGCCATTCACCACTTCGGTGATATTCGCCAATGTCGCATCATATGGCGCATCTTCTTCGATGCTGATCCAGTTTTCGGTAAAGTTCGGGCCGACCACCTCGTCGGCGACTTCAGCCCGGCCAATATGAGCGCCGAAATTGCGAACACCGTCGATTGCCCGCAGCTCACGGCTGGCTTGAACCGTGATCCGCTGCATCGCCTCCAGCGACGTGCCGGGCTTCTCAACCCAGTGCATGAGGAAATCGCGTTCGCGGAAATTCGGCAAAAACTGATCTTTGAGTTGTGTGGCGGCAAGGCCGGTCACCAGGAACAGCCCCAACAACACGGCGACCCCGCGCTTTGGGAGCGTCAGCACGCGCGGAAGGAGGGCGCCGTATTTTTCCTTGAGCGTGGCGAGAAAGCGAGGTTCGGGGCGTTCTTTCGGTTCGCCCGGCAGCAGGAACAAGCACAAAGCCGGCGTCACGGTCAACGCAATCGTCATCGACGCCGCTACCGCGAAAAGATAAGCCATCGCCAGGGGTCGAAAGAACGCGCCGGCAAGCCCTTGCATGAACAGCACTGGAACGAACACCAAAGCGACGATCATGCCTGCGAAGAAAATGGCGCTGCGCACCTCAAGCGACGCGGACATGACGACGTCGAGCACAGGCCTTGGATCGGGGGCCTCGCGGTTCTGTCGAAGCCGTCTGCGCACGTTCTCAACATCTATGATTGCATCATCGACGATTTCTCCAAGTGCGATGATGAGGCCGGCGATCACCATCGTATTGAGCGTGCCGCCAAGCGAGTAGAGTACGAGGCCGGCCGCGAGCAGCGACAACGGAACCGCGGTCAAGCTAATGAGCGCAGAGCGCCAGTCTCTTGTGAACGCGAACAGCACAATTACGATTAGGGCGCAGCCAATGGCCAATGCGCGTGTTAAATTGCTAAGCGAATCCTCGATGAACGTCGCCGGGCGGAAGATCGTGGAATCCACCATGACATCGCCGAGGCCGGGGCGCAGTGCGTCCAGCGCCGCTTCGACATCGCGCGTCACGTCGAGCGTATTGCCCCAAGGTTGCTTCTCAACGATGAGCAAAATGCCTGGGCCGTCATTGATGACGGCGTCGCCGATGGGCGCGGGATGGCCCTCCACGACGTCAGCGACATCGCCTAGCCGAATGGGAGCGCCATTGGCGAAACGCACGACCGAGCGCGCTAAATCGTCGGGCGTCATTGTGCTGGCCACGTGTTGCACGGGCAGGCGTTGACTTGGCGTATCAATGAAACCGCCGCCTGTGACAACCACGGCGTCGCCTGCGGCGCGTCGCACTTGCTCCAGCGTCACGCCATTTGCGGCCAAGCGGTCGGGATCAATGAGGACTTGATATTCCCGGTCTCGCTGGCCCCACACCGCGACATTGGCGACGCCTTGAATGGCCATTAATCGCGGCCTGATGGTCCAGACTGCGAGGTCGGACAATTCGATCTGGCTGAGAGTGGGGGAGGACAGACCGATCTTCATCGCCCGGCTTGTCGATGAGAGCGGCTGTAATATTACGGGCGCATGTGCAACGCTTGGGAGGCGTTGAGCTGCGGCGGCGACACGCTCTTCAACTAGCTGGCGCGCGCGCAGAATGTCGGTGCCGTCTTCGAAATAGCAAACGATGGATGACAAGCCGAGGACGGATTTCGATCTGAGCGTGCGCACCCATGGCGCGCCGTTCAATTCGTTCTCCAGTGGAACAGTGATAAGTGCTTCAACCTCCTCGGTGGAGAGCCCCGGCGCCTCCGTCTGCACCTCAACACGGGGCGGCGCGAATTCAGGGAAGACATCGAGCGGTATCTGTGTCGATGCGCGAATGCCGAACACAAGCAGCAGAATCGACAAAGCCAGAACAAGGACGCGCTGACGGAGCGAGAAGGCGATGATCGATGCGAGCACGCACGCTCCGTTCTAGTGGCTGACGCCGAATTCAGTGCCGAACAATTCTGCTGCACCGACGGAAACGATCAGCGCACCTTCAGGCGGGCCCCGCGTCAGAACCGCGAGATCGCCGACGATGGCCTGCACCTCGACGCGCTTGCGAGAGTACACTTGCGCCGCAGTGCGTTCGTACACCCACTCCCCCCCGTTCACATCGTAAAGGATGGCAGAATAAGGGACGGCGAGCCCTTCGTGCTGTGTGGTGGCAGGCACCGCCACTTCGACCCGTTCACCCATCCGAAAAGCGCCATCACGGTTGTCGACCTCGTAAAAAAAGAACGCGTTGGAGGATGGGCCGCCTGCCGTCGCCGGGGCCGCTATTGGCGCTGCGGGCCTCGCCGCGCCGCCCGCGCCCAGGCCGCGTACATGCGCGTTCGCGCGTCGGTTCAGGCGATCAAGATCCCCGGCATAAACCGACACCCGGACCCAAACGCGCAACGGCGGCTCCGTGCTGGAGACCGATTGCCCAAACAGCGCGCGTTCATCCATCGCGCCCCTGAGAGCCGCTTCGGCGATTCGTAACTCAGCCCGAGCATCATCCATGGCGCGATCGCTGGCGAAGTTTCGTTCGTGAAGCGTCTCGGTGCGCGCGTACCTGGTGCGAGCCAAATCCAACGCCGCGCGGGCGCTGGCCAGAGTTGCATCCGCGCGGATTTGCGCAGCCGCTAGGTCTGCTGGATCCATCGTCGAGGTCGCGGCGTAGCGCGTCACCGCTGATGCCCCTGAGGCTGGTGCAATCACCTCACCGCCCAGGAGGCGTGTTTGCGCCACTAACTGGCGCGCAGCCAGCACGGTTTCGATGCCTAAGCGCGTTTCGGCCTCTGGACTGAGCGTCACGGTGATCAGATCGGCTTCGGCGACATGGCCGGAAACCCGAGCGGGTTCTTCGGCCTTTTCGGTGCTCGAACGCGCGCACGCGCTCAAGCTCAAGAAGAGAAGAGCCGCCCCTAGCGACGATATGCCAATCCGGACGAGAGCCATTTAGCGCGTTGTGTCCCATCGACGCCGGAGCGATCAGGCATCCTGCGCATGGGTAGAGTTGCGATGCGTTGACTGCAAGTTTGGGTTTTCCCAATGTTTTACGCCGATAAGCCCCGTTGGCGAACCGAGTAGAAATGAAAAAGGGAAGACCGTGGCGAGTGTGGCGCTTTCGGCTCGCGGCGCGGAGGTGTTTCGCACTGTCGCGCACCTTTAGGCGAGCTAACGTTCATTCAATCGCGTCTCGAACGAACTCATCCGTCGCGACTTGCGTTCGTCGGGAACGATAGTGTGACCACGAGGCCGGGATTGTTGTCCTGCAACGCGATCGAGGCGTCATGCTGTCGTGCGACCGCCGCCACAATGCTGAGACCAAGCCCCGAGCCCGGCTGCGATCGGCTCTCGTCAAGGCGTTTGAACGGCTCTAGCACCGCGACACGGCTCTCAGGCGGAATTCCCAAGCCCGTGTCGCAGACCGAGAAGTCGACACCGCGTGACGTGGCGTTGACGCGGACCTGAATTGCTGCCCCGCCCGGCGTGTGCCGCATCGCATTCTCCAACAAATTGGAGATTGCTTGCGCCAGCGAGTCGCGATCGCCCCAAATTTGTGCCCCGCCTTCTGCAATGAGAGACAAAGAGCGTCCGGATGCCTCGATGTCCAGCCGATAGGCGTCGCACACCGCCTCTGCAATTTCACTGAGATCGACCGTTGCGAAGCGACCGCGTGCGGCATTTGTCTCCAGCGCCGACAAACGCAACATCGCGTCGAACGTCCGCAAAATCTGATCGATACTGGACTGAGCCGCTTCGACAATGGTTTGTCGCTCATCGCCGTTCGCAGCGCCTCGCATCAGCTCCAAACGCTGGCGCAGGTGTGTGAGCGGAGTGCGAAGATCGTGCGCGACGTCGGCGGACACGCGGCGGACGTTGGCGATGAGGACGTTGGTCTGAACGAACATGTCGTTGATGCGTTCTATCAGGTCATCGACATCATCGGGGTTGCGGGTGTTGCGCGCGGGCGCACGGACACTTGGATCGCCGGCGCCGAACATGCGCAACGCTTCGCCTAGTTCTGTCATGCGTGCGAGGCTTCGGCGCGTAATCCATATGCCCGCGCCGATTGCGAGCACGCTTGCAATCAGCCCCACAAAGATCAGCGACAAGAGCACGGCGTTGCGGATGCGTTCGGTTCGTTCGATGTCCTCAGCGACACTGAGACGTCGCCCATTTGGAAGGGGCTGCGTGAGCACCGCCAGATCGCCCCCGCCCGGATCGAACACATCTATGCCAATTGCGCTGGAGGGCAGGCGATTGTCGCCCGCTAAGGTGCGCCCGTCGGGCGTCGATAGCCGCCACAGCAGCGCGTCGTGACGCGACATACGTTCGTCGATAGCGGCAATGATCGTCGCATCGTCGTGGCCGGCGACTTGCCGGTCCAGATCGCGAAAAGCCGTGGTTAGCCGGCGGTTCGCCTCGTCGAGCGCTGCAGACCTCGTCGCCAGCCAGGCGCCACCGGCGGCGATACCGAACGAAAGCACCAGCAGAACTGCGTACGCCACCGACAAGCGAAAGCTCGTCACGGCGAATAGTCGCCTAATCAATGCGGACGACATAACCCTCGCCTCGAACAGTGTGAATCAACGGCGGATCGCCGCCGCGATCAAGCTTTTGGCGAATGCGGCTGATATGGGTTTCGACAACGTTGGTGCCAGGGTCGAAGTGAAAGCGCCAGATCTGCTCTAAAAGCATGCCGCGCGTGACGATGCGTCCGGCATTGAGCAACAACATCTCAAGGATTTCAAACTCCCGCTGCTGCAAATCGATTTCCTTGTCACCGCGGCGCACGCTACGAAGCAGCCGATCGACGCGGAGATCGGCGACCGACAAAATGGGGTCCTCGTCGCGAAGCGGGGATCGGCGGGCGATCGCGTGCACACGTGCCTTGAGTTCCGCCAACGAGAAAGGCTTCACAAGATAGTCGTCGCCGCCGCTCTCAAACCCGGCCACGCGATCATCGACCGAACTAAGCGCCGTTAGGAAGATGATGGGCGTGTCGACGCCGGCGTTACGGGCTGCGCGAGCGATTGAGAGTCCGTCGAGGCCTGGCAGCATGCGATCTACAATGATGACGTCGAAACGGCCGGACGTGACTTGGATCAGTCCGTCGTGGCCGTCAGCGGACGTTTCAACCTCGCACCCGCTGTCACGCAAGCCCGTCGCCACGAGTTGTCTTGTCTCTAAGTCATCTTCGATAAGGAGGACGCGCATTCTATGGTCGTTGCGAAAAGCTAGCGCTTCGGAGGTGGCGGCGACGATCCACGATAATCAGAACCTGCCGTGAAAGCACACGAGGCAATCCGCTCAAGACGCCTTGAAGTAAATGACAGCGAATTGACGGGCCGATGTTTCTAGCACGGCGGGGGCCGAGCCCTGAATGTTGCGGCCATAACCGCAGCGCCGTCACGTTGAGAATTCCCAATCTGGCTGACACAAACGCCGCGATGTGATCCGGCCTGATGCGTTGAGGCCCTCCGGCGCGCCCAGACGGCCTCCCGACTTGGCGTCATCTCCGGCCCGAGCGAAACACCCAGACTCGCATCACGAGGAGATTGGTAAGCGGGATCAGGGCTGTAAGGGCGGCAAACACAATGCTCGGCGAAAGGCCGGCGGATGCGCCTGCTTGCGGCACAGTCGCCGTCAGCAGGAGGTCGAGCGCCGAAAGCGCAAGAAACCGCGGGGCCTCGCGCTTGTGCGCGCCCGCCGATGCAAATGTTTTGGCTTTGTGGCCGAGATAGCTCAGCACCAGAACAGGCACGAGTGCAACCGAAGCAGAGATCGCAGTGGGGAGGCGCAGGCCCTCGAAGAGCAAACACAAAGAAAAATATAGCGCGGCGTTGAAGCCTGCGACGGCGCCATACCACAAAAGCGGCGCCAGCGGATGGCGTTTGCGAACGGATGTCGCCTCGGCCGCTTGAGCCACGCTGTGCTCCCTAGACTGCAAAGCCGAACAGACTTGCCGCCCAACCGGCGAACCACGACGTCAAGACAATGGTGTATTTGGCGCCGAAATAGACCCATGCGAGCGCGCCCGCGGCCACCGGAACCGAAAGCAGAGTTGCTACGCCGTCGCGTTGCAGCAAGCCGATGCCGGTGAGTGTGACGGCGACGGCAGGAATGAAATTGGCGCCCCACATTGGCAAGATCAGGACGAACGCCATGATGAGCGTCTGCAGGCCGATCAGGCCAGACACTGGCCAGCGCGAAAGTACGCGCAGGCGCGGGCGCGTCAGACGTTCAATCCGCCGGAGAATACCTGCGCCGGCGCGAAGGCCGCTGCGCAGACCTCTTGCATCAACAGTCCAAGCGCGCACTTGACGCGGCGCCCAGATGCTTGACCGGCCGCGCATGAGCTGAACGGCGGGCGCAATCAATAGGACGCCGAATATCGTTGAGATTCCCGGGATGTTGGGAACGCACATCGGCAAGGCGAGGATCAGCAGCAAAAGTCCGAGCGCGCGTCCTTGGAGAACATCGACGAGTTCGCCCACTGATACCCGGTCTGCCGCCATCGTGTCAGCTAGCGACGCCATCAGCGCCGACGCCGGCGCGTCATCGTCAAGCGTCGCGAAGTGGCCCTCGGAGGCCAAGGGCTCGTCCGCTGCGTTTGGGTGAAGCACGACCGGTTTAGTCCGGTCGGTACGAAGCATGTGCGAGAAGGCGTTCAGCAGCGTCTCGGTCGAATGACGCGCGCGTGCGAAAGACACCGAGGCGATTACATTGCGCTGTTTCATCGAGGAAGCGCAGGACGCCGTGATATGCGGGACGGTTCCAGAAGTCGTGGATCGCAATGACGGTCTGTGGCCGTGCGTGCAGAATTGCTTGGAGCGCGCAGGCGACCCGAAAACGCCCATCAATCAGCACGAGATCAAGCAGATCGACATCGACGTAGGGCCAAGGGCGGGCGGCATAGCTCGGCCATTTTTCAGTCGCGGCCTGATCAGCGGGTGCGCCGAGCGCAGATATTGGTCCGATGTCGGCGTGAAGCAGCTGCAATCGCCCCTCGTTAAGCGCGCGCGCGGCGGCTTCATCCGATCGCAGGCGATCAATCCATGCGCAATCGGATTCGACCGCGATCACTTTCGACAAGCCAAGCTTGAGCGCCAACGTGGTGCTTCCGCCAGCGCCGAATTCAAGCATGTAATGCGATCGCGCCATGATCGCGCTGATCATCGCTAGTTCGTCAGGATGCATGGCGGGCCGCGCCAGTGCAACTGGGTCGAAGAGGACGTGCCCGCCAACAACGAGGCGCCGCAACCGCCACGAAGATCCGAGCGGTGATGGCGCTGTAGCGAAGCGGAATGTTTGCGATCGGGGTTCAGTAGTGAATGCCATTTAGCGCCCTAAGTCCAAAGATGCGGAACTCATTTCGCTAAACGGCGCGGCACTTTCAATTCAACAATCACCAACCTGACCGCAGCAGACCCGAAGGACAGAACCTTGTATACCCACGTTCAGGGGCGTTCGTCGTGATGCACTATTCTTTGATGCCTTTGCGGGATTGCTCGCAAGCGGCGTCCAGCTCACGACGAAAGTCGCCATCGTCGGCAAGGCGTGGATTGAACGTCTCCAAATAACCTTCGCCGATCAACGCCTCCCTGACCCTTGCCCAGCTCGAATAGTTTCCTGTGCGCGCAAGCGTAAAGGCGCGTGCTCGAAGGTTGGCGATTGCTTCGGTGTCTTCTGCCACAATGATGGCGCTCGCGTCGGGGTAACCTCCACTCTCTCGCGGAGGGGACGATGCGGCAAATCGATAATTCCCAATGTTGCAACGACGCGCGCATTGAACGTCGAATTGTTGAGTCCAAGAGGGCATTTCGGCCATTTCTCAATATTCAAGCATGCTCGATCCGATCGGAATGCAGGCCGCCCAGTGCCGCCGAAGAGATCGTGAAAGCCGATAAAGGCCAGAAGCACCGCCGCCAAAACTGCGCTCGCTACGCTTTCGAGATCGGCGGCAAGGCGCGAAAGCGAGAGCGCCTTTGTGTATTCGCGCTCGTCGGCCAACTTGTCAGGGATTATCATCTCACTCAAGCGCACGCGGCTCTGGGGTCCGAGATCAAGTGGCTTAACACTTCAACGAACGGTCTCAGTGCGGCTAGCGGTCCGCTCTTTGGGAGGCGCCGGTGCAGCAATTTCTTCAGTTTGCTCTCGATCCGCGAGTCGTGTTTGCCGGGGGGGCTTTGCTTTTTTGGAGGACTTGTGCTTTTCGCCGAGATCACTCAGCGTGTTGAGAGAAAGAGGAAGCGACCGCCGGTCGACGGGGACGCGAGCGGTCGGTTAGATCCGCCAAGTTAGCGTCACACCGACGGCGAACCGCGCAATTGGTTTGGCGGCGCCAAGGCCCAGCGCAGGCAAGGTCGCCGCAACCGTCCCCGGCAGCGCCTGGATGATCAACTTGCGTCTGAACCGGGCTTGATGTGCGTCAGCGGCGTCGAAGGTGCGCCGCGAAGCCGAAATGGCGTCTGCGGATCTCGACAACGGAAGTCTGTGTTTCGCGCGGCTGCGAGCTTGCATCTTCGCCGCTGATGGTCACCCGTCTTCAACTAACCGTCCGGGCAAGTTGAAGGGCGAAGCGGAAAGCGTGCGGCGCCGACGACGCCGCCGGCAAACGCGAGATGCAGTATCACGTCGTCTCCTGTCGGCGCTGAATCCAATGCAGCGGTGAGGAGCCCGGGCGCAGTCTCGACCAGTTCAACGCGCGTCGGCTGACCGTGCACCAAAAGAGCGACTGAGCCACGGGCGCGCAGAGGCGCGTCGTCCTTCGCATGAATCCGCACTTCGATGCGGTTGCCGCGTGCGCTTACTTCGACGTCAGCCTCCGCCATGAGGCGCACAAAGCCGCCGCAGCGAGAATGGACCGCGCCCGACGCGTGCGCGCTGCTTGTGGACGTCATACTCAGCAGCGTCGCCTTGCCGGGGCTTGTGAGCGCCGCTTGCACCGTCTGGCTGGCGAAGGAAGGCGCAGGCAAATAGCCGCCCGCGGCGGCCAAAACCGATGCTGCGCCTAGGACGGGTGCGAGCCCCTTCACGTGTGTTTCCTCCTCGGGAGCGGAAGCCTAGTCCCCTCGCGCCGCTTCAGCAAATCACGCCGATCCACCGCAGGACTTGGTCAGGCGGCCTTGTTCGTCAGGGCATGTTGGTCGCAATTGCGTCCCGCGTACGTTGGACATCATCAATCCACTGTCCATGGTGCGACGGTTCTGAGTGGCGCACGACTAGGGCCTATGGTCGATTGGCCAGAACTCGGCCAAAGGAGGTCACCGTGACGCAAAGCTTCAAGGGCGCTCTCGTTGCGCTGTCGGTTCTCGGCCTCGCGGCCTGCGGCGCTCAGACATCTGCTTCGCTGCCAGGGCCGGTCCGTCAGGCCGCCAGCGCCGCCGGCGCGCCCGCAAACGCGCGCGGTGAGCGCATTGAAGGCGACCGCTACGTCGTGCGGTTCGCCGAAGCAGGTGAAAACATCGCCCTTGTCGTCGCGGGCGATGGACGCATCGTGCAGCGTCAGGAAACATTGTCCTATCGCCCACAGCCGCCGGCGGCTGACGCCTTTATGTCAGGACCGGCCTCCATGGCGGAGGATTTCGTCGATGCGGTGCTTCGCGGTCAAACAGGCGCATACCGCGAACGGGCCCAAGCCCTGGTCGATGGCGTCGCCGCCGTTCAATCGCGCATGGATCCGGCCCAATTCGATCTCGCTGAAATGCACGCCGCAGCGGCGATGGCGGCGCTCCAGCGCAATGACGCGCCGAGCGCGGCGCTCGCAGCGCTTGAGGTCTATCGAGTATTGGAAGAGAGCAGCGCGCCTGAATCGCGCGCGACGCCGATCGAGGTGTCGCTGCTCGACTATGCAGGTTTCAAACTCGCAGCGCTCGCGCTGCCGTCCCAGCCCAATTGGGCTGAGGTTGATGCTGGCGTGCGCTTTTCGGCGCAGCAATGGCAGACCCTGCGCGCGCAAGTGAGTGACAGCGCCGTCGCCGATATGCTGGACGAATTGCAGCGGACACTCTCCGCGGCAGCGCAACGCCGCGACGCCCAGACGCTCGGTGCAGCGGCGCGCGCCCAATTGGCGGCGGTTGACCTGGTCGAGCGTTATTTCGACCACGCCTACAAAACCGGCGCTGGCGCGACCGCACCCGTCGATCAAGACTGAATGGGTGTGTTTCGCTTTGTCCTTCGTGGTCCGTAGATCTGTGGTGGCGCAAAGCGCCGCGACCCCTAGAGGCGAGCGCGCCACCGCGGTGGTCCGCGCCTATGCTCGCCAAACACAAACCACGTTGATCGGTTGTGGCGCGCGCGACATTCCCGCAGAGGCGCCATCGCGTTAGTCTCGTGCGCGGTGATTTTCGCGTACGGCGACCCCCGCGGGAGATGATGTGATGGTGATTGAAACGGTTTTGGCGCTTGCAGGCGCCGTCGTTGCAGGATCGGCTGGCAAGGATACGATCCAGCGTGTCTTCCACGCATTTCGCAAACGCGAGCCGATCTCACGCGACCTCACGCACGATTTCGAAAACCGCGCTGGCTTCGGTGAGCGGCTTGCCGATCGCGTGGCCGAGGTCGGCGGTTCGTGGGCGTTCGTTTCGAGCTTTTTCGCGTTCCTGGTTGTTTGGGCGGCCCTGAACATCCTCGTGTTGCCCCAGCACGAACGTTTCGATCCTTACCCGTTCATCTTCCTCAATTTGCTTTTGTCGATGCTGGCGGCGGTTCAAGCGCCGATCATCATGATGAGTCAAAATCGCCAAGCGGTGAAGGACAGGATCGAGGCGCGTCATGATTTCGAGGTGAACCTAAAGGCCGAGCTTGAAATTCTCAGTTTGCACGAAAAGCTCGACCACCTGCATGCAGAGCACGGCGCACAATTGGCGGCGCTCAGAGCTCTGCTTGAAGGACGAAAGGTCGCGGACTAGCCATCCTCGCGGCCGAGGTCAGTTCTTCTTTGCGCAAGCGCGCAACGCGCGTTGAGCCTTTGCCGCAGACTGGAATTCCCAGCCAGTGTTGAGAGAGCGCTTTCCCATCCGATGCGTTCCATTTCAGCGCCGATCTCTTCCCAATGATTGAACTTTCCAGTAGCGGCCAATTGATCTGCCAGCGCCACGAGCGCTGCTGGGCTTTTTGCTTCGGACATTCGCGGGACTATCAGGCCCAACCCATGAGCCCCAGCTGGAGAGAAGTATACAAGGCCGCAATCTTCCAACCGGCACGGTGGCGACGCGCAGCCTCATGTCTTGGCCAATAGACCGCGCCAGCCGCCGCTGGTGAGGAGCGCGACGTCGAGCAAGGCGAACGCCATGAGCGCCCCTGGCCGCGTCGCGAGGTAGAGCGGCCGCCAGTCAGGGTCGAATTTCTGCTTGTACGCGCGCAGGCCGCGAAAGCCGTAGAGATTTTCGCCATCCTCGTAGACCGCAGCGCCGAGGCGCGAGAACGCGGGCGCCAAGCGATGCGTGTCGAGCCCCGCGAGCGGCGTCATGCCGAGGTCAAACATACGATAGCCTTGAGCCTTACCCCACTCGATCAGGCGAACGAACAAATAGTCCATGACGTTCTTGGGCGCATCCGGACCGTAGCGCATCAGATCGATTGAAAGTTCGCTTTTGTCAGGCGTCGTCCAAACATTGGCGAACGCTACGATGCGCCCAGCAAACCGCACAACAGCGACCGAAGTTCGGTCAAGATAGGCCAAGTCGAAGCGGCCGAGCGAGAATTGCTTTTCTGCACCGGCGTGATGAGCAAGCCAGGCTGCCGAGGCGGCGTAGAGCTCCTCGCCATGCGCGCGCGCCTCGCCCGGCGCCAGCACATCGAAGCTCGCTCCTTCGCGTTCAAGGCGGTTGCGCGCTTGGCGCAGGCCTGCCCGGGCCTTGCCTTCGAGCGAGAAAGACTGGATTGGCACAAACGCCGTCTCGCCGATCTTGCGCACGGCCAGCCCGACATCGGCGCAATCGGGCAACATGTCTTCAGTGATGGCGTAAAAGGCGGGAGAAGCTTCTGCCTCGTCGGCGCACTCAATGAAGCGCCAAATCAATTCCCGGCGTTCGCTGGCGCGGCCGCACGGTTCGCTCATGGCGAGCCAGTTGTGCCCGCGCACTCGAAACATCAAAAATGAATCGCCGCTTGCAGAGAACAGTAGATCTTTGTCGCCTAGCAAGGCGAGATGGGCGTCGCCGCGCATGCAGTCTGCCCTTGCTATGATGCTCGCGGCGCGGTCGATGTCTTCCGCAGGAGGATGTCCTCGCCAACGCGCCCGCGGAGGCGTCAGCAGCAGCCAAAGCGCGACGAAGGCCACAATGAGAGCAACGGCTGCGCCTGCGCGCAGAAAACGCGACGCCTGCGCGTCGGCCAAGAATGTCCACCAAAGCTCATCCTGATAGGCGACGTCGCGATAGGCAAAGAAGCCGAGCCAGCCAGCGGCGGCGACCGCGCAGATGATGGCGGCGATCCACACAGGACTAAGCGCATCGCGCAAGAGTAGGGATTTCCGCGTGAAAGCCCCCCGGCATGGCCACAACGCCAATGCAACGAGGACAAGCAGCAGCGCCTCTTCGACATCGAAGCCCTTAAGGATCGCGAAGGTGGCGCCGCTCATCAAGAGAGCAAGAGCCGCGACGTACCCGGCTTCCAGACGCCGCCACAGCGCAGACGCGACCACAAGCAAAAGTACGCCGGTGATGCTGGCGAGAAAGTGCGAAAGTTCGACGACGAGCAATGGGGCGAGCGCGGAGAGCGCCGCTAAGCGCTGCTGAAGCGCGGGCGTGGCGCTCGACAAAAGCAAGACGACGCCGCTCGCGAAGGCAAGCATGCCGAAAACCCGCGGCGCCAATTCGGCCGCGGCCGCACCCAGTCGTCGGGCGGCGCGCAGCGCCGGCGATTGTGCAGCGCCAATGGGCGCCGCTAGATCGCTTGCAAGCAGAGCGGCGGCGCAGCCAAGCGGTCCAATCGTGTAGATGAGGCGATAGACGAGCAATGCGGCGACCGCGGCTGGCGCATGCTGATCGACTGGCGCCAGCGTCAGAATTGAAGCCTCGAAAACGCCAAGCCCGCCGGGCGACCCCGACGCCGCACCGATGGCGCTGGCGAGTACGAAGACGGCGATGAAAGCGGGAAAAGACCAGCCGCCTTGCTCGGGCAATAGGATGTAAAGAAGGCCCGCTGCTGCGATCCAATCGGCTGCGCCCACGGCAATCTGAAGTAATGCGGCCCGCGGCTCCGGCGTGCGCACAAGAATTCCGGCAATCTCGCGCTGTTGCGGCGACCAGGCCGCGATGACGATCCAGGCGATCGCTGGCGCGAGCAAGGCGATTGCCAGTGCGCGCCACACCAAAGCCTGCGCAAAGCCATGACGTGCGACCTCCTCGGCGCCGATGAGCAAGCCAAGCCCCGCCGCAGTGAGCGCCGCGATTGTGACGCTTGTTCCGGTTAGGGCCGAGACGGCCGCGATTTCCGACGGCGCCAGCTGGCCGCGATAAAGCCTGGCGCGCGCTGCGGGCGCTGTGGCGAAGGAAAAGCCGAGCGCGTTGCCGAGCGCATAAGCTGAAAAGGCCGCGCGCCACATCTGCTTTAGCGCCATCGGTTTGGCGATCATCGCAAGCGCCAGCTGCTCAGCCACAATGAGACTGGCGTAGGAAGCGCAGGCCAGTGCGACGGCGAGCGCGATGGCGTTCGGGCCGATCATCCGCAACGCGGCAAGCACATCGTGATACGAATGCGCCGTCAATTCATTGTGCACGACCCACAAGGCGGCCACAAAAAGGAGAGTCGCCGCGAGCGGCGAAAGCCAGCGCAGAACCCAGCGCCTCGGGCGATGCATTGGCGTGACAGTCGGATCGTCGCTCCAGTCGGCGCTTTTCACGTCAGACCTCACTATAACCAGTGCGCACGCCGGTGGTCTTCCCGTCGGTGGCGCAAGTCCTCGCCGTCGTTGGCCGATAGGCAAGCAAAGAACCCCAGCGCCATGGTGCTGAGAACGGACACCGCGACGAAAGCGGGTGCGAAGTGCGCCACAGCGAGCGGGGCCTGCGGCGACGGATCGCCTCCCGCTTGAAGCACGAGCGCCGAGACAGCAATTCCGAGCGTGATCGCCGCTTGTTGCGAGACTGATGCAAGGCTGGTCGCCGCGCTCATGCTGGGTTCGTCGATGTCGGCGTAGGAAATGCCGTTGGCGGCGGTGAAAACCACCGCCTGACTTGCGCCGGCGATCAACAAGATTGGCAACAGCAAGTTGGAATAGGACTGAAATAGCGCGAATGAGGCGACGGCGCCGCCGCTCAGAATGGTCCCCGCCACGAGCACAGGCCGGAAGCCGAACCGATCGATGAGGTGTGGCGCAGCGCTTCGCGTGATGAGGCTGCCCAGCGCGTAGACACCGGAAAGTGCGCCCGAGAGCACTATGCTAAAGCCGAAACCAAGCTGGAACAGAAGCGGCAGTAAGAAATTGGCGGCGCCGCCGCTTGTGCGAAACAACAACCCGCCAACCACGCCAACGGAGAACGTCCGGATCCGCAGCAGGGCAAGGTCAAGCAGGGGCCGCGCAAGGCGCCGCGCATGCGTCCAATAGCCAATGAGCCCCGCCAGTCCAAAAGCTACAAGCGCGAGCGTATAAGCGCTTGAGACGAGATGGTCGCCGAGCGCCGACAAGCCGCACAACAATGCTGCAAATCCGCCGCCTGCCAGCACAAACCCAGCCGTGTCGAACCGCTCGCGCGCGCTGGGCGGCGGACTCGGCATGAAGCGCCAGGCCAACGCCAAGCCCAACGCGCCGACAGGGACATTGATGAGAAAGATCCAGCGCCATCCGAACGCCGTCGTGATGATCGAACCCAAGAGCGGACCAAGCGCGGGCCCAAGCAGGGCCGGCAAGGTGATATAGGTCATAGCCCGGACGAGTTCGTTCTTCGGGGTTGTGTGCAGCACGATCAGGCGGCCAACCGGCGTCATCATGGCGCCCCCTGCGCCCTGAACCGCGCGCGCGAGGATAAGGCCCACGAGATCGGTCTGGAGGGCGCAAAGAATCGAACCAACCAGAAAGACCGCCATCGCAGCCATGAAGACGGGCTTGGCGCCGATCCTGTCGGCCATCCAACCGCTGATGGGAATGAAGGCGGCGAGAGCCACAAGATAGGTCGTGAGCGCGAGCTTCAGCGAGAGCACAGGTGCGTGGAGCGTTGTGGCAATGGTCGGCAGCGCGGTGGCGAGGACAGTTGCGTCCATCGTCTCCATCAGCAGCGCGGCCGAGACGATCAACGGGGCGACGAACCGGCGCGACTGGGAAACGCTCATCATGCAAAGGCCTATTGCACTCAGTGGCGGTTATCAGAAAGGCGCCAGCGTTCAACGAGTGAAAATAGAAACGACGCCGACCAGGTCAGCGACAAGATGCCAAACAGCGATGAGAGACTGGATATCAACCGGATTTCTCCCTCTGGCGTCACATCCGTCGATCCCAGCGACGAATAAGTCTCCGCGGCAAAAATGAAATACTCTGCAGGCGTCAGCTCGCTTGGCCCGCGCAGTCCGCCAATTCCGATGACGTCAGCAAGGCCGTAAGCACCGGCATAAAGTACAATTTCAAGAACGTGAATCAGCATTAACAGACCGAGCACGCACACGAGCGTGGCGTGATTGGCCCAGCGGCGGGCGCGGGCAAAACGATCCAAACGGCTAATCGCTTCATAGTGGAAGATTGTGCATGCCAGAACCACGATCGCCGTCAGCAAGATGGACCAGACCAACGCCACGTTTCGCCCTCCCTGATCGCGCGGGCTTGGGCCCGCTTGCAAAACTTTGGGCCGATTTATGCGCAAACGCGGCCAATCGTGAACGGATGAAAACAAACATTGGGTATCGTCAATGCGCGGTCCATGCCTGAGCGGGCTTCTATCGGTCACAAGCGCCCGACGCCCTTCAATGCTTGGCCAAGCAGCGACTAGGCGAAATCTGTTGCCGCGCTGTTAGGGCTTTGGCGACATACTGAGATCGGTTCGCTCGCGAGGCGTCCTGAGCGGCGAGGGGGCGTCATGTCGGCGGCGAGAAGGATCATTGCAGGCGCCAGCGTCGCGGTGCTCTCGGCGTGCGCCACCCCGCCAATTGATCAGGGCACAGGCGCGCTGCTGTCTGGCGACGTGGTCAATGCTTCGTCGCCAATAGCCGACGGGCTCGCGGATTTGCGCGGGCGCGGCGAGGATTTTCTTGGCGGACCCCCACTTAGCACTATTGAGATCGCGGGCTGGGCCGTGCGCCGGAGCCCGGCCTTACGCGTGGCGCGCGCGCAAGCGGGCGTCGGCGCCGCACAAGCCTTCTCGGCGGGTCTGCTGCCCGATCCCCAACTTCAACTGAGCTACGATCATCCAACCAATGTGCAGGCCTTCGACGCTTTGAGCGCGGGCCTCAGCCTTGATGTCATCACCTCGCTGATCAATCACCCGAACGCCCGCGCCCGCATGCGCGCCGAGCAGGAGCGAATCCGGCTGGAGCTGACGTGGACGGAATGGAGCGTCGCCATGCAGGCGCGCGACGCGGCGATCCGCGTCATCTTCCTTCGCCAGCAAGCCGCCGTGGCGGCCGAGGCGACCGAGCAGACCGAGAGCCAATTGCGCGCCTATGAACGCGCCGTCGCTGACGGCGATGCGCGTCTTGATGATTTGGCGGTGCGCCGCATCGGCTATCTCGACGCGCTCGATCGCCTGAACACGATCGAGCGCGATCTCGACGCAGCGGTGAACGAGCTCAATGGCTTCTTGGCGCTTGGTCCGGGGGAAACGCCGCCCATGGCGGAGTTTGTTTCGGCAAGTGACCCCGCGTCGCTCGATCCCGAGGCGCTTTTCCAGCAGGCGTTGGCCGGGCGGTTTGACCTTAGCGCGTTGCGTTCGAGCTATGAGGCCAACGAGGCAAGCCTCCGATTTGCGCGCGTGGCCGCTCTGCCGCTGCCCAACCTTTCCCTCTCGCGCGCGCGTGACACCAGCGATGTCCGCACCTCTGGGGCGGGATTGAGCTTGGTTCTGCCGATCTGGAACCGGGGACGCGGCGACATCGCCGTCGCCCGCGCAACACGCGCAGAACTACAAGCTGAGTACGATGCACGCGTGTTTCAAGCGCGCGCCGATATCGCGCTTCAAGTCGAGACGCTGCGACGCGTCGCAGCACAGCGCGCCATTCTACAACGGGAGCTCGCGGCGCTGTCGCGTGAAACCGAGGTGCTGCGCGCGGCCGCCGAGGCGGGTGATGTGCCGGTGCTCACCTATGAGACGGCGCGGGCTAGTCTCCTCGACAAGCGCTTGGCGGCGCTCGCGCTCGCCGCAGCGCAGGCGCAAGGCGAGGCGGCGCTCGACGGCTTAGTTGGAAGATTGCTGGTCGAGAGAGACGCTTCATGAAAACGATGACCGTGCTCACCATCGCGCTAGCCGTGGGCGCGCTAGGCGCGTGCGCGCCCCCAGCGCAGAATGCTCCGGCCGCCGCAGCCGCGCCGGTCAGGGTTGAAACTGCCGCCGCTTCGCTACTTCAGCAGCGTCTGTCGGCTTTTGGCGAGATTGAGATATCGCCTGATCATTCGCGAACAATCTCACTTTCGTATGATGCGGTGGTGGTGGCGCTTCGGGCCGCGCCCGGCCAGACGGTGCCTAGCGGCGCCCCTTTGCTTGAAGTGCGGCCCACACCGGCGGTCGTTCTCGAACAACGCCGGGCGATGGAGGAGCTGCGTTTCGCACGCGCCGACCATGACCGCGTCACCCGGCTGCGTGGGCAAAATCTCGCCACGAACGCCGAACTTGCCGCCGCCCAACAGGCGTTGGCGAACGCTGAAGCCACCGCAAACGATCTGGGCGCCCGCATCGGTTCAGGGGGCGTCCGCATCATTCGCGCCCCGATCGCGGGACTGGTCGAAGCGATCGATGTCCAAGCGGGTGCGATCATAAACGCTGGCGCTCCGCTGGCGCGGGTTGGTGACGCCCAGAGTTTGCAGGCGCGTTTCGGTGTCGAGATCGAAGACCTAAGCTCCATCGCGCAAGGCGCGTCGACTGTGGTGCGCGATCTGCGCGGCGATGTCTCAACTGAGGGCCGCGTCTCGCGGGTGCTACGGCGCATTGATCCCGCAACCCGCCTGGCCGAGGTGACGGTAGCGCTGCCGACCAATGCCTCCTTCCTGCCCGGCACGCCGGTGCGCGGTGAGATAGCCATTGGCGCACCGCGCGAGGTTATTACCCTACCGCGTGTCGCGATTGTCTATGATGGCGAAACCGCAAGCGTCTTGGTTGTGCAGGGGACGACTGCGCACAAGATCGAGGTGCGGACGGGCGCTGAGTTCGGTGACCGGATCGAAGTCACCAGCGGTCTGGAGATCGGACAGGTTGTCATTGTCGAAGGCGGCGCAACGCTTGAGGACGGCGCCGCAATCGCCGTCCAGCAGAGTGGCGCGCCATGACCAACTGGCTTTTTGGCCATAGGCGCTCGCTGCTTTTTCTAATATTGGCGGTTGCCCTTGCGGGCGCGGCGCTGGCGTTTCGCATGCCGGTCTCGCTCTTTCCGACGATCGATTTTCCGCGCGTGGTGGTGAGCGTCGATGCGGGCGACAGGCCCGTCGACCGGATGGTGATCGAGGTCACGCGCCCGCTCGAACAATCGTTGCGCGAAATTCCCGGTGTGCGCCGGATCAGGTCAACGAGTTCGCGCGGATCGGCGGAAATCTCGATCACGTTCGGCTGGCGCGACGACATGGTCGCGGCCATGCTGCAGACCGATGCGCTGATCGCGCGCACTTTGCCCGACTTGCCGGCTGGCGTTGTCTACCGTGTCCGGCGCATGGATCCCACCGTCTTTCCGTTTCTCGGCGTCAGTCTGACATCGGCGAACGCCGATCAGGTGCGTTTGCGCGACATCGCCTATTATCAGATCGCGCCCGCGATCTCTGCAATTGAGGGCGTGGGCCAAGTCGAGGTTCTAGGCGGCCGGCAAGCTGAAATCCAAGTCGACATCGATCCCGAACGTCTGCGCGCGCTGGGTCTCACCGCGCATGACGTGGCGACAGCGCTGAGCGCCAACAATCTGGTCGCCTCCGTCGGCCGCATTGAGGATCGCCATCGGCTCTATCTGACGCTTATCCAATCACAGTTGACGTCCGCCGATGATGTTGGCGCGACCATTCTGCGCACCGGCCAAGCGGGTATTGTCGAACTCTCTGACGTGGCCGATGTCCGCGAGGGCGTCGCGCCCGACTATACGCGCGTCAGCGCTGATGGACGCGACGCCGTGCTCATCAATGTGCGCCAGCAGCCAGGCGCCAACACTGTCGCGCTCGCCAGCGCCGTGCGCGCCGAATTGGCGCAACTGGGTCAGCATCTTCCGTCCGACGTGCGGCTCGCGAACTATTACGACCAATCTGAACTCGTCACCCAGGCGGCGGGCAGCGTGCGTGATGCGATCCTGATCGGCGCGCTGCTTGCCGCGGCGGTGCTGTTTGGCTTTCTCCGCCAAGCCAAGATCACGCTCGTCATCGCATTCATTCTGCCTTTGGTCCTGGCGGCAAGCGTCTTGGGGCTTTCGGCTTTGGGGCAAAGCTTCAACATCATGACGCTGGGCGGCATGGCGGCGGCGGTGGGGCTCATCATCGACGACGCCGTTGTCATGCTTGAACACATCGCAAAGCGCTCGGCCGCGGGCGACGGCGATGTCCGTCATGGCGCCGCCGAGATGGTCAAACCGCTCACCGGTTCTTCTTTTGCAACCGTCGTCGTGTTCGCGCCGCTCGCCTTTGTCGACGGCGTCACTGGCGGCTTTTTCCGCGCCTTGGCGGTGACGATGGCGATTGCGCTCTTCGTCTCGTACTTTTGCGCGCTCATCATCGTGCCGTTCGCGGCGCAACATCTCCTCTCGCGGGATCAAGCCGAGCGTCTCGAACATGGCGGGCCGTTATTGGGCCGCCTGCGCGGCGCATACCGGGGGCTTTTGGCGCTCATACTTGAGCGGCCTTTTATTCCGCTCGCCGTTGCGGCCGCTTTCATCGTTGTCGGCGGCTTTGCGGCGACGCGCGTCGGATCGGGCTTCATGCCGGTGATGGATGAGGGTGGATTCATCCTTGACTACAAAGCCCCGCCCGGAACTTCGCTTGCCGAGACTGACCGGCTCGTGCGGCTTCTTGAAGAAGAGGTGCGCGCAACCCCGGAAGTCGCCAATTATTCGCGCCGCACCGGACTGCAATTGGGCGGCGGCCTGACCGAGGCCAACGAGGGCGATCTTTTTATCCGATTGCATCCGTTGCCGCGACGCGACATCGAAGCCGTGATGAGTGATCTTCGCGGGCGGCTTGCGGCGCGCGTTCCGGCGCTCCAGGTCGAGACCGCGCAGCTCATGGAAGATTTGATCGGCGACTTGATCTCTAACCCCCAGCCGATCGAGATCAAGATTACGGGGGCGCCATCGGCTGACCTCATCCCCGTTGCTGATGCGGTGGCCCAGCAGGCGGGTCAGGTGCGCGGCGTCGTTGAAGTCTTCAATGGTGTTCTCATCGCTGGGGACGCTATCGACGTCAGCATCGATCGCACGCGCGCGGCGATCGAGGGATTGACGCCAGAAGAAGTGCGCGCCGCCATTGAGAGCCAACTCGGCGGTGTGACGCCAAGCGGCATTCAGCAGGGCGAGAAAATCGTCCCCGTCCGCGTCTGGGCCGGCGGCGACGTGCGCGAACGGCTGTCGCGTTTGCAGGCGTTGACGATTCGCACCCAGGCCGGCGCCGTGCTGCCATTATCGCGGGTGGCCGACATAGCGATTGCGGTGGGCCAACCGCAAATCGTGCGTGAGGATTTACGCGACATGATCGCCGTCACCGCACGGCTCGAGGGCCGCGATCTCGGATCGGCGATCAACGACATTCGCGCATCCCTGCGAAGCGTCAACTTGCCGCCGGGCGTCACCATTTCGTTCGGCGGCCTCTATCAGGAGCAACAGAAATCGTTTCGCGATCTGACGATCGTGCTCGCCGCAGCGGCGCTTCTGGTCGCGGCGCTGCTCCTATACCTCTACGAGAACATAGCAATCGTCGCAGCGATCATGAGCGTTGCCGGCTTGTCGGCGCTTGCGGTCTATTTAGGTCTTTGGCTGACGGGCGTTGAACTCAACATTTCAGCGCTGATGGGCATGACGATGATCATCGGCATCGTCACCGAGATCGCTGTCTTCTACTTCGCCGAAATCGATGCGTCGCGCAAAGCGGAAAAGGCCGAGCTCATTGCTGCGGGCGCTGCGCGCCTGCGGCCAATCTTGATGACCACTTTGATCGCCATTCTGGCGCTGTCGCCATTGGCGCTCGGACTGGGTGCAGGCTCGGCCATGCAACGCCCGCTCGCGATCGCGATCATTTCTGGTCTTGTCTTCGCAGCGCCGCTCGCGCTTTTGATCATGCCGGCAATCTATTTCGCCGCGAGCGGGGGATATCGTCGGTCCAAAGACGAACCAGCGCTACCGCAAGTCGAGAGGTGAGGGGAGGTTGCGGATCCGTATAGGGCCGGTCAGACGCCGCCAAGGCTCATCGCCGCATTCTCTAGGTGTCGCATCCTCCCGCGACGATAGTTAGAGGTCCCCCGATGAAGAAATCCACGCTCACTGCCTTGGCTGGCGGCGCTCTTGCTCTTTCGCTGCTCGCAGCTGGCGGCGCTTGGGCGTCAGGCGCCCGGGCCGGCGATGACGATCGGCCCGACAGCGCCGCGATCGCCCAAGCCCGCATCTCGCTAGCGGATGCCGCACAGGCCGCCGAACGCCATGTTGGCGGCCGCGCCTACGAGGCCGGCATCGAAGAAGAACACGGTACGCTCTTCTATGAGGTGGAGGTCGCGGGCGCCTCCGGGGCCGCCCAGGAAGTCCGGATCGATGCGCAGACCGGCGCGGTTCTGCAGGCCAGCGCCGCAGACGCCGAGCATGACGAAGACGGCGACGACGACTAGGCTCGCTCACCACACTGGCGCCCCGGTGATTTGGGGCGCCAGCCTGTGATTGGATACGGCATGCGAATTCTGCTGATCGAAGACGATGAAGAGACCCGCGAATACGTGTCGCGCGGTCTGAAAGAGGCTGGGCATGTGGTTGAGAGCGCAAGGGACGGCAAGGACGGGCTTTTCAGAGCCGCGGACGATGCCTTCGATGTGTTGATTGTCGATCGGATGCTGCCGGGCATCGATGGATTGTCGGCCGTGAAGTCGCTGCGCGCCATGGGCGCCCAGACACCAATTCTGTTTCTGACCGCGATGGGAGCGGTTTCCGATCGCATTGCCGGACTGGAGGCGGGCGGCGACGATTATCTGGTCAAGCCCTTCTCCTTTGCCGAATTGCAAGCACGGGTCGCAGCGCTTGCGCGGCGCGCGCCGCTACGCGCGCCCGAACAAGCGCTGCTGCAAGTCGGCGATCTCAGTCTTGACCGCTTGCGCCGTATCGTGCGCCGCGGCGATCAGGACATCGATCTGCAGCCGCGCGAATTTCAGTTGCTCGAATTCCTGATGCTGAACGCCGGGCGCGTGGTGACGCGAACGATGCTGCTTGAAGGTGTGTGGGACTTTCATTTCGATCCGCGCACCAACATCGTCGAAACCCACATCAGCCGTCTGCGCGCCAAGATCGATCCTGGCGCCACGGCGCCGCTCATCCACACTATTCGCGGCGCGGGCTACGTGATCCGTGCAGACTAGCCGCCTCTTCGCGTCCACCAGCGTCCGGCTGGCGATCCTGCATGCGGGCTTATTGACGTTGGCGTTTTGCGCCACGGCGATCTTCGCCTGGCTGGCCACTCGTGACGCCGCGCGTGAAGAATTGCAGCAAAGCATCGCCACCGAAGTGGCCGCGCTGAGCGATGAGTTTCGTGCGGAAGGGCTGGAAGCCGTTGTGCTTGCCATCGAAACCCGGTCGGGCCGCCCAGGGTCGTTGGATTACGGCTTGGTAGATGCGTCCGGCAGCGTTCGTTTCGCCGAATTGCCCGCAACCCGCGTCGGCTGGTCCGAACTTGAATTGCCGGAGGTCGAGGAGCCGGACGAGGTTGGCGAAGAGGGAAGCGAAGAACGCGACGAAGTCGAACGTTTGCTGGTGCAGACCGTGCAATTGGGTGATGGATCGCTTTTGGCTGTTGGCGAAGACCTGGCGCGCGAGGAGCGGCTGCGCGATCTGTTGTTTGCGACCCTGGCTTGGGTCGGCTTGACTTGTTTGCTGGCTGGCTTGGCAGCCTCAGTTTGGTTGACCCGCCGCTCGCTTCGCCAGGTCGACCAATTGATGGCGCTCTCGCGGGCCGTTTCATCGGGCGAGCTTGGCGCACGCGCGCCATCTGAAACCGGCTCCGGGCGCAACGATCTCGACGAATTGTCGGCGTCATTCAACGCCATGCTTGATCGGGTTGAATCGCTTATCGCCAACGTGCGCGAAGTCTCTACCGACGTTGCCCATGACCTGCGCACACCGCTGTCGCACGTGCGCCAACAGCTGGAGCGCGCGCGCGCGGCCGGCGCCGATGCGGCCGCGCGCGAGGCCGCCATCGAGGCCGCTGATGCACGCCTCAGCGAAGTCTTGCGCACGTTCGACGCCATGTTGCGTGTCGCCGAACTCGACGCTTCTCGAGATATTGCCCGCCTTGTCCCACTCGACCTCGCCGAGCTTGCCGAGCGTGTGGCGGACGCCTTCCGCCCAGATATCGAAGCAGGCGGCCGCCACCTCATCGTCCAAACAGCCCCGTCCCCGACGAACGCCGACAAGGACCTGGTCGCACAGGCGCTCGCCAATCTTCTCGACAACGCCATCCGTCACACCCCGCCGGGCGCGACCATCATAGTGCGCACCTTCAAGGACACGCGCGCCCACGTCAGTGTGGCCGACAACGGACCTGGCATACCAGCCGACGAACGCGAGGCGGTGCTTAAGCGTTTCTACAGACTGGAGCGAAGCCGCGGCGGCCCTGGCGCCGGCATCGGCTTGAGTATTGTTGCAGCGATTGCGCGCCTGCACGATGCCGAACTGGTTCTCGAAGATGCGCGCCCGGGCCTGCGGGTTACGCTGACATTTGACTAAAGTGGCGACCGGGCTGCCTCTGGTCCGAGCCTAAAGTGACGCAAGCAAATCAGGGGGTCTCGTGTCTCGCGCGCTGCTGCGGCTTTCAGTGGCCCCAGACGCGGGCGTGTTAGAGATACAATCTTCCCGACAACGCGCAACAACTCGGCCGCCGTCTGAGACATGGGAGCCCTGGTGCACGCCTTTCTCCAAATCGCGCTGGACCCGCGCACGGTGTTCGCGCTGGGTCTCTTGTTCTTCGGCGGCATCGTCGCATGGGCCGAGATCACTCACTTCCTCGCCCGTCGCAAAAGACGACCTGAGGCAGAACGACCCCGTGACGATGATCCCCCAGACCGCTGATCACGCGCCCGAGATGGCCTAGGCCAACACCGATCCCGCCAACTCAAACAGGCGCGCCAGCGGCTCGTGCAATAGGCCAGCAAGCATGATGCCGATCCACATGCCAGCATAGGAATAGCTGGCGACGCGCTCGAATCTGGAATCAAATTCGGCTTTTGCCGTTGCGCCAAAGACCGCGCCGATAAAAGTTGCAGCGAGAATTTCGAATCCGCCGTCAGCTAAGTAGAGGGCTGCGGTCACGCAAACACCGACATATACGATAGCCGCGATTGCTGACGCGGCCAATGTGGCGGCAGGCGAGTTGATCGCGCCGGATGCATGACTTGTTTGCGCGGCCGTCGTCATGGCGAACCTCCGTCCCTTACGGAACGACAAGATGCTACTCGTGCTAGCAGGCGCGTCAAATTGGGGTTTCCCAATGATCTCTCAGGTTTTGCCGCTCACTCCCTGACATTGGGAATCTTCAACCTGCGCGAAAGACCGCGCCAATGCACGCGCGCCTAACGCTTGAAGCCGTCGCCCACGCGCGTCCGCACACGCGGCGCAGTTGCAGCGGGCGCCGGAGCGCCAAGGATGAGCGCAGTCGTTGAGAACGCAGTCGCGGCGGCAAATCCGCCGACACGCACAGGCATCCTCAGTTCTCCATATTTTTTCTGGCTCGTCGTTGGGCTCTATCTCGTCGCGCACGTGGCGCTTCGTCTGTGGGAGACGCCGAATATCGGCAAGAACGATGTCCAAGAAGCGGTCGCAGCGCAGGCATGGGCATGGGGCTATCATCCGCGCAATCCGCCTTTGCACACTTGGCTGCTGATGGGCGCCTACGCCCTTTTCGGCGTCAACCTGATAGCGCACGTCATTCTCAAATACGCACTCGTCGGGCTCTGCTATGTGTTTGCGTTTCTCTCTGGCAAACGGCTGCTCTCAAGTTCGTCCATGGCCGCGCTTGCGGCTCTATCGCTGACTTTGCTCGCCCCTTTTGCTTGGACTGTTCACACCGCGCTTACGCATACGCTCTTGCTTGCTGTGGCTTGTCTGGCCGTTCTTTGGGCGGCCATTCGCGTAAGCGAGCAGCGCACGCTGCTCAACTACGCGATCTTCGGCCTCCTCATCGGCCTGGGTTTTTTAGCGAAGTACTCCTTCATCCTGTTCTTCGCACCGCTCGTCGCGGCAATGCTCACCCAGCGCGCCCTACGCGCGACTCTCGGCGATTGGCGCATGCTGCTGAGCTTGGCTGTTGCGGTCACATTGTTTGCGCCACACGCGCTTTGGATGCTCGGCCCGCGCTTCGATTTCATCGCGTTCTTGGTGGAAAAGCAGGGTGCGGAAGCCCCCGCCTCCTATCTCCAGGACGTTCTCGCTGGTCTTGGCGCGCTTGGTGTCGGCGCGTTAAGCTATGCGGGCCTCTTGCTTGTCATGCTGGCACTGTCGTGGCGCTCCGCTGGCGCGCCGGCGCGCCCGCTTGCGCCTTGGGAGCGCGCCGTTCCTTTGATCAGCGTCTTCGCCTTTGGCATTCTCATCCTGGATGTCTTCGTGCTGCGCGCAGCGCAGTTCGAAGAACGTTATTTCACGTTCGCTCTGCTCACCGCGCCCTTCTCGGTGTTCTTGTGGCTCGACCGGCGCGAGGGCGCGCCTTCTCTGATGGGACGCTGGGCGTGGGGTCTTTTGATCGTGGCGCTGCTTGGTTTTGGCGCATTGAGCGGGCGGGCGCTTCTGCAGCACCGCACCTGCAATCGCTGCTGGGAAGAAATGGCGACGCCGGCGCTCGTTGACGATCTTGCAAGCCATGGCTTCAGCGGCGGAACCCTCGTTGCCGACCATTACAATCTCGCCGGTAATCTTCGCTTGGCGTTCCCAGACTCGCGCGTCTACGCTGCCAATTATGTGGTCCCGCAACCCGGTCTTGGCGGCGCCGGTCAGTGCGTCCTGGTTTGGAACGCTCGCAACGCGGGTGATGACTTGCCGCCGGATTTGGCGGCGTTCCTAGCGACTCGCGGCTTGCCGCTTCCTGAAGGCTCGCCTCGGTTTGTTGAGGCGCCTTTGCGTCGCAGCAGCACGCGCACCGACCGCTTCGCCTATTGGCCGCTCCGAGGCGTGGATGGCGATTGTCGAGCATCCTGACCGCAGCGCGCCCTTGAGCGGAACAGGCGACGCGTCCGCCGCCGACGCGCTCGAACGAGACGCGGTGCGCCTTATGGTGCGCGAGATCTTTGCAGACGCGGGCCCGATCGATACCGAAGATGATCTGGGCGAATGGCTAGCGCGGTCTTCGCCGGCAAACCGCTTTGGCGCCAGCTGACAAATCGCAAAGGCGACCTGCCGCACTTGATGCGGCAGGCTTCAGTCGGTCGCTAGGTAGGTCTTGTTGCTTCTGTGCTGCGGCTTAGCGCCCGCCTACCCAAGCCGCGCGTGCGCGGGAGCAAAGAGTTTTTCACATCGTGTCAGGATGACAATAGCAAGAATCCCTGAAACGGACACGTCGGCCCGCCGCTCGCCTATCCGGCTAGTCCAATCCTGTTCGTGCAATACGACTTAACACGCGCCAATCTGAAACAAGGTCGATGCTCCGTGTCGGCGCTGCGCTCATCGCCGCTGGACGCGGGAAAGGATGCTCCTGGTGTGAAAGGCCGCTATTTTCTTCGCGAATGAATAAGGTCCGGGAGAGCGCTGAAAACAGCCTGGTGATCATCTGTTTCGCCGCGATGGTTCGAGTAGTGCGCCATGAAGCTCTACGAGCGCTTCATCCTGCCCGCGCTGATTACAACCTCATTCTCACGCTCTCCGGTTGGCAAGCAACGGCACAAAGTGGTCCCGCGCAGAGGGGGTGGTGCTCGAATTGGGTTTCGGCGCAGGCCTCAACCTTCCATTCCATGATCCATCGAGAGTCCGTAAGCTCGTGGTCGCTCCAAGCGCCCATCAGCGCCTCGCGGCGTCGCAACAGATGGGCGCAAAGGACAAGGACCGGATCAGCCAGAGCGGCTTTGGCGAAGTCGGCTTGCGCCATAATGGGCGCTGCGCCGATCGCGGCAATCACATTGCGGCGGGACCCGCGGGCCATGGCCTCACGCGTCCCCATGCAGTGCGCGATAATCGCGCAGGATGCTCAAGATCAGCCTGTGCACATCCTCACAATCGTTCCTCGTCTCAAGGACGGCGATGGTGAGCTTGCCGCAAATGCCAATCGGCGACGCGGCGACGATGGCTGGAAGCGCCTTGAGCAAGGCGCCGTTTTCGTCGCTAAGCGCCTCAATGCGATCGTCGAGATCGTCCAACTCACGGCTCTCAGGAAAACGCCGACGCTGAGCGCGCGTTAGCTTCATCCAGTTGTGCTCGCGATGCAGGCGGGCCTCCAACCCACTCCATTGAATCGCAAGACGCTCATGTTCAGTGTTGCGCGCGAGCCAAACTTGGCACGCCTCTGCAGCAGGGTCGGCAGCGAGCGCGGTGCCAGGGATGAGCGGCGTGGCGGCGGCACCCAAGATCAGTCGGCGGGTGGGATCGTCCGGGCGAGCGCTCTCGTTCGCCGCCGTAGGCGGGCGTCGGGACATTTCTAACCCTTTCGGTCTATGATGATCCCGAACGTATCACTCCGCCCGGCACAGTCAACCCAAAGGGATCAAATAATCCCAAAGGCGCATTCGGATGCTAACTGCTGCACAAGTTCGAGCTGCACGCGCTCTACTAGATTGGAGTCAGAAAGACCTGGCCGCGAAGTCCAAGCTGTCAGTGCCTACGATCAAGCGGATGGAGGGTGCGATGGGCCCAGAGCGCAGCACTGACGCCAACGTAGACGCTGTTCGCCGTGCACTGGAAGGTGCGGGCGTGATTTTTCTCGAGCCTAAGTCGAACAAAGACGGTGGCGCAGGTGTACGTTTGAAGCGCTAGACGGCTGCCCGTGCGCGAAACGGTGGATGCTTGAGCTACTTCAATCTGAAAGCATCAGCGGCTGCACGCTATTGGCATGATCTTCGAGCGCCATGTGAGGCGGTGGTGAGTTAGCCGCGAGCGCCTCCTTTGAAGGCATGGCCAAGTGGAACGCGTTGGTTAGTTGGCGCTGTCCCTGGAGAGGAAAGCAGCAAGTTCATCGACCCGAGCCAAAGAATAGGATGGTATCTCACTTGCAAGGTGTGGCTGGTCTTCCGCCGTGTACACCAGAGCGGCGCCGTTGAAGTCCCCTTCGATGAGCATCGTCCGCAAAGCGCGATAATCGAGGGGTTCAATCCGCACGACGCAGCGTACAACGGTTAGAACATCCCCGGCGGTCGAACTGAGCGCTAGGTCCATAGCTCGATCTGACTCCCGCACCCGGG
>CAYUOC010000033.1:10597-30222 GCA_964446305.1 uncultured Terricaulis sp. | reverse complement strand
TCAGGTGCTGGCGCTCGCAAGGGCGTGGAGGTTCGAGTCCTCTTCCGGGCACCATTCTTTCTCCGCTGCGCGCCTTGATCTTCAAGGGAATCTTAAGCGCCGCGACGTGATGGTGATACGGAATTGATACGGAAGGCGACGGGCTCCTTGGGAGTCAGTCGATGCTTATCACCGTGCGCCATCTTCAACTTCGGAACAGACGCTACCGCTATCGCCGTGAGGTGCCAGCGGACCTGCGCGCCAAGGTCGGCAAGCGCGAATGGATTGTGCAACTTGACACCGACAGCGCGACCGTAGCTGCGCGCAAGGCGGAGAAGCTGAAGCGTCTGCACGATCTGGAAATCGAGCGGTTGCGCGGCACGTCCATTGTGCTCGAAGCGCGCGCGGTGCTGGACGATCCGCAAGACGACTACACGCTTCACGCCTACCGGCTGGAGGCGCTGGCGAACGCTATCGACGCCATTGGCGATCCGGCTGAGGTTGCGCGGAAGTTCGCGGACCTAGATGACCTGTTGGCTGCGCATGGTTCCCGTCATGGACAAGCCGTCGTCGCCGCCGTGAAGGCGGGAGGCGTTGAGACGCGCATCCCGTTGTCTGAGGCGTACAAGCGCGACAAGGAAAAGTACGGCGGCAAGCGCGACGAGAAACGCATCAAGTTCGCCGTCGATGCATTTATCACCGACGTTGGCGATCGGGACTTCCTGAACCTGAAGCGTGCCGACGTTGAAGCTTGGATTATCAAGGCACGCGGGCGCGATTGGTCCGAGTCGACGATCAAGCGGCGCACGGTCGCCCTCCAAGGCATACACACGCGACTTTTGATTGGTCTCGATCTTCCCTTGTCGTCAGCGTGGCGGAAGCTGGGCCTCACTGACAGCGACGAGAAGGCACGCATCCCCTTCAATGCATCGCACCTGGGCGCGATCGAGCAGCACCTAGCAAGCACGAAGAAGAGCGGCAGGCATCTGGCGACGTTCCAGCGTCGAAAGCGGATGCTCATTCTAATGAAGTATCTAGGGCTCGGCCCAGCCGAAGCAGGTGGGCTGCGGAAGCGAGACTTCGTGTTCTCACACAAGACGCCACACGTCATCATACGGGAACACGACGACCGGACACTCAAGACCGGCAAGATACGTCAACGCACGCTGCCGCTAATCGGCGAAGCTATCGCGGTTGCGCGGGAGGCGTGCGATGCCGCCGACGGCGAACTCGTGTTCGTGCCTAAAGATCAGAAATTCGACGCTGGCAGAATGTCGCAAGATTTGGCGAAGGAGATTCGCGCCGCCGGGATTCCCAAGAGCCCACGCTTAGTGCCTTACAGCTTTCGACACGGCTTCGAGGAAGCCATGAAGCTCGCGAAGGTGCGCCCCGGTCTGATGAAATATGCCATGGGCCATGCTGCTTCCGGCATCTCCGATAAGTACGGAGCGCCCGCGCCACTTCTCGCCGAGTTGTCGAAGGAGCTGAAGCGTGCCTATCGATACTTCGGCCACGTCGACGACTCGATCTACGAGCCGCATGAGCTGATGCCGACCATATCCCGCTAGTTCGGCTATCGCTCCGGGTCAAAGTCCGTTTCCGTCAGCCACATTCGATGCATGATGACGGCTAGTCGTCGCGCACAGGCGACGGCAGCGAGCTTGAAGCCCTTCCGCTCCGCGAGCGCCTTAGCCCATTTCCGGACACGCCACGGCGTTTTGCAGACGTTTATCAGGCTGCCCGCTGACTGATAGAGGAGCGATCTAACCTCGGTGTCTCCGCGCTTGCTGATATGGCCAACGTGGCTGGTCTCTCCCGACTGATAGGTGCGCGGCGTTAGGCCAAAGTACGCGGCGACCAAGCGCGATGATGCAAATCGGTGCGGGTCTTCAATCGACGTTCGGTAGGCGAAAGCGGTGACCGGCCCCACACCCGGAATCCCCATGAAGCGCCGACAAACGGGATCGGCCTCCGCTAACCGCACCAGGAGAGCGTCCAAGCGCGCATGCTCCGCGCGCAGAACGTCGATTACCGCGACCGAACTTTCTACAAGCTCACGCATCATCGGATCGAGGCGGCGCCTCTTCTGAGCCACTATGGCTAGGCCGTCGCCATCGCGAACGAGCTTCGCGCCTACCTGTTTTAGAACGCCATTGGAAAGGCGCTCCAAGTCGAGACGCTTTCGCAGCATTGCCTTGCGGTGCACTAGTATCGCGCGCGAAGCTTGGGTCTGCTCCGTTCGGATATAGGCGGTCGTGTATATCCCACGGCTGACAACATGCGCGATGCCGCGTGCGTCGTTCTCATCGGTCTTATTGATCGAGGCGGCTAATGCGGCATGGGTGTGCATTGCATCCAGACAAACCATTGGCCATTTCTTGCGCAGCATTTCGCGCGCCAGCCACATCGATTTAGAGCCGGATTCGCACGCAACCTTATCCAGCATTCGCCGATAGGGTTTCAATGCTCCGCCAACCGATGCGACATCGGTCGCGGTCGTTGTCTCAAACAACGTCTCGCCGCTGGCGGAAATCACACAAACGGCGGTTGTTTTGTCGGCTACATCAAGTCCCGCATATGCCTTCGCCATAGCTGACTCCCACAAAAAGGAGCGCCGTCGAGCGCCTTGCAAGCTGTCGCACTCCAAGGTGCCTACGTGCCAACGGCTAGCGAACGATCCATGTCTACGCGGACGCACGGCGTTTTCCGCCAGGAGCCGTATCAGTCAGGAGGTCCACATACCCGACGACGCCCAAACATCATCACGCCGGAACTGATCCAGCGTCTAGCTGGTCGCGGCGATTATTTCCGAATGAGCGCGCCCGACGCAACAGCATCTCCGGCATCGCGCCATTGTTTTCAACGCCCCTAGCGGAGTCAGACCACACCTGTTGCGCGTCGCTAGTCCGTTTCGTTGAATTTCGTCACTTCTGGCTGTATAAAGAACCCGCCCGCGAGACTGCTCACGGGGTTCTCCCACTCATGCACATGCCCTGATCAATCGGCCCGCTGGCGTACCCATGCCCGGCGGCCAAAGCGCTGGAGTGTGTGTGCAATGAAGTACGAGGCAACGCGTTGGCTCACGACAGAGGAGGCCGCAGCATATCTGAAGCTGTCACCGCGAACCCTATTCAATTGGCGCCGGGAGGGGCGCGGCCCGCCGCATCATCGGCAAGGCGACGTGCTTCGCTATGACTTGGCGGAGCTTGATCATTGGCTCCGTGGTCTCGAACCGCCACCGGGCGCACCCGCCGCAGCACTCAGCGCTGCCTAACCCCAAACATACGAAACCCGCGCTTCCCTTCCGAAGAGTGCGCGGGCTTCGCCTTCCGTCCCGAGTGTCAGAGACAATGTCGAAGATAACGCCTCCAGCTCCGAACAGCAACAAACTGAGCGCCTACGCGGGCGCGCGCCTTTGGCGTCTGCATCCATTCAACCTCAAGCGACCTACGCTCACCGGTGGCGTTGAGTCGCTTGCAGAGCGGCGTGACGAACATTTCAAAGCGCCGATCACGCTAGAGGTCGCGCTGGGACTGATGTCGGAGGGCGTGAACGTCGGCGCCGAGATCGGGCCTGGGTTCATGGCGCTCGATACTGAGGGCGACGGGAGAGCCATTGCGGAGCGCTTTGGGATTGATCTTGGCGGCACCGTTGTCATTACCAGCGCGGGCAAGCGCTCCTACATCTACTTGCGCGTCCCGCGCTCTTTGAGGCCGCTACAGATAGGCCCGGGCGTGCGCGTGCTCGGCCCCGGCCAACTTGTTCCAGTGTCCGGGTGTCGCGACGCGGCTGGCGCCGTCTATTCGTTCCGACAAGCCGCGCCCAACTCATTCGACAAGGTCGCGGAAGCGCCCGCCGCGTTGGTGCGCGCGATCACCAAACCCGATCCGGTTGCGACGATCGAAGACCTGATCGACGACGAACCCGCTGCGCCGGAGTTGCCTGGGCGTTGGGCGGCAATCGCCAATATTCTGCTGGCGCGCCACTTCACGCAGGAGGGTCTTCGCACGCTCGCCTTCCATCAGGGCGGTTTTCTAAGCTGGGAAGATGGTCGCTACCGCCCGATAGAGGCTCAAGTGCTTCGGAAGCTGATCTATGCGGCAATCCCGCACGACATGCAGGGCGTTGAGCCATGCACGCACACAGAGCGCGAGGTGCGTGCGGTGCTCGAAGCGCTGTGCTACGTCGAACTGCAAGCGCCGTGTTGGCGCGATCAACGTGCGGATGATCCCCCAGCATCCGAGGTTGTCGCCGTCTCCAATGGCTTGCTGCATGTCCCGTCGGCGCAACTGCTGCCGCACACGCCCCGCTTTTTCACGCCGAACCGGCTGGCCTTCCCATTCGAGCCTCTGGCGCCAATGCCGACGCGCTTCCTCGCAGTTCTCGAACGGCAGTTTGCTGACGATCCCGCCGCCGTGTCGGCGCTCGCTGAGTGGTTCGGCTATTGCCTCACGCCCGATCAGAGCTTCCATCGCTTCGCCGTACTCTATGGCGCCAAGCGCTCTGGGAAGTCGACCGTCGCTTATGTGCTCGAAGCGCTGCTAGGCAGGGAGAACGTCGCGAACCCGACGGTGCAGCAGTTCGGCCAACCATTCGGCCTTGAGTCATTGCTGAACAAGCTCGCGGCGATCGTGCATGATGCCAACTTCGCCCAGACCGTCACTCCTTCGTTTGTCGAGGTTCTGAAGGTCATCACCGGCGCGGGCGCGATCGACGTGAACGTGAAGCACCGCCGCTACGTTGCCGGAGCGCTCATCAATGCTCGACCGACTTTCGTGACCAACAATCCACCGAACATCCACGACGACACGGGCGCGATCGAGGAACGTATGATGGTCTTCGCCTTTACGCACAGCATCCCCGAGGAAGAGCGGGACGTTGGCTTGCTGGCAGCAATCATCCGCGAAGAGATGCCGGGGATACTCCTGTGGGCGCTCCAAGGGCGTCAGCGGCTCCATGAACGCGGACGCTTTGATCCGACACCCAACATGCGCGACTTCGCGGAAGACTTCGCCGCCGATCCCGTGCGCGAGTTCATTGAGACGGAATGCGAGGATGACCGCGACGGTTCAGAGACGACGGAGGCTATCTACACCGCGTTCAGCAACTACTGTCATGAGCACGGGCACGAACACATCGACCGTGAGCTTCTCGGGCGCAAAGTGCGCGACATCCGCCCGCACGTGCAGCGCAAGCAGCGGCGAAGCGGCGGCAAGATCGTTTGGCACTATGTTGGCTTGCGCTTGGCCAATCGGAGCCGCCTGCGGTCGCCATCGGTGCAGCAAGATTGGGACGCAATCATCTAGGTGTAACTGGATGTCACCGGATCGTAACCGGTTCGCGGAGGGCTACCGGTTACGCTGTACGCCTTGTCGAATAAGGGATTTCGCGGGGGTGTAACCGGTGTAACCGGTAGAATCGAGAATAGTTCTGAAGTGACCTAATAGCTCTATAGACGATACTACGAACACAATGGGGAGACCCGGTTACACCGGTTACGCCAGTTACAGGCAAGGACGTGTCGCGGCGTGTTTAGCGTGACGCAATCAGCTCTCTCCGGGCGCAGATGAGTTTTTCCCACGCGCGCGCGACGATCGCAGAGGGCAGATGAGGTCTGCGAGGCTTGGCCAAAATGGGCAGATGGCGTCCGCCCCTGCATTGGTCGCCGAGGGCAGATGACGCGTTGCCTGCATCTTCGATAAAACGCGGGGCAGATGTCGTCACACAAGTAGTGCGAGGCGTTGCGCCGCTGCGATGTCGACAACGGCTATTCGCTCGCGGCGTGGCCGAAGCGAAAGATTCTTTGCGCGAACGTGGCGCATCTACACGAAATGCTAGGCACGCTTTGTGTATCATCTGCTTTGTCGCTCGATAGAGCTATTGAATCAGGTGCCGAAATGGTGCGGAAATTTGTCTCGTACGTTCGCGTTTCAACGCAACGCCAAGGTCAAAGTGGCCTCGGCATTGAAGCACAGCGCACAGCCGTCGCGAAATTCGTTGGTGATGGTGAGATCGTGCGCGAATGCGTCGAGATTGAAAGCGGTCGCAACAATGATCGACCCGAACTAGCGAAGGCGCTCAAGGCGTGCCGCATGACGGGCGCTACGCTGGTTGTCGCGAGGTTGGATCGCTTGAGCCGGGACGTAGCCTTTTTGGCCAATTTGATGGATTCTGGCGTCGATTTCGTCGCTGCCGACAATCCGAACGCCAACAAGCTAACGGTGCACGTCCTCGCCGCTCTCGCAGCTCACGAGGCCGAATTGATTTCAGCGCGCACGAAAGCGGCGTTGGAGGCCGCACGAGCACGCGGCGTGCGGCTTGGCCGTCGTGACGCGGACATCGCCGTGCACGCCGCACGCGGCGCTGCTGCGTCAGCCAAGGTGCGAAGCGCGACATCCAGGGCGCACGCCGACGGATTGCGTGAAGCGATCGAAGATGTGCGCGCAGAGATCGGCGTCGATGCGTCGCTCCGGGCAATAGCCGCAGCACTCAATGCCCGGAGCTACCGTTCCCCGCGCGGCGCTGACGTGACTGCGGCGACTGTGCAGCGTGCTCTTCAAGCGGCATAACTGAGCGCCTGATTTTCAAACGCCTGCTGGTGAGCACCGTGGCGCGATGGCGGGATATACCCCCAGAGGCGCCCCATAGGCCCAGGCGCCCCGGATACGATTAGGATTCGCGCCAGAAAAAACCGGAAAGAAAATCGCACGTGACGCGCATCTTGCGCGCGCCTTCCGAAGACCTTTCCCGCAGTATCGCGAGAGCGGCGGCATCGTTCTCAGCGCGCAGATTTGAATCTGCGGGGTGCGTTTGGGATCATTCGTCCCATGAGCACTGCAAACGCACCCGATCCCGGCGGACGCCCTAAGAATCCGAGCGTCACACCAACCGTGTTGGCGACGATCACCGAAACCGTCGCCAAGGAAGGGTTCTGGGCGCAAGCGAGCCTCGCCGAAGCCATCGGCTGGCCGCCGGACGTGCTCGAACGCCTGTCGCGGACGCACCGCAAGCTGAGAAAGCTGCGTGCCCAGGCCGATGCGGTCTTGCTTGCGAAGCTCAGCGAAGGCGCCACGCGTAAGGCGCTGGCGGGCGATCGGGGCCTGCTGACAATGGTGCTCCGCAATCAGTTCGACTGGGCGGTCGGCGCTCGCGATCCCGGCGGGACGCGTCCGCCCAGCGCCAGCAAAGTCGCCGATCTCTTCAGCGGCCTAGACGAGGCCGCAAGTGGGTAAGCTCGAACTCACGCCGTTTCAGAAGCGCGTCCTCGCTGCGTCCGAGGATGTCGACGTGTGCGTGAACATGGGCGGTCGCGGCGGCGGCAAGAGCTTCCTGAACATGATGGCCGCGCTCAGGCACGCCGACCGCTATGGGCCGCACGCGCGCATCATGTTCGTGCGGCGCCAGCTCGCAGCCATGACCGAGCTTCAGGACGACCTCGAAAACATCCTGATCACCGCCTACGGGGAATCCGCCGTCACGCGGAACAGAAATCAAGGCGAGTTCCGGCTAGCCAATGGCGCCATCTTTCGATGCGAGAGCGTCGAATACATGACGCCGTCGACGCTGGCCCGTCTTCAAGGCGGCAGCATCAGCTTCCTGGTTGTCGAGGAAGCTGCGCAATTCGAGAGTGAGCGCGTCGTTGATCAGCTCTTCTCCAACCTTCGCGCGCCGGATCACGTCAAGGTGCAGTGTTTTATGAGCCTCAATCCCGGCGGCGTTGGCGCTGCCTGGATCAAGCGACGCACGATCGAGCAAGCGAACGCGATGGAGCCCTACACAGAGCGTGAGTCCGGGCTGCGCTATCTGTTCAGTCTCTCGACATTTCGCGACAACACGAAACTCGCTGACGGCTACGAAGGCCGCTTGCGTGCGAGCGTCGCGAGTGATCCCGCGTTGGGTGCCGCATGGGTCGACGGCAGTTTCGATCGCGTCAGCGGCTCAATGTTCGGCGACGTGTTCGATCCCAATGTGCACGTAATCGAGCCGTGGCTTTCCATTCCGCGCGGTTTCGACATTCGCCTGGGCCTCGACCATGGCGGTGTTAGCCCGTCGGTAGCGACTTTGATGCTCGTGGCGCGCGAGCCCGCGATTGGGTTCGATGATCGCCTCTACCCTGCGGGGAGTGCGATCATCATTGGCGAAGTATCGACCGCCATTCCGCCTAGCCTCACAGAGGGCGACGGCTCGTCCCCCAGCGACATCGCCGCGCGGATCAAGGAGGAGCTGTTTGCGCCTTACGGCCTACGCCCAGCGCACCTGAAGGTTATGGCGGCTGACCCGCAGATCAATCAGCGGGGCTCGGGCAAACGCTCTTATTCTGTTTCCGACGAGTATCGCGACGCGGGCTTGCGTTTCATCAGCGCTAACCGCGCCAATCGTCCAGCGCGCGTCCAACAGTTTCGATCGCTACTAGATGGTGCTGTCAAAAACGACGGTCGTCCGGGACTCTACATTTGCAGCAACGCCGAAAACCTCATTCAGGTGCTGCCGATCCTTCAGCGCTCTGTGCATCGTCCCAACGACTTGGAGACTCGATCGAATAAGCACAGCTTCGACAGTGCTTCCTACGCTCTGAGCACAACGTCTCGGGGCTCGACGACGCGCCAGTACGGATCGGGTGACAGCAAGAGACGCTACTCGCGACGTGAACGCGAACAAGACGAGCGAGGCATCAAGGTCTAGCGCGGTCTAGACCCCGCCGGCGCCGGGTTGAAACCTCAGCTCGAAGGCCCCCAAGCTTCCAACGCTACCAACTAACGACCAAACGCGGTCGCGGTGATGTCGCTGCATCTCCCATCATGCGCTCTGGTCTTCGGCACAGAAAGGCCAAACGCATGTCTCAAGACACCAAGACGCCACCGGTTCGCGTGGCTGCTCTCCCCCTCAATAGCCTGCGCAACGCACCAGCGATCCGCGACAAGCTTACAGCGCTTGCGAAGCGCATGGGCGACGCCAAGCAGTCTTATGACGATGACCTCGCCGAGGCCCGCAGCATCGCCGAGGCGCACGGCAAACACATCGACATCGCCAATCGCTCGGAATGGGTGCGCAATGCCTTCAAGGCCGCTCAGAAGCAGCGCTTCGGCGACTTTCAGAAGGAAGTGCAGGCCATCTGGCAAGAGGTCAAAGCCCTCGCTGTCGTTGAGAAGGAGGCGCCTGATAAGCGTCAGGCGTTGGCGCTCATCGCGACGCGCTCGGCAGCGGCGGAACTAACCGCCGCGCTGCCGCTCATCAACGCGATGGGGCCGCGTGAACTTGAATCGTTTGCGGGCCTGTTGCTGGCCGATGTCGCCGCCAATGAGGTAGGCACTGAGCCGTCGAAAGCTGATCTTGCAAACGCGGCGGCAGTGCTTGCGCGTCTCAGCACGATGAAGACGCAGCCGTTCACATCGGCCTCGTTCGCCGCCAAGTTCAACACACCGGCGATTGATGGCTCTCTCGCGGCGCTGAAGGAAGCGCAGGCAATCCGCGCGCGTCTGCAAGACTTCTATCTCGACTACTCGCGTGACGGCGAGCTGCGGCCCATCACCAAGATGAAGCACGCGAACGGCGGTCGTCCTCTGGAGGCGCTCGACGATGGTTCTGACCTGCCGGAGACTTTGTAACATGATGCCGTTTCCTCCCATGGTTGGCCTAAGGCTTCGCGTGCGCGTCGCCGCATGGCTCGACACCTTCCCCGGCACTTTTCGCGCCAAGACCGAGAGGGATGCGCTGACGGCGGCGCGTGATGCATTCGACAAGGAAGTGTCGCTCAGCGATTTCGACGCGGCGCTGCGGTCGTGCGGCTTCCGCTGCGATGCCTCACGGCGCTCGTATGGTGCCGACGGCAGCGCGGGCGCGTTCTTCTGCGCGTTGCGGCTCCCCGAGCGACCGAGGAGCACGTGATGACGCAGGACGAGCTGCGCACCGAGATCATCGCTTGGCTGCGATCTAACTTCGCGATCTCGATTGAGGCCGAACGCGAAGATGCGATCTATAGCGCCGTTCACGCCGAGTTTTCAGTCGACAGCGGAATATGGGTATCGGAGGGCGCTTTCGTTTCCATCCTGCGCGAGCTGAAGCAACGACCCGAGCAAACCGACGATGGCGGTTGGCGCTGGCATCCGAAAACACGGCTTCTGCTTCATCGACTCCAGGAAATCGGGGTCGCGCAGTGACACACGAGGAGCTTCAAGGCGTCATGACCGATTGGCTTCGGCGCAATCCCGAACTCGTCATTGACGCGGAAGATTTGCGCAGCGTGCTCTCCGCCGTCCGCGAGCGGTTCAGCGCGGACATCGGCGAGTTCGTCAGCGAAAGCACTTTCGCGCAGCTCTTGGAAGACTTGAAGCAATGGCCGCGCCCGCGATCAGAAGGCGAGATACTGCGTTGGCGTCCGAGGTTGCAGATGCTCGCCAATCAACTGCGCGTGCTCGAAGCGATGCGTTGGCTCGAAAAGACGCGTTCAGGCGCAATCGAAACAGAGACGTATGACGAGGCGCTTCAGCAAGTCCTCGCCGCGTCGCGTCTCGACGTGAACCGCTCGCAGATGATCGCTGCCCTTCGAGCCCGGGGATTGGACCCGGAGCGGCGGCATCGCGAGAATGGTGACAGCTATTGGGTCGTAAACATCCCCGACCGTTCGTGAGGAGCTGCGAGAGTGTACCGCGAGATCGTAATTCAGCCTGAGCACGATGCGAGCTTTGCTTGGCGCGCTCCGCCGCAACTGCCGCCAAATATCGTGCCGGGCGTCGGCTCAACGGACGACGACGGGCGCCCGGTGCGCGTCTTCATGGCCGCAACGGAGCGCGCGTGCTGGCGCTTGGCATTCGAGGCGAGTGAATGGCGCGATCTTCGTTGCTTCAAGGCGAAGCTCCACACGCATGGCTGCGCGCCTCATGCATGGGACATCGTTTGTCCCGGCCGCACCGAACCAGCGCGCATGTTTATCGTGAGCATCCCTTGCGAGTTGATGACACCGAAGCACTCAACTAACCGCCAAGAGAAGCGGCGCGCGTTTTGAGGTTGGCGAATACTCGGACGAGCTCAGGATCAAGATATTCGTCACACGCGGCCTGAAGTCGAGCCATCGCTGCGTCGAACGCATCCCACTTGCCATTGAGGCGCAGAATGTCCAACCCGATCTCGCCGTGCAACTTGTGCAGTGCGCGATCACCACCGAATGTATCAAGTGCGCTCGACACGATTCCGATCGCTTCGGAGAGGATCGCCGCTCGATCAACGGGTAGAATGCCCGAGACCTTCTTTGCTCTCTCCACGCGAAGCTGCGCTTTGTAACGGAGAATGGGCGCGTCGCGCCGCAGTTCTTTCTCGAATATCCGAATCTCGTTCCCGGCAGCGTCGAACTCTCCCGATTGAATGAGATTCCGGATAAGACGATGGCGTGGAGGCCGTTGAGCCGGTGCGGCTGAGATCATCTTTCGATAGAGGTGATTCTGACGCTGGACGTCATTGATGCGACCGATACCTAGCTGAGGATCGCATAGTTCGTTGATGGTGAACCGTTCGAGTTCGTAGCTTGGATTGATATTCTCGATTACTCGCTCGTAGAGCGCGAAAAGCTCGTCCTGCTCATGGAACTTGTAGTGTAGGATCAAGTCAGAGATTACGCGATGGCGACCTCGCCAGACATAAATGCCCTCGCGCACATCGATGTCCTGCTCCGAGATTGTCCCCGTCAGACGATTTAGGACACCTTCGACGGAATCCGCATGAATTCCCACAACTCGGATCACTAACTGGCGATGCACTCTAATGTTACTGGCCTCCATCGCGGCGATCGTTCGGTAAATCTCCTGTAAGTCAGCATCGAGTGCGGCGAAGTCCCGGAGAATGATGTCGTCGAGTTTATCGATGGCGAAAATGTTCTTCATGCAAACGAAGGTGTCAGCGCGACATCTTTCTTGCAGGCGACGAAGCTTTTCGTTTCGCGCAAAGCCAGAGAAGCTGGCCTCCACCAACGTGGCCACTTCTTTCTTACGATCGAAAAGGTCCAACAGAGAATCGATTTCAGCGCGACTCAGGCGCTTCAAGGGATGTTCAACACCGATGCGAAATAGGCTTGGGCTCTTAGCGCGGGGGTTCCATTGACCGGGCGTGGACGCCAACACAAGTCTCAGACGAGTGCACTTGTTCGCGTGAAGGTGGTCGACGATCCGATCGAGCGCACGAAGATGCAGATGCGCTTCGTCCACGAACAGGGCGGCGTCAACGTTGTTCACTTCACAGTGTTTGGCGATCTTGATCCAAGACTCAGAATCGAGCACGTGATCGAGCTTGTGCTCCCAGCATGAGAAGCCCCGTTGATGTAACGAAGCGAGCAACTGCCTAGCTGCGCTCGTTTTTCCGAGGCCCGCTGCGCCGAGAAAATAGGCGACCAATTTGTCGGTGGACGTGAGCTGCGTCTCGGCGTGCTGAACGACATCGCGAGCAAAAGTCAGCTCCGACGCGATGTCGCCGTATGTCGCGTCACCGCCGCTGAAGAGGCGCAAGACATCTGGTTTCTGATGATCCATCGAGTGCCGGACATCGATAGTGACCGGCCTCAAGACCGGCGCGTGATCTAAGAGATCGCCGTTGTCTGCAAACACGAGTTGAAGTGCTGGCGCAGTTGCCTGGAGTTCTACGAGAAAATCGTCGATACCGCCGAACGCAATCGAGAAGCCGCGCGCCTCCAGCAATGTCGCGCGGTTCACATCCTTGGTATAACTTAGTGCGTACAGCTTGCCGCTTGCGCCGGAGACACGTTTCCGGCGGATCGCCTCTTCGAGGACGATATTCAAATCATGGTCCGCTAGGCTATGACCGATGATAAGCACGTCGGTGCGACTGGTCTCCCGCAACAAGTGATCGAACACGATTTCGCGGAACGCTTGCGCTGAATCGTAGTCGGCAGTCGTAAGCACCATGCTACTCGCGTGGCCCAACCCACGATCCTGAAGCATCGTACCGTGAATTTTGAATAGCGATTGACTTGCGGGTTGATGATCTTCGTTGAAGTCGAAATTGGAGGAGAAGACGTCTAACGCCTTCCCGCCACGCTTGTATGCTTGCTCGATAAGATCGTCGAAGTTCGTCGTGAAGACATTTGCCCATTGAAAAGACGGCAAGTTAAGCAAGCCTGCTGTGGGCCTAAGTTCTTTGAACGTGTTGGACACAAACTTAGCGAGCGATTTGCGGTCGCGGTTGATCTCAACGAGTGTGGCAACTTCCGATAGCGATAGGCTCGGATCGAAATCCAAATTGAACTCTTTGCACAGCGCTGCCGCGAGTTCGGCACCGCTTGGTGCGCCCGACGGCTTCGATGATCCAGCTCCCAGGAGTATTGAAGTCTTTTCTGGGCGGATCGCGCGCGCCAACGTCTTCAAGTCAATGGGCATCAAGAATACCGCTGAACTATGTGAAGCTTTTGAGTGAGCAAGTTGTGCGGATGCGCAGAGAGCGCGGCGCATCCGCACCGCTCTAGTCTATTTCTTTGTCTTGGTCGGATCAGTCAGTCTGTACTTTTGGCCCGGCTCCGGTGTTGGAGGCAAAGTCTTGCCTTTAACACCTGTTCGCTCGACGCCCGTGTCACCACCGCGCGGACCAACGACTTTGTATTGGCCCGATTTCGGTACTTCTGATCCTGGTTTTAAATCTTTCGGCATGTGGCCGCTCCTCGCTTGAAGTGATCGGAGTTGCCAGCCAATGTCGCCGTGTCGAGAGACGATTCGGATGACCCAGGTCGTTTGATCGTTCGACCAGCGACGCAGCGGCGGGGCGGAATCCTGCCGCTGCGTCTACTCACCGCTACAACTTGGGCGAGTCGTCGCAGCGCGCAAGGCCAAAGCGGGAACGCGTACCACAATCGATCAACGACTCTTCTTATGTTTGCCCCTCAACGAGCGGCGCGTCGCTTCCCATCCCGCGCTAGTCAACGAATAGTAGTCGGGCGAATCTGCGTTCCAAATCAGCGGGCTGTGCCATTCGATGTAACCCCATTCGGACAGTTCTTCGACCCAACGAGGGGTCGCTCGCTCATAGCGCTTGAACGATCTTGCTCCGGTGCGGAAAACTCCCGTCAGTAGCTCTCTTTGTTCGTCCGTCAGAGCGTTGAACGGCTTGCGGAGTGCGCCACCGCTTCCAAACTTGACCCATGCCATGTGAAGGGCGCGACCAATGAAAAGGCATGCAACCACAACGGTGCCAATCGTTATTGGCGCAAGGTACGGCGCCCCAATTGGAGCGAACATGTGATGACGATCGGCAGTGAGGAGCAGTGCGCCTGCCGCGAATAGGGCTCCCGAGACCCAAAGGGGTTCTCGAAGAACGGAGCGGACGGCGCTTTCAAACGTTTGAGTTTCTGACATCCGCCCAGAATAAGTGATTCCCAACCGACCTTGCGTGTTAAGAAAACCGTGTGCGCGGATACGGAAACGCTACGGACGCGAACGAACTTGCCCGAAAATTCCCTTGATCTATAAGGCTTTCACGGCCCGCGCCAATGATCTTCCGGGCACCATCCTACGCACGCGACGCGAAGGTAGGATGATGCTTATCAAGATTGAAGGACCGGGGACGTTCGCCGTCGAAGTCGTCGGTGTCTCGCGGCGCCAGCAGGCGATCGCCGCGATTGTCGAAGCGCATGGCCGTAGCGGCCGCACTGTGACGATCGACGCACTGCTTGTTCTTGAGCCTGAGAATCCGCACGACCCCAACGCCGTGCGTATCGAGATTGATGGCGCGCTCATCGGCTATCTCTCCCGCGAAAACGCCGCCCGCTATCGCGCCGATCTCGCCGCCGCCGGCACGCCGGGCGCCACCGTGCAATGCAAAGCCCGGATCGTCGGCGGCTTCGAAACCGCGAGCGGGGAGCGCGCAAGCTTCGGCGTGCGGCTCGATTTGCCGGCGATGTCGTCATGAGTTGGTTGCGCAAGCACGCGCTCGACGTCGCCGCTTTCATCTGGGGCGCCGCGGAAGCGACCTTGTTCTTCTTCGTGCCCGACGTGCTGCTGAGTTATATCGGCCTGAAGCGCGGCGTGAAAGCGGCAGCGCGTGCGTCGATCATGGCCGCGTTCGGCGCGAGCGCCGGCGGCGTGGTCATGTTTTTCTGGGCGACGCAGAGCTACGCTGTCGCCATCGAGGCGGTCCTCGCTGTCCCCTCGATCAGCGAAGGCATGGCGGCGCGCGCGGAAGCAGCAATGGCGGAGAACTGGTTTCTCGCCACCTTCCTCGGCCCGCTCAGTTCCACGCCCTACAAAGTGTACGCGACCCTCGCGCCAGCCGCCGGCGCGCCGCTTCCGCTCTTCGCTTTGGCAAGCATCGCTGCGCGCCTGCCGCGCTTCCTTGTCGTCTCGATCGGGGTCTCGCTCATCGGCCGCGCCTTGAGCCGCTGGCTGAACGACCGCCAGCTTCTCTGGCTCCTCATCGGCGCATGGCTCTTATTCTACGCAGTATTTTTCGCCCTAATGCCGAACTGACGCAGCCGCGAGCCTTGGCGCCCCGCGCGGGCGCATATACCTACGCGCCTGAAATGACTCCGCGCGACAAGATCCGAAACTTCTCAATCGTGGCCCACATTGACCACGGCAAGAGCACGCTGAGTGACCGTCTTATTCAGGAGACGGGGGCGCTGAGCGCGCGCGAGATGACGAGCCAAGTTTTGGACTCGATGGATATCGAGAAGGAGCGGGGCATCACGATCAAGGCGCAGACGGTGCGGCTTGAGTACAAGGGCTACGTCCTCAACCTGATGGACACGCCCGGGCACGTCGACTTTGCGTATGAAGTCTCGCGCTCGCTGGCGGCGTGCGAGGGGGCGCTGCTGATCGTGGACGCAAGCCAAGGCGTCGAAGCGCAGACTCTGGCGAACGTCTATCAAGCGCTCGATCTCGATCTCGAGATCGTGCCGGTGATCAACAAGATCGATCTGCCCGCCGCCGAACCGGAGCGCGTGAAGCAGCAGATCGAGGACGTGATCGGCCTCGATGCCTCCGACGCAATCCTCGCCTCCGGCAAGACTGGCGAGGGCATCACCGATCTGCTCGACGCCATCGTCACCCGCTTGCCGCCGCCGAAAACAGGCGATCCCAACGCGCCGCTGAAAGCGATGCTCGTCGATGCTTGGTACGACGCCTATCTCGGCGTCGTCGTGCTCTTCCGCGTCATTGATGGGGTGGTGAAGAAGGGCATGCGCGTCAAGCTCATGCAGACGGGCGCGGATTATAATGTCGATACGCTGGGCGTGCTGCGCCCGCGCCGCCAGGATGTGGCCGAGCTTGGCCCCGGCGAGATCGGCGTGCTGACGGGCTCGATCAAGGAGGTCGCCGATGCGCGCGTCGGCGACACGATCACCGAGTATCGCCGCGAAACGGCGCAAGCGCTGCCAGGCTTCAAGCCGGCGCAGCCTGTGGTGTTCTGCGGGCTCTTCCCGCAGGACGCGGCCAACTTCGAAGATTTGCGCGCCGCCATGTCGAAGCTTCGCCTCAACGACGCGAGCTTCAGCTACGAAATGGAAACCTCCGCCGCGCTTGGCTTTGGCTTTCGCTGCGGTTTCCTTGGGCTGCTGCACTTGGAGATTATCCAAGAGCGCCTCAGCCGCGAGTTCGATCTCGATCTGATCGCGACGGCGCCGAGCGTTGTCTACAAAGTGCATATGAACGACGGCGAAATGCGGGAATTGCACAATCCCGCTGATCTGCCGGACGTGACGCAGATCAAGGCGATCGAAGAGCCGTGGATCAAGGCGACGCTGCTGACGCCGGACGAATATCTCGGCTCGATCATCAAGCTCTGTCAGGATCGGCGCGGCATTCAGAAGGACCTGAATTACGTCGGCTCGCGCGCGATGCTTGTGTATGAGCTGCCGCTCAACGAGGTCGTGTTCGATTTCTACGATCGGCTGAAGAGCGTCTCGAAGGGTTATGCCAGCTTCGATTATCAGATCATCGATCACCGCGAGGGCGATCTAGTGAAGATGTCGATCCTGGTGAACGACGATCCCGTCGATGCGCTCGCCATGCTGGTGCACGCGGGGCGGGCTGAATCACGCGGCCGCGCCATGGTGGAAAAGCTCAAAGAGCTGATCCCGCAGCACATGTTCAAAATCCCGATCCAAGCCGCGATCGGCGGGCGCATCATCGCGCGCGAGACGATCAGCGCGCTGCGCAAAGACGTGACCGCGAAATGCTACGGCGGCGACGCCAGCCGCAAACGCAAGCTCCTCGACAAGCAGAAAGAGGGCAAGAAGCGGATGCGCCAGTTCGGGAAGGTGGACATCCCGCAGGAAGCGTTCATCGCGGCGCTGAAGATGGATAGCGATTAGCGTCTGGTTGCCTCAAGCACCAGCTTGAACGCAAGGGCGGTAATGTCTTCGTCGATGCATCGACGGAGCGCCTCGTGCAACGAGAAGTGCGATAACCATTTCGCATTGCCTTCGTCATCCAAATGCTTTTCTGGCATGCCGTCATATCCGGCGACAGCGCTGGTGAGCGCCAGATTTCCGTGAATGATAGACGACCGCACAGCATATAGCTTCGAGACGGCATCACGCCACCGACCGGTCGCATCATCAATCTTCAAGAAGAGCGGAATTTTCTGCGAAAGCTGGCGGCCACGAGAGAATGTTTCATCACCGAAGATAGCTTCTAAGCCTGCACAAGCCCAAGCAATCGATGCAAACCGATGTTCACCAAGATCATCGCCGTACAAATATGTTGCGCACGCGAGGGCTTTCCCAAATGGAGAGTCTCCGATGCCACGCCGAAATCCGTTTGTTCGTTCGAGCCGTGCCCAGACCTTTGCAAAGTCCATTTCGGGCAACTCGTTTAGTCCTTCCTCTTGGGCGATCATGTACCAGTCGTTGAGGCTCGAGTAACGCCCGGCATAGGCGCGCAATTCGCCCTCGACCATGAGTGCGCCTCGTCGAAAGAAGAGACCGGCACCGGGCAACGCCAAATCCGACGCGACTTGGCAAGCGAACAGTTCGGATTCGACCGCGTTCAAGAACTCGGAAAGCCAGAGTTGAAAGATGTCGTACTCTCGAAGATCCTCGTTTTTCCAGAACGCAAGTAAGGTGTCTCCATGAGATTCGTCCATAGTGGATGCCGATGTTGTTCGCAGAGAATTGCTGTCCAGATAGTTTTGACAGGAGGTGTTGCGGGCGCTCGTCAAACAACGCGATGTGTGGCGGACGGATCGCGTTTGGAAGAAACGCTTTGATGCGAAAGGGGCGCACTAGATGCTCCGAGCTCATGATGACTAAGCATAGTCTTGGTCTGAGCCGACCCGTAGACGAATTGAAATTCTCCGACGCCGTCGGCAGCCAAACGATCTGACCTCTGAGGCGCTGTCCCAATTGGTACAGCTAAGCCGATGAAAAGATGCGCTTTGACTGTATCTGTGTTATACGGGTCGTATGACCAACCCGCTCCTCTCCCGCATCACCTCGGACCCCGCCATTTTTGGCGGGAAGCCGATCATTCGCGGCCAAAGGTTCGCGGTGGAGCATCTGCTTGGCTATCTCGGCGCGGGGATGAGCGAGGCGGAGCTGCTGGCGCAATTCCCCTTCCTGGAGCCCGACGACATCAAGGCGGCGCTGCTTTACGCGGGCAAGCTTTCCGGCATGACGCGCATGTCCGGCGCAGCGGTTGGGGCGGCCAGTGAAGAAGCGGAAGCTCCTGCTCGATAGCTGCGTCGCGCTCGCTGTGCTTCAGCGGCTGCGCGCGGACGGCCACGACATCGTCAACGTGCTCGAACGCGGCGCGGATCCGGGCGACGCGTCGGTTCTCGACATCGCAGCTGCGGAAGGCAGGGCGATCATCACAATCGACACCGATTTCGGCGCACTGGTGTTTCGCGATGGGGCGAAGCACGCGGGGGTGTTGCGTTTACGCCAAGCCGCGGCGGCAGAGTTGGCCGAGCGGGTGAGCGCGCTCGTGGCGGCGTACGGCGACGAGCTCGAAGCGGGCGCGTTCGTGACGGACGATGGCGACGGCGTACGCGTCACCAAGCGCTGATCCATTGCTCCTGGATTCCGGGTCGCGCTTCGCACGTCCGGAATGAGAAAATGGGGGATGGACGTTGTTATTCCCGCACGGGCTAGAAGCGAGAGATGGCGTCGATTCAAGGCGCTACTCGGCATCGATACCGAATCTATCCGGTGGGGACATCAGTCGACTTACACTCAGGGCATGGGCTTACATCTTCGCAACAAATACAAAATCGCCGGCCCCCAAACTTGGGAGTTGGTGCGGGCGGCTTATCTGGCGGGGGATTCCGCGCGGGTGGTGGCGGAGCGCTATGGCGTCACCATCGCGGCGATCCGGCGCCGGGCTTGCAAGGAGAAGTGGACGAAGCGCCACTTGGCCGAGGCGCTTGAGGCGCGCGGGATTGCGCCGCCTCCGCCACCTGCCGCGCCGGATTATATCGAGCCGCACATTGAGCGGGCGCAGCAGCGCATTGCCGATGATGTTGAGCGCGAAGCCGAGATGACCTCGCTCGTGGAACGCATCGCCGCCGAGGAAGACGCTTCTGACATTGCGGCGGCGATTGAACGTCGGGCGTTGGCGCAGGCGAGTGCGGCGATGGTGCAGGGGCGCTCGAAGGAGGCGCAGGCGTTGGCGAAGGTGGATGAGGCGCTGGCGCGTGGCGATGCGGCGGAGGCGAAA
>CAYUOC010000033.1:0-10497 GCA_964446305.1 uncultured Terricaulis sp. | reverse complement strand
GGCGTTGGCGAAGGTGGATGAGGCGCTGGCGCGTGGCGATGCGGCGGAGGCGAAAGCGCTGACGATGGTGGCCGAGCAGATGCGCAAGCGGGCGGAGGAGGCGTCAGCGGCGGAGCAGGCTGAGGTTGAGCGCGTCGAGATCGATCAGGCGCAGCAGGAAGAGTTCTGTATGCAGCTCTTTCACCACGCGGCGATCGTGGCGGCGGCGATGGTGCATCAGCCGAACACGGCGCCGGCTGTGTTTCTGCGCATGATCAAACGCTGGCGCGAAATCAATCTGGGCGAAGGCGAAGCGGACGCGGAGACACGCGCGGCGGTGATTGCGGCGGCGCAGCGGCGCCATATCGAAGGGCGTGAGCGCGAGAATTTGCCGGAGGATGTGCGCGTCTATGTCGAGGCGCGGTGGCAGGAGTCGCGCGAGCGGCTGGATCGCAATGAGCCTGTGGGGGTTGTGAAGAAAGTGGGTGAGCGGTGGCGTGAGGTGGATGAAGGTGGGTTGTTGTGAGTTCCGCGCGTGACGGGGGGCACAGCCTTGTCCGCGCGGGTGCGGGAGACGTGGACAGGCGCGGCGCCTGGGTCTAGGCGAGTCGCGGAACGGAGGAGGGAATATCCATGCGTCAGCTTTTGATCGCCGCTGCGGCGGCGTTTGCGCTCGCCGCGTGCGGGCAAGGTGGTGCGGACGGACCGCCATTGCCGCCGGTGCAGGCAGGCGCGACGCCGCCGTCAACGCAATCGGCGGCTTCGCCGACGGAGCAGACGACGGTCACGGATGAAGTACGCCAGTCGTTGATCACCGGCATGAGCACGCAGCTGACGCAACTGCAGAGTGTCAACGCGCCGAACTACACGCAGGTTGGCAATGATACGGTGGTGCCGATGCAGCCGGGACGCGATCACCGCTTCCTGGTCGATCTCGCCGGCGGCACTGAATACGGCTTCATCGGCACGTGCGACGGCGATTGCAGCAATGTCGATATCGAGCTGATCAGCATGGAAACCGGCGGCGTCGTCGCCAACGACATGCTGCCGGACAATTACCCGATCTTCCCGTACACGCCGGCCGCGAACGGTCAGTACATGGTGCGAATCCTGATGCAGGCCTGCACGCGGGCGCCGTGTTATGCGGGCGCGCGGGTGGTCAGCAATGCGCCGGCGGCGCAGGAACCAACGCCAACGACGACGACGGGCGACGGTGAGTCCACCGGCGGCGCGACAGGTGGCGGCGAGTCGACCGGCGGCACGCCGGGCAAGCCCTAAGCGTAAGGGAAGCATTCCTCGCGCGGCAGTTCGATGCCGAAGTGCCGCGCGAGCGCTTCAATCGCCGCTTCGTGGTCTTCGTAGGGGTCAGAGTTATCTGGCCCCACGATCACGATGCGGAAGTTCACTTGATTGCGACCGCCAGGGGGCAGCATGGCGGTGGCGAGGCCTTCGCCATCGGCTGACCGAAGGGTCAGGAAAAGCGGCATCGTCTTGGCGATGTGATCTTTAAGGCCGATCGCTTGCTCGAATGTCGCTGTGCCTTTTGGCGCGCGGTAGGTTTCGCGCGCCGCGCCTTCGTAGCGTCGGAAGTATTTATCGACGACATGGCGCATCAGCGCCGCTTCGGCTTCCGCCTCCGCCTCAGTTTCAAATCTGAACCAGGTCGCGCCGGCTGGCGCATCGCACACATACCGCATGAAGGGCAGTGTAGCGCACGAAGCGGAACGAATTATGGAAAGAGCTGCAGCTTGATGCGCGAAAGCGCGCCCTGTGGTCCACAAGGCACGCCTTCACTCAGTGACGCTCGGTTTGGCTAGCACGGCACGTCGACGGTGACGTAGCGATTGGCGTAGCGATCCCACTGGCGCTCTTGGCGCGTGCATTGCGGCTCGGGCTCGTAATACGGATCGTCACTGTACTCGCCGCCGCGATAATAATCGTCTTCGCGGTTGTAATAGCCATCGTCGCGGCGATCGTTGTTGTTGCTGTTGGCGACGGCGCTGGCGATCACGGCGCCCAGGACAAGGCCGATGACGCCGGCGGCGACGGCATCGTCATCGTCGCGGCCATAACGGCGGCGGTCGCGGTCGCGTTCGCAGCCGTAATTGTTATCGCGCCGGCAGCCATCGCCGTAGTAGCCGCCGCCGTGATGGTAGCCTCGGTCGTGGCCGCCGCGATAACGCTGGGCGGAGGCCGTGGCGGGCGCCAGGGTGGTGAGGGCGAAGGCCAAGGCGGCAAGAATGGTCGCGAACTTTTGCATCATCTGAAATGCTCCCAGGGCGACCCTCGCAAAACCGGGCTGAATGAGGGCTGAATCATTGTGGCAAGTGGCGCAGACAGCCGGAACGCCATCGGGCCGCCAGCGTTGCAGACCGAACAATTCAGGGATCGCATCGTCGGATCAGACGCGGGTGATACGTCCTAGGATGGATCGCAAGAAAGAGGAGACACCCATGCCCTATGTCGATGGTTTCGTGCTGGCGGTGCCGAAGAAAAATCTGGACGCTTACAAGGAGATGGCTCGTATGGCCGGCGAGGTGTGGATGGAGCACGGCGCGCTCTCCTATGTCGAATGCGCCGGTGACGATGTGCCGTTTGGCGAGCTGACCTCGTTTCCGCGCGCAGTCCAGGCCAAGGACGACGAGATCGTGATCTTCTCCTGGGCGACCTACAGGGACCGCGCCACACGGGACGAAGTGATGAAGAAGGTGATGGCCGATCCGCGCATGAAGGGCGAATACAAGGACGTGTTCGACGGCAAGCGCATGATCTTCGGCGGCTTCGAGAGCTTTATGGCGCTGGGCTGAGCGCAATCAAAAAAAGGGCGCGGACATTGCTGTCCGCGCCCCAGTCCTTTTCGCAAATGCGCGAGCGGCTTAGTTGCCGCCGCCGCTGCTCGCTTCGCCGGTCGGGAACCCGCGCGTGCGCAGCAGTGCGTTCACGTCCGGATCGCGGCCGCGGAATTGGCGATAGGCTTCCGCGCGATCGGTGGTGTTGCCTGGCGCCAGGATGATGTTGCGCATGCCGGCGGCTGCAGTCGGATCGAAGACGTTGCCGCTGGCTTCAAACATTTCCCAGGTGTCGGCGTCCATCGTCTCCGACCAGAGGTAGGAGTAATAGCCGGCCGAGTAGGCGTCGCTCGAGAACAGGTGACCGAACTGGGGCAGGCGGTGACGCATGGCCAGTTCGCGCGGCATGTTGAGCGATGCGAGGGTCTCGCGCTCGAACGCATCGACGTCGGTGATGGGCTCGGCGCGGTTATGCAGCGACATGTCGACGAGCGCTGACGAGAGATACTCAACCGTGGCGTAGCCTTGGTTGAAGGTCGAGGCGTTGTTGATGCGATCGACCAACGCCTGCGGCATCGGCTGGTTGGTGCGATAGTGACGCGCGAAGCGATCGAGGATCGGGCGCGACAGCACCCAGTGTTCGTGCACTTGGCTCGGGTACTCGACGTAATCGCGCGGCGTGCCGGCGAGGCCCGGATAGTTCACTTCCGAGAGCAGGCCGTGGAGCGCGTGGCCAAATTCGTGGAAGAGGGTTTCGGCGTCATCCAGCGAGATCAGGATCGGGCCGTCGCCGCCGCGCACGAAATTGTTGTTGTTCGAAGTGATCGGCGTGATCGTGCGGCCGGTGAAGGTCTCGTGGCCTTGATAGCCGTTCGCCCATGCGCCCGAGCGCTTGCCGGTGCGGGCGAAGTTATCGAGGTAGAAGAGGCCTTGGTATGAGCCGTCGCGGTCAGTGACTTCGAACACACGCACGCTCGGCTCGAACACCGGGACCGTACCGGTGATCTCGCGGAACGAGAGGCCATAGAGCTGGTTGGCCATGTAGAAGGCGCCCTCGACCATGTTGTCGAGCACGAAGTATTCGCGGACTTCGTTCTGATCGAGGTTGTAGCGGTCGCGGCGGACCTGCTCGGCGTAGAAGTTATAGTCCCACGGCTCGATCGTGATGTTCGCGCGCTGGCGGTTGGCGATCGCCTGCATGTCGGCGACCTCTTCGTGGACGCGCGCGACGGCGGCGGGCCACACACGCATCATCAGTTCCTGCGCGCGCTCCGGGGTGCCGGCCATGGTATCGGCCATGCGCAGGTGCGCGTGGGTGGGGAAGCCGAGGATTTGCGCGCGTTCGGCGCGGAGGCGGAGGATGTCAGCGATCACCGCGTTGGTGTCGTTCGCATCGCCGTTGTCGCCGCGGTTCTTGAACGCTGTCCAGACTTGCTGGCGCAGAGCGCGGTTGGTGGAGAAGGTCAGGAACGGATCGACGCTGGAGCGCGTGTTGACGACAGCCCATTGGCCTTCGCGGCCGCGCTCGGTCGCGGCGCGGGCAAGGGCATCGACGATGTTCTGCGGCAGGCCGGCAAGGTCGCGGCGGTTGGTGATGAAGATCGCGGTGTTTTCGTCAGCCAGCAGGCGGCGGCCGAAATCGGCGAACTTGGTGGAGAGCTCTTCGTTGATGGCGCCGAGGCGGGCTTGCTGTTCCGGCGTGGCGGCAGCGCCCGCGCGCACGAACTGGTTGTGCGAACGCTCGAGCAAGCGGAGCTGTTCGGCCGAAAGGCCGAGCGTGGCGCGGCGCTCGTAGAGATCGTTGATGCGGTTGAAGAGCGCGCGGTTGAAGGTGATGGCGTTGTAGGCCGCGGTGATGCGCGGCGACCATTCGGCTTCAACGGCTTGGATTTGTTCGTTGCTGACGTTGTCGGTCATCACGCCGAAGATCGTCAGCGCGCGATCGAGGTGGCGGCCGCTATCCTGCATCGGGACCATGGTGTTTTCGAAGGTCGGGCGCGCCGGGTTGTTTGCGATCGCTTGCACTTCCGCTTCTTGCAGGCGGATGCCGAGCTCGAGTGCGGGGCCGACGAGTTCGGCGCGAGCCTGATCCCACGGCGGCACGCCGCCATGCGGGCCGGTCCATGGCTTCAACAGTGGATCTTGGTTGGCTTGCGCGGTGAGCGTTTGCACGTCGGACTGAGCTTGTTGGTAGGCGGCGGCGTTGCCGAAGGTGGCGGACGTTTCCGCGCCGGTGGTGGCGCAGGCGGCGAGCATAGGAATGCTCGCGGCTAGGCAAACGGCGAGAAGCTGCTTTTTCATGGAACCCCCAGAATAAAGAGAGACGGCCCGGACAGGCGGGCGGCGTTGCCCCGATTTTGGCCGCTTAGGGCGCCTAGTAGCAAGGGCGCCCGGCGCCGCGCTGACGAGGCGTCATGGTTTTGCGACGAACGGCCGGACGGGGTTTCGGCAACCAGCGGCTGCTGCTACCACGGCAGGCTCAGATTCAAGGGGAGAGCGTTCATGCGCTATGCAATTTTGGCTGTTGTTTCCGCGTGTGCTCTGGCTGCGTGCAGTCCGTCCGCGCCAGCGGGCGGGGGAACTGAGTCCGCGGATGGCGGCGGCCTCTTCCCCGATCTCAATAGTGGCGCTTATCGCGCCGAAGCGACGCTGACGGGTGATGACGGTAGGACGATGCCGATCGTCATGATTCGCGATGGCCGCAACATGCGCATGGAAGTCACCGCTCCAGAGGGTGCTTCGACCATCATCACCAACGGCGACACGGGCGAGAGCTTCGTCATCACCACGCAAGGCGGACGCCAGTTTGCGATCCGCGCGTCAGGGCTCAATCAAGGTCTGACCAACCCGATTGACGAATGGCAGGGCGATCTGGCGGAAACCGCTACGCGCACAGGCACATGCTCGGTCGCCGGTGAGAGTGGCGCGGAATGGACCAAGACCACGGCCGAGGACGGTACCGACACGGTTTGCGTAACCAATGATGGGATCATTCTCCGCGCCACCGACGATGGACGCGTCGCCTGGGAAACCACCAGCGTTCAGCGTGGGCCGCAAAGCGCCTCGTTGTTCACATTGCCGGAAGGCGTTCAGGCGATGGATTTGGGCAACATGAGCGACGCCATGAATCAAGCCCTTGAGGCTGCTCGGCAGCGGGGCAACTAGAGCTTTTCCCGCAGCCGGGGAGACAGGGTCTTGTGGCGCCGTAAGGCGCCGCAAGCCGTTGTGCGCGGCCCGGCGGCAGGCTATGGCTCATCTCTTCGGCGGGGACTGACGGACGCTAAATGGTTAATTTTACAGCAACCGCTGCAGCGTTCGCGCCCGAGTTGGCGTCCCGCGTGATGCGGCTGCTTCCCCGCGAGTTTCAAGACGCGTTCGTGCAGCAGCCCGACGTGTTCATGTTCTTCTCGTCGATCTTTCTCGCTGCCGTTCTCGTCGCCGCGTTCTGGATGCTCACCGGCATGGGCAAGGCCAGCACGATGGCGCGCATGGCGCTGCGCGGCCAAGCGCTGAAGCGCACGAAGGATCACCGCGCGCTGGTGTTGATCGCCGAGATCGAAGGCGGCGGTGGTTTGCTGCGCCAGGAAATGAAGGAAGCGATCGAAGACAATTTCGGCATGTTCTCGTTTGAGCATGACGTGCAGGTCGATCTGTTTCCGATCAAGTTGAAGACGGTTGCGCCGCGCGCGCATCCCGAGGCGCGCCGCCGCATCGCCGTTGAAGCGGGTGAAGCGCTCGAGCGTTCCGCCGCGGACGTCATCGTTTGGGGCAAGCGCACGCTCACCGGTAAAATCGATCTCCGCATCACGACGCTGCCGGGATACGGCCGCACGCACGAAGTGCAGGATTTCCAACTCGGCTGGCGTGTTGGCCGTCCGGACGAAGCTGTGCAGCGCGCGCTGGCGTTTGCGCTGGCGCGCAAGGCCCGTCCGGTGCTGCACCGTCCGCAGGATTATAAGCCTGAGCGGCTGCAGCCGATCGTCGAAGCGCTCGATAAAATGGTTGAGGCACGTCCGGCCGAGATCAGCGAAAACCTGCAGCTCGACATTCTCTCGGACTTTGCTTCAGGCGCGCTTAGCCTTGGCGAGCGCGGCGGTCACATCAAGTGGCTCTCGAAGGCGCTCGATGCGCGGCAGCGTTATCTCGATGCGGTTGACCGCACCACCGATCCGATTTCGTGGGGCGCGGCGCAGCAAGAGATTGGCCGCGCGCTGACGGCGCTCGGCGAACGCGAAGGCGCGCGCGATAAGCTGGAAGAGGGCGCCTCGCGCCTGCGTCTGGCGATGGATGCGCTGCGTTCGACGGATTCTCTGCAACAGGCGGAAGTGGCGCTGCGGGCGCTGCAACGCGCCGAGCAAACGCTGCAGCAACGCCGCCGCGTCGGCTTGCGCTGGCCGGGTTAGTCCGGCTCGTCCAAGACTTCACGCACGCGCTTCGCCAAGTCCGCGATGCGATAAGGCTTGCTCAAAATCCGCGCCGCCGGATCCGATTGGCCGCGGCTGGAAAGCGTCTCCAGCGGATAGCCGGACGTGAACAGCACTTTGAGCTTCGGATTGAGTTCGCGCGCAACGGCGGCGACTTCCCAGCCGTTCATGCCGCCGGGCATGACGAGATCGGTGAACAGCAGATCGCATTCGGCGCCGCCGCGCAGCAGCGCGATCGCTTCAGGCCCGTCGCGCGCCACGATCACGCGATAACCGATGCCCTCCAGAGATGCGATGGCGTGGCTGCGCACGAAGGCGTCGTCTTCAACAACGAGCACGCGCTCATTGCCGCCGATGGTGCGGTCCTCGCCGCGGACCGGCGCCGGCGCATCGGCTTCGCGCACGAGCGGCAAGTAGAGACGGATGCTCGTGCCGAGGCCCGGCTCGGAATAGATGTTGACGTGGCCGTTCGATTGCTTGGCGAAACCATAGACCATCGATAGGCCAAGGCCCGAACCCTTGCCGACATCCTTGGTTGTGAAAAACGGTTCGAACGCGCGCTCGAGAACTTCGGGCGCCATTCCGGAGCCGTTATCGGTGACGGTGATCGAGACGTAGCGGCCAGGTTGGAGCGTGTCGCCCGGAAACGAAGACTCGTCGAGAGTCACTTCTGAAATCGCCAAGGTCAGCGTGCCGCCGTCTGGCATTGCGTCTTGTGCGTTGAGCGAGAGATTGAGCAGCGCGGACTCCAGCTGCGCCGGATCGGCCAGGGCATAGACGGGCGCGGGCGCCGCGGCGATGCTGAGGACGATGTCTTCGCGCAGCGTGCGCCGCAGCAGCATGCGCATGCTTTCCACCAGCAAATTGCAATCGATCGCGCTGGGTTGCAGCACTTGCCGCCGGCTGAACGCGAGCAAGCCACGGGTCAGCTCCGCGCCGCGTTCGGCGGCGAGCACGATTGTATCGGCGAGTTGGCGGAGATCGTCGCGGGCCTTGAGGCGAATACTGAGTGCTTCGGCGTTTCCGAGGATCACGGTGAGCAGATTGTTGAAATCGTGCGCAATGCCGCCGGACAGCTGGCCGACAGTTTCCATCTTCTGCGCCTGCAGCAATTGCTCTTCGGTGTGCTTGCGGCTGGTGAGATCGTGGATGATTCCGACGAAGATCGACTCGCCTTCTTGCTTGGCTTCGCCAACCGAGAGGTCCATCGGGAAGCTTGAGCCGTCTTTGCGCAAGCCAGTGACTTCGCGGCCGACACCGATGATCTTGGCGACGCCGGTTTCGGTGTAGTTGGCGATGTAGCCGTCATGCTCGGCGCGATAGGGGGCCGGCATCAGCATGCGCACGTTCTGGCCGATCACTTCGCCGGCGGCGTAGCCGAACAAGCGCTCGCATGCCGGGTTGAACATCAGCACACGCGCGCGCGCGTCGATGAGGATCACGCCGTCGACTGCGGTCTCGACCACGGCGCGCAAACGTTCCGCGCCTTCGCGCAGCGCGGTTTCGGCGGCTTTGCGCTCGGTGAGATCGCGAATGATGCCGACGAAGATCGGCTGCCCGTCTTCCTCGGCTTCAGCGACGGCGAGATCCATTGGGAAGGTCGCGCCGTTGCGCCGGAGGCCGAGCACTTCGCGGCCGATGCCGATGATCTTGCGGACGCCGGTTTCGAGATAGTTGTGCAGATACCCGTCGTGGCCCTCTTGATACGGCTCCGGCATCAGCATTTTGACGTTGCGGCCGATCACTTCAAATGGCGCGTAGCCGAACAGCCGCTCGCAGGCCGGGTTGAACATCAAGATCACACCCTGCGCGTTGATCAGGATGACGCCATCGACCGCCGTATCGACAACGGCGCGCAATCGCGATTGCTCGTGGCTCGAATGCATCGTCACGCGGGCGGTTTGCGCGCGGTGAGCACGCGCTCGATTAGCGCCGCGAGCTCACGCGCGCGGAAGGGCTTGATCAAGGTGGCGTCGGCGCCGAGTTCGCGGGCGATGTCGGCGGTGCTGCGGCCGTCGATAACAGCCGCGCCAGAGATTGCGATGATCGGGACGTCCGGCCAGCGGGCGCGTGCTTCGGGAATAAATTGCGCGCCGCCCGTGCCGGGCATGTTCATGTCGGTGATGATGGCTTGAACGGACTCGCGGCTGGCGATGTCGAAGCCGGCGGCGGCGCCTGGCGCGGTGATGACGTCAAAGCCGGCGTCGCCAAGCCCGAGCGCCATCGCATCGCGGACGAAAATGTCGTCATCGATCAGACAAATGCGTGCGCGGTTCGTCATCGGCGCCCAGTTCGAGTCGCTATCCTGTAGCGACTGTTATCACAGCGCCGATGACTTCGTCTTGTCTTTATTTCCGTTGAGGCAACGCAGGTAATTGCCGTTAGGCGATGTTGAGTCCGATAGGACAAGTCACGCCTGTTCCACCCAGGCCGCAATATCCATTCGGATTCTTGGCCAAGTATTGTTGGTGATAGGCTTCGGCGTAGAAGAACTCCGGCGCGTCGCCCAGTTCCGTTGTGATCGCGCCATAGCCGGCGCTCTGCAACTTCTCGTCATAAGCCTGCAGTGCGGCTTCGGCCGCACGCTTCTGCGCGTCCGACGTCGTGTAGATGGCGGAACGATATTGTGTACCGACATCGCCGCCCTGACGCATGCCTTGGGTCGGATCGTGGCTTTCAAAGAAGATTTTGAGCAGGTGTTCGTAGCTCACTTCCTTGGGGTCGAAGATGACGCGCACAACTTCGGTGTGGCCGGTGCGGCCGGAGCAAACTTCCTCGTAGGTCGGGTTCGGCGTTGTGCCGCCGGCATAGCCGGCTGACGTGCTCCAGACGCCGGGCGTCTGCCAGAACTTGCGTTCCGCGCCCCAGAAACAGCCGAGGCCAAACACGGCTTCTTCCAAGCCAGCGGGAAATGGCGGTTTGAGCGCGTTGCCGTTGACGAAGTGGGCGGCCGACGTCGGGATCGGCGTGGGCCGGCCGGGGAGGATTTGGTCGGCGGAGGGCATGGTTTGGGAGCGTGCCATCAGAAACCTCGTTTGAGTTGGCGTGAATGTAGGGGGCCGCCGCGCCGCGCGCACCCCCGGCGTGGGGGTGCGGCGTCATTCTCGGGGAGGAGCGGGGGCGGACGGCTTGCGGGACTGAATACGCAGGCGCCCGGGGCGTGGTTACGCGGTTGCGCCCGGAGGCGGCGAAGGTCATAAACCGCCGCCGGACGGACAGGTGGCCGAGTGGTTGAAGGCGCACGCCTGGAACGCGTGTATAGGTGCAAGCCTATCGAGGGTTCGAATCCCTCTCTGTCCGCCAGA
>CAYUOC010000032.1:0-30305 GCA_964446305.1 uncultured Terricaulis sp. | reverse complement strand
ATGATGGATTGGACCGACCGGCATTGCCGGGCGTTCCATCGCGAGCTCACGCGCGGTGCGCTGCTTTACTCGGAGATGCTCACCGCCGACGCCGTGATACACGGCGACCGCGAGCGGCTGCTGGGGTTTTCAGAGATTGAGCACCCCGTCGCCCTGCAGCTGGGCGGCAGCGATCCGGCGAAGATCGCGCATGCGGCGCGGATCGGCGCCGACTGGGGCTATGACGAGATCAACCTGAATATTGGCTGCCCATCGGATCGTGTGCAGTCGGGCCGGTTTGGCGCATGTTTGATGCGCGAGCCGGAGCTCGTGGCAAGGCTTTGGACGGCCGCGCAAGAGGCGACGCCTGAAATCCAAGTGACGATCAAGTCGCGCATCGGCGTGGATGATCAGGATCCGCACGAGGCGCTCTGTGCCCTGGTGGATGCGTGCGCACGCGAGGGCTGCAGGAGCTTCACGGTCCACGCGCGCAAGGCGTGGCTGAGCGGCCTTTCGCCGAAAGAAAACCGCGACGTGCCGCCGCTCGATTATGAGCTGGTGCGGACATTGAAGCGCGAGCGTCCAGAGCTGGAGATTATCCTCAACGGCGGCCTGCGCGACCTCGATCACGCGCTGAGCGAGAGCGAGGGCCTCGACGGCGTGATGCTCGGCCGTGCGGCATATCAGACACCTGCTGTGTTGCTTGACGTGGATGCGCGGGTGTTCGGGCGCGCGGCGCCGAACGCAACGCGTGAAGGCGCTGTCGAGGCCTACATTCCTTACATCGAGCGCAATCTCGCGGCTGGCGTCTCGCTGCATGCGATGACGCGCCACATGCTTGGCCTTTTCGCGTCACGCCCGGGCGGCCGGCTATGGCGGCGCGTGCTTTCCGAGCGCGGCGTGCGTCCGCGTGCTGGCGTTGAGGTTGTGCGCGAAGCGCTGGCGCAAGTGAGCCAAGCGCACGCGCAGGCCGCATGAATCCTGAGTTTCTCTGGTTCGCGGTGGGGTTGATCGTTGCCGGATTGGCGGCCGGTTTCGTAGGCGGCCTCTTTGGAATAGGCGGCGGCATCGTCATCGTGCCGGCGCTCTATTTCGTGTTCACTGCGCTCGGGATTGACGAAGCGGTGCGGATGCACGTCGCGGTCGGCACCTCGCTTTCGACGATCATCGCAACATCCTGGCGATCCCTGGCCGCGCACACCAAGGCGGGCGCTGTCGACTTCGACGTCCTGAAAAGCTGGACACCGTGGATCTCACTCGGCGCGCTGCTCGGCGCGGCCGCGGCTGGAATCGCCAACACGGAAGCGCTGTTGCTGATCTTCGGCGGTGGCTTGTTGCTGATTGCCGCGCAAATGGGGCTTGCCAACCCGAACTGGCGCGCCTTCCAGGAGTTGCCGCGCGGCATTGCGCGCGCGGTGATCGCGGGCGCGCTGGGATTGCTTTCGGCGCTCATGGGCATCGGTGGCGGCGCCATTGGCGTGACAGTGATGACGCTCTGCGGGCGCCCAATCCATCAAGCGGTGGCGACGGCGTCTGGCTTCGGTGCGGCGATCGCGATACCCGCGGCGATCGGCTACGCCGTGGTCGGCTGGGGCCGCGAGGGGTTGCCGCCGCTATCCGCCGGCTATGTGAACTTGCCTGGCTTCGTGTTTCTGGCGTTGCTCACCACGATCACGGCGCCGATCGGCGCGCGCTTGGCGCACAGGTTGCCCCAACTCACGCTGAAGCGGGCGTTTGCGGTGGTGTTGGCGGTGCTCGCGCTCAACATGCTGCGAGAGGCGCTGGGCTAGCGCGGCTGAGCCGCTGCAAGCCGGGCCGGCAGCTCCGCCATGATCGCCTGACGCTCCGCTTCCTCCATGGCGCCCCAGCGGGCGATTTCCTGCAGCGTACGGCCACAGCCAATGCATGTGCCGGTCTGTCCGCTAACGGCGCAGACCTTGATGCACGGCGTGGAGATCGGGGCGGGTGGCATGGTCTCGCTTAGCTAAGCATTTGAATTCCCGCACGCAAATCGATCCCGCGCTAGAATGTATCGAATTTCGATAAATTCACGTTGACTATCGATATAGCATATCGTATATCGATATCAGCCTGAAATCGCAGCAAGGACGCATCCAACGCCCCCGGGCGCGGCATCCCAAAAGCGAGACGGGCTGGAAAGTAACCAGTTTTCGACTTGGAGGGACTTCTTATGCGTTTCGCTCTCATCGCCACGACCGCCGCTGCTGTGGTTGCCGTGCCGTTCGCGCTCGCCGCGGCGGGGCCGCAGATGTCGAGTGACGAGTTCCTCGCCGCTGTCCGCTGCGCCGCCTACGAGAATGCTTCGGGCGTCCAGATCGCGGAAGCCCGCTACGAACTCAACGCCGAAGGCCAGCGTCAGCCGGCTGAAACGATCGCCGCCGCCGAGGCGGAGGTCAGCGCCATCGCTCGCCAAGCTGTGAACAGCCAAACGGCAGCGGATCAGGCTACGTTGCGCTCCGAGCGAGCGGCGGCCTGCTCTAACGCCAGCCTGGCCGGCGGCGTCGGTGAAGAGAGCGCAGTCTAAACTCGCAACGGCGCGCGGACCCCTGGGCCCGCGCGCGGAGGGGACGTGACATGAGAGTGCTGGTTCTAGCTGGATTGATCACCGCGGTGAGTGCGCCTTTCGCGGCCGCTTCCGAGAATGAGATTGAGTGCCAGATCACTGACACCCGGCGCGCCCCAGCCGAGCAGCGCCTCGATCAGGCGCCGGCGTCACCTGCCGCAACGGTCGCGCGGCCGACCGTCGTTTCGCGCGAAGCGGTGGAGGCGCCCCGCCCCGCCGTTGGCGAGCGGCGCCGTGGCGGAAAGCTCGTGCCGGACGCGCAGTTGATCCAACCGCGCGGCACGCTCTGAGTTGAAGCCGAAATCAACGTCTCTATAGTCGCCCGCGCGCATGTTCGCGCGCGTGGGCCTGAGACATCATGGATCTGAATTTTTCGCCGGAAGAGATCGCGTTCCGTAACGAGGTGCGCGCGTTCATCGATGAGAACTATCCCAAGCACCTGAAGGGCAAGGTGCTGCGCGAAGACCTCTCGAAGGAAGACTTCCTCGCTTGGCACAAAATCCTCGGCAAGAAGGGCTGGTCAGCGCCGGCTTGGCCGAAGGAATATGGCGGCACCGGTTGGACCGCGACGCAGCGCTACATCTGGCTTGAAGAGAACGCGCGCGGTGAGACGATTCCGCCGCTGCCGTTCGGCGTCTCGATGGTCGGCCCCGTGATCTACACGTTCGGCACGCCTGAGCAGAAAGCAAAGTATTTGCCTGGCATTCTCTCGGGCGACGTCTGGTGGTGCCAAGGGTATTCGGAGCCGGGCGCCGGTTCGGATTTGGCGTCGCTAAAAACGCGCGCCGTGCGCGAGGGCGACTTCTACATCGTCAACGGCCAGAAGACGTGGACCACGCACGGTCAGCACCCCGACAGGGGCTTCTTCTTGGTGCGCACTGATCCAAGCGCAAAACAGCAAGAAGGCATCTCGTTCCTGCTGATCGACATGAAGTCGCCAGGCGTTTCCGTGCGTCCGATCAAGCTCTTGGACGGCGGCTACGAAGTGAACGACGTCTTCCTCGAAAACGTGAAGGTGCCGGTCGATCAGCGCATCTACGAAGAAAATAAAGGCTGGACCTGCGCGAAATTCCTGCTCGCGCACGAACGCGCTGGCATCGCCGGCGTCGCCCGCTCGAAGCGCAACGTTGAGCGCTTGAAGTCGATCGCCAAGGCCGAGATCGGTGACGACGGCAAGCCGCTGATCGAGGACGATGAATTCCAGCGCAAGCTCAGCGAACTGGAGATCGACCTCTCGGCGCTGGAGATGACTGAACTCCGCACGCTCGCGCGTGAACAAGCCGGCAAGGGGCCTGGACCGGAAAGCTCGTTGCTGAAGATCAAAGGCACCGAGATCCAGCAGCGGCTCACAGAGTTGACGCTCGAAGCAGTCGGCAATTACGCGCAGCCCTATCCGCGTGGCCTCGGCGATAACGAGTTTGCGGTTGGCCCGGACTACGCCAGCGCGGTGGCGCCGGTGTACTTCAACTGGCGGAAGGCCTCGATCTACGGCGGCTCCAACGAAATCCAACGCAACATCATCGCGAAGATGGTGCTGGGTCTCTGATCATGACGCTGGGAGCCTATCGCAACGTTCTTGTGTGGGTGTTGCGCATTGGCGCAGTTATTATTCTGCTGAGCACGGTGGGGACAATCGCGGGCGTCATACAGTCTGCTCCCGCGAACGGGGTTTTGATGACCCTGTATAGCTTGGGACAGCTGCTGCTCAATTCGCTCGGGTTCCTGGCGATTGCCGAAATTCTCGCGCTGCTCAACAAGCGAAGCAGCGCCACTTAATAGGGGGCCGCGAGGTCATGAACTTCGATTACACCGACGAACAGAACGCCATTCGTGACTCGCTCTCGAAGTGGGCGCAGCAGCAGTACGATTTCGACAAGCGCCGCGAAGCGCTGAAGAGTGACGACGCCTGGAAGACCAATTGGGCGACGTTCGCCGAGCTTGGTCTGCTGATGGCGCCGATCGCGGAAGAATATGGCGGCCTCGGCGGCGGCCCGCTTGATGTTAGCGTCGTGGCTGAGGAGTTCGGCAAGGCGTTGGTGGTCGAACCTTACATTCCGACTGTTGTGTTGGGCGGTGGCGCGTTGAAGTACGCCGGCAGCGCCGCCCAGAAGGAAGAGCACCTGAACGCAATCGCTAGCGGCGAGCGCATCATCGCCTTCGCGCAAGCCGAGCCGAAGAGCCGCTGGGCGCTCAACGATGTCACGACCTCCGCCAAGAAGGACGGCGCGGGCTATGTTCTGAACGGCCACAAGGCCGTCGTGCTCGGCGCGCCGCAGGCCGATCATCTGCTCGTCAGCGCCCGCACAGGCGGCGGCCAGCGCGACGCGAAGGGCATCTCGCTCTTCCTGGTGCCGAAGAACGCCAAGGGCGTCTCGACGCGCGATTACCCGACGATGGATGATACGCGCGCGTCGGAAGTCTATTTCGAGAACGTCAGCGTTGGCGCGGACGCGCTGATTGGCGCCGCCGACGGCGCGCTGCCGGTGATCGAACGCATCGTCGATGAAGCCAACGCCGCCTACAACCACGAAGCCGTTGGCTGCATGCGGATGATGACCGATCTGACGCGCGAGTACGCAAAAACGCGCCAGCAATTCGGCAAGCCGATCGCGACCTTCCAAGTGCTCCAGCACCGCATGGTCGACATGTTCATGTCGTCAGAGGAAAGTTACTCGATGGCGCTGCGCGCCACGATCAAGCTCGGCGAGAGCGATGAAGAGCGCGCGAAGGCGGTGTCGGCAGCGAAAGTATCGATCGGCAAGCACTCACGCTTCGTCGGGCAGGCGGCTGTTCAGATTCACGGCGGTATGGGCGTGACTGACGAGATGCGCGTCGGCCATTACTTCAAGCGCGTGACGATGATCGACGCTACCTTCGGCAATGTCGATTATCATCTACGCCGCTTCACCGCGTTGAACGCAAAGGCAGCGGCCTAGCGTGCGGCCTTCGACAAGCTCAGGCCTCGCACCTATCGAGAGCCCTGAGCCCGTCGAAGGGCGGTGTCAGGCCGCGCGTTTTCTGAAGAGGCGTCGCACGAGCCAGATTAGGCCGACGACCACAAGCAGCCCCACGAGCAGGATGCCGGCATAGATATACCAGTAATTCTGGTAGCTCTTCATCCGGGTGTTGTGCGCCACTTGAACTTGCGGGTCGTAGCCCGGCGGCAGTTCGAGCACGCCGTTACGCTGCGCGTACGCTTCGTAGTCAGCCAGCATTGATGCTGCTAGTTCCGGCTGTTGCGCCGCCAAGTCGGTAGTTTCGCCCGGATCGGACGTGATGTTGTAGAGCCGCCAAGACCCATCGCCGAGCGGCGCGGGTGTGCGCACGAGTTTGTAATCGCCGCGATAGAGCGCCGAGTGGCCGGACACCTCGAAACCGAACGGCGTGTTTTCATCACGCACGGCCGCTGCTTGCCCCGCCAATAGCGCGCTCATGCTCACGCCATCCATGGCCGGCGCGTCGGGAGCCACGCCAGCACGTTCAAGCAAAGTGGGCGCAATATCGGTGACGAAGGCGCGCGTATCGACGCGCTGTTGTGCAACGTTCGGCCCGGCGACGATTAGTGGAACGTGCAATCCGCCTTCGCCAGCCGTGAACTTATAAAGCGAACCGGTCGCGGTGGCGTTGGCGTATTCGGGGCCGATCATCACGAACGATCCGCGTTCGCCTAGATCTTCCATGCGCCGCGTATAGCCGGTGAGGCGCATCCAACGGCGGAAATCGCCGTCGGCCACCGGATTGCTAGGCTCAGGCCCGTTGTCGGACGTTACGATGAAGATCGTGTTCTCCGCCAGTCCGCGCTCTTGCAGATATTGGATGAAGCGGCCGATGTGGTGGTCCATCGACTCGATCATGCCCGCGTGCACCTCCATGCTGCGTGCGTAGAGCGCCTGCTCGTCGCCGGAGATGGCTGACCAAGGACGTAAGCTCGGATGTGGGGGGCCGATCTGCGCTTCTGCCGGGATCAGCCCCAGCTCTTGCGCGCGCCGCCAACGTTGCGTGCGCAGCTGCTCCCACCCGCCGGCATATACGCCGCTATAATTGTCGCTGTACGCACGCGGCGCTTGCACGGGAATGTGGACGGCCTGGAAGGCCAGATACGCAAAGAAGGGCTCAGTGCGCGCCGTGTCCGCATCCATGTACTGGATCATGCGGTCGACGATGAACTCGCTCGAATAGAAGTTCTCCGGCAGATGCGCGCGCTCGCCGTTCTCGAACCAATCCGCGGTTCGGTAGTACGGGATGTAGGGGCGCTCTTCCCAATTGTCGGCGCCGGAGGCGTCGAGCACGAAGGAGCGGTCGAAGCCGTGCGAATTCGGCAGATCGCCTTCGCCGTGGCCAAGGTGCCATTTGCCGGTCGCGTAAGTGCGATAGCCGCTGCGTTGCAGGCGTGTCGCGAGCGTGACGACGCCGGGCTCAAGCCGCATCGTGTAACCGGGGCGCCCGCGCAGTTCCCGCGGCAGCACTTCGATGATCGTGGAGTGGCCGGTCCGGTGATTGTCCATGCCGGTGAGCAGCATGGCCCGCGACGGCGAGCAGAGCGGCGAGGAATAGTAGCGTGAGAATTGCGCGCCGCGCTGTGCAAGAGCGTCGATGTTTGGTGTTCGCGCCTCGCCGCCATAAGCGCCAAGATCGGTGAAGCCGACATCGTCCGCGATTATGATGACGACGTTAGGCCGCTGCTGCGCGGCGGCCGGCGCGGCTATCGTCAGCACCAGTGCGGCGGCGAGCGATTGGCAGAGCTTGCTGATGTTCAACGCGATATCCCCCTGCCGCCTTGGGTAGCGCAGCTTACGTTGCGGGCTGCAAGTATGTCCGAATCCGGCGAGACGGGCGAGGCGAAAAGGCCCATATTCGGCGCATGATGTTGGACGCCGATACCTGCCACGCGGCATGTGACGCAAAGGACCGCCGGTTCGACGGGCGTTTCTATATCGGCGTCAAATCGACCGGCATCTATTGCCGTTGCATCTGCCCGGCGCGCAATCCGAAACGGATCAATCGCACGTTCTGGCCGTCAGCGGCGGCAGCGGAAGCGGCGGGGTTCCGGCCATGTCTGCTCTGCCGCCCCGAGCGGGCGCCCGGGCTCGCGCCGATTGATGCGCCCGCGCGGCTCGCCGCCGCCGCATACGCGCGGATCGAGGCGGGTGCGCTCGAAGAACAGGGGCTGGAGGCGCTGGCGGAAGATCTCGGCGTCACCTCGCGCCATTTGCGGCGCGTGATGAATGCGCAGTTCGGCGCGAGTCCAATCGATATCGCGCAGACCGGGCGCTTGCTCGCGGCGCGGCGCCTGCTGAACGAGACGGCGCTCTCCATCACCGAGATCGCTTATGCGTCCGGCTTCCGTTCCTTGCGGCGCTTCAACGCGACCATGAAGGATCGCTACGGCGCGCCGCCATCAAAGATGCGCGGCCGCAAAGCGCTGACGAGGGGCGAGACCTTTACGGTAAGCCTCTCGCCGCGCGGCGATTACAACATCGCCCCAATGCTGGATTTCTTCGGCAAGCGCGCCTTGCCGGGCGTAGAACTCACGACCGGGGAAACCTGCGCGCGCGTTCTGAAATGGGGTGGCGCGCTTGGCTGGTTGGAGATTGGCATGGGCCCGAAAGGCCTGATGCTGACGCTCTCGGAAAATCTCGCGCCACATCTGCGGCCTCTGGTGGCGAATGTGCGCGGCGCGTTCGATCTCGACGCTGAAATGACAGCGGTCGACGCGCATCTCGCGCAGGATGCCTCGCTGGCAAAGGACGTGAAGCGCGAACCCGGCGTCCGCGTGCCAGGCGCGCTGGATGGCTTTGAAAACGCGATCCGCGCCGTGCTCGGCCAACAGGTGACGGTGCAGGGCGCACGAACGCTCACCGAACGCCTAGTCGCAAAATACGGCGCAGCGCTCGAGCGTGCGCCGGAAGGTCTTGATCGTGCCTTCCCCGATGCAGCGACGCTCGCCAAAGCAGGCGCGGCGGAAATTGCGAAGATTGGCCTGCCGATGAAACGCGCCGAGACCTTGCATCGCCTCGCTGTTGCGTCACGCGATGGCAAGCTCCCGCTCGCGCGCGGCGCCATCGCGGCAGGGCGCGCGGCGCTTGCGGAAATCCCGGGGATCGGCCCGTGGACGATCGAATATGTCGCCATGCGTGCGCTCGGCGATCCCGACGCCTATCCCGCAACTGATATCGCGCTCATCAATGCGCTCGGCCGCAAGGGCGATACGCTCGAACACCTCAAACCTTGGCGCGCGTACGCAGCGATCCGTTTATGGCGGCGCGCGGCAAAGAAGGGAATTCAGACATGATCAGCGCCATCTATGACAGCCCGATCGGCCCGCTTACACTTGCATCGAACGGCAAGGCGCTCATCCAAGTTGAGTTCGAAGGCGGCAAATATCCGCTGCCGCAATACGAGCTGGGCAACGACAAGATCATCGATCAAGCGCGCCGCGAGCTCGATCAGTATTTCGCCGGCAAGCTGCGTGACTTCAAAGTGAAGGTCGATCCGCAAGGCACCGAGTTTCAGCGTAAAGCGTGGATGGCGCTGCAGACGATCCCTTACGGCGAAACGCGATCTTATGCACAGCAAGCCAGGGCCATTGGAGCACCCAAAGCAACGCGAGCGATTGGGGCCGCAAATGGGCGTAATCCGATCCCGGTGATTATTCCGTGCCATCGCGTGATCGGCGCGAATGGCAGCCTCACTGGTTTTGGCGGGGGCATGGAACGCAAGCAAATCCTGCTCGAATTGGAACAAGGCGGCAATTTATTGGCCCGTGCCAGCTGATTATTACGAAGCTTAAACCGCTTTGAGGCATCGCCCCTCGGGGTCGTGGCGTGCTATTGAGCCGCCGCGAGAACGCGGGAGGAGAGCCGGATGCGGAAGCTGTTGGTTGGTTTTGTCTGCGCTGCGGCCATGGCTGTGCCGAGTGTGAGCCCCGCCCAGCAGCAGGAAGGCTGGAGCTACGCTTATGTCGAGGGTGTCGCTACCGCCACGCTGCGCGACAATCGCGGCCGCGTCACCGCCACGCTGACCTGCCGTCCGCCGACCGGCGATATCGTCGTCACGGACTATACCCTGGCGCGCAATGCGCGCGGCGCGTCGCAAGCCTCGGTCCGCATTGGCGCCATGGCTGTCAATGTGCCCATGTCGCTGGAAGGCCGAGGCCGCAACCGCGCCGTGGTCGTCAATCTCCCGCAGCGCCCACCCATCCTCGCGGCCGTGCAGCCGAACGATCGCCTCTCGGTGACCGTGAACAATCAGACCGTCACTTACGCCGATGGCGGCCCCGCGCGGATGCGTGAAGTCGCCTACGCGTGCTGGGGTAGCTGAGGTTCCGCTGCCTGCCAGGGTTGCGGTGGGTAAAACTTGGCGCCTAACATTACGCAATGCCTACCGGGGGGTGGCTGCGTATGGGCGAGAAAAAGTCAGATCAGCAGAAGAGGCCGCCGCCGCATGGCGCGATATGCGCCATTGTGCGCGCCGAGACGCGCGCCGGGTCGGGCCACGAATTTCTCTCGATCCTCAGCGATCTCGCGCACACGGTGCGAAATGAGGAAAACGGCTGCACAGCCTATTCAGTGACCCGCGCCATGGGATCGCCCGATCACTTTGCCGTCCATGCGAGGTTTTCGGATTGGACGGCGTTCAAGGATCACGCCGACACGCCGCACCTGAAGCGTGCGATGCCGCGCATCAACGCGCTGCTCGCGTCGCCGTTGGCCTTGGAAATCTATCTCGAAGTGAGCTAGCGCCGCCGCACTAGGCCCGGGATGAAGTTTACCCCGATGGCGCCGGCGAACGAGAGCGCGCCGACCACGGCGCCCAGCCAATCGGAGTCGCCGTCCGCGCGCGTGACCTCAAGCGTGAGGAACGCGGCTACCAGAAGTGCACCCGACGCCAGCGAAATGCGCGTTTGCGCTTCCGCACCGCGCTGACGCCAAATCCAGGCGTGCGCGAGCAGTATGAGACCGGGTGCAAGGAAGCCCAGCGTATCCCGTGAGATGAAACCGGCGGTGGACTGGCGCGGGATCCAGAACGGCGTCATCCAGAGAGCGGCTGCTGTAAGTAGCGCGCCGACAGTGACGGCAAGCATGGTGTTGGAGAACGCGATCCGAACGCGACGGACGCCGTGGCGGGCGCGTACGCGCACGACGAGCGCAGCGATCAGCCAGATGCTCGCGTGCGCGCCGAGTTCGGCAAAGCTCACCGGCTGGAGCAGCACGGCGCCGCCTGCATAGATCACGCGCACCGCGAGGTCGGCTGCAAGAACAGCGAGCACAATCACGGCGCTCTCCAGGAAGCCGGCGCTTGCGCGCGCGTCACGGCGCTTGGCCGCCCAGGCCGCAACGCCAAGAATGAGCGCCGGGGCGGCAACACCCGCGCCGATCAACATCCAAGTCGGCCACGGGCTCATTTCCGAAAGCAGAACTTGCGCCGTCGCGAACGCGAAGATCAGCGCAAACACGCTGCACAGGCAGGCAAATGCGCGCCACGCCCGCGACGGCAGGCCAAGATCAATGGCGCTCAAAGCAAGCGCGGCGAAGGCAAAGGCAGGCGCCGCCATTGCGGCCGGCAAAGCAAGAGACACCGCCGCCGCAAAGGCCGTGAACGCGCCCGCGAGCAACATCCAGAGCGTGGCCTTCAAGGCGTCGAGGCCACGTTCGCGCCGCATCGTCGCGGCGGCGATAACGCCGATGAGCAGCGCTGAAAGCACCGCAAAGCCCGCCGCTGCCGCGTACCGGTCGGCGAGGCCATGCTGTGAGAAGTAGAGGGCCGTGATCGCCATCAACGGCGCCAAGGCGCCAGTGCCGGCGATGGCCAGCCCACGCGCGCCCAGCTGTGGGACGCGGATTGCGGCGATGGCGAAGAAGATGGCGCCAGCCCACGCGGTCGCCGGCGTGAACCAGATGGCGGCGCTGGGCTGTCCGCTGAGCACGAAGAGACCAAGCAATGCCGCGCCGAATGCGCCGAAATGCATGGCCTCGAGCCGCAGGCTAAGCGCGCCTGTGATGGCGGACGCCGCCACGATGAAGGCAAACCCAACGCCGGCCGCGCTCACCATGCCGACCTGCAGCGACAGAGCGAGCACAGCGATTGTCATCGTCAGCGCCATGGTGACGCCGGTGCTGACACGATGGTGGTGGGCATGAGCGAGGCCCACGACCGCAGCCAGCGCGGCGCAGACCGAATAGCTGGCCGGATCGGCGTGCGCTGACCCCAGCGCGAACCCGATCAGCGCCCAGGCGCCCGAAGTCGCGACAGCCGCCCACGCGGCGGCGCGCCACGCCGGCCTATGGGCAATCGCCATCATCGCCGCGCCGATCGCGAGGCCGCAGGCGACGATGGTCGCGGCGCTGGCGTTGAATGCAAAGCCGAGCGCCGGTGCGATCGCGAGGATGCCGAGTGTCAGGCCGCGCGCGGTTTCAACGGACACGCCCGGCGTTGGAAATGTGATCGTTGGCGCGGCCGGCAAATTCCAGGCGCGATGCGCGCGCTCGGCCGGCGCTGCTTCCGCTTCGCCGCCACTGGTCAGTGAAATGACTTCCGCCGTAACGCCCCGCGCGTTGACGACCTTGGCGTGCTTCACACCCTTGGCGGCCACTGCCTCGCGCAGTTCGTTGATCTCAGCCTGTTGGCTTTCGAACCGTCGCCAGACGTAAACGCCCGCCGCGAGAACGGCCGCCGTCTGGATCGCGAGGAGGGCGAAAAGAAGCTCCATGCGGCGGCGTTCCTAACCGAGACAGCGGCCGAGGGCATGCCCAAATCGGGTCATCTCCCATCCAGAACGTAATCTGTTGCCGTAAGGCGGCGGTTTCCGCAGCGTCAGCCCTGCAGCTTGCGCATGAATTTCTGCGTCTGCATGTGGCCGCCCGTATAGGCGTCGCGTCCTGTCGGATCGGTGATCTCGGCCCACTTGTCGCGCACTGCCTCCGCGCTTGCGCCCTGGCCGAGATAAGCGCCCTCGGTCTCGGTTATCTGGGCCAGCGCGAAAACGCCCGCGCCAGCCGTCAGGATCGCGCCGCTCGGCCCGTCCTTGGATGCGAGGTAAACGACGCCCGGCGTCACCTGTTCCGGCCCGAGCTTCTCCAGCATTTCCGGCGGCATCAGGTTTTCGGTCATGCGCGTCGCCGCGACAGGCGAGATGGCGTTGATGCGGATGTCGTTCTTGGCGCCTTCGAGCTTGATCGTGTTCATCAGGCCCACCAGGGAGAGCTTCGCTGCGCCATAATTGGCTTGGCCAAAATTGCCGTAAAGTCCGGTCGAAGAAGTCGTCACGACGATGCGCCCGTAATTCTGCGCCTTCATGATCTCCCAGACGGCCTTCAGCGGCTTCACCGTGCCCATCAAGTGAACATCAACAACCGTCGCGAAATCGGAGAGCTCCATCTTGGAGAAGCTCTTGTCGCGCAGGATGCCGGCGTTCGCGATCAGCACGTCGATCCGACCCCATTTGGCCATTGTGCGCTCGACCATGGCGGCGACGCCTGCATCGTTGGTCACCGAGGCGCCGTCGGCGATCGCTTCGCCGCCGGCTTTGGTGATTTCCGCCACTACGGCTTCGGCAGCAGCTGACGAGCCGCCCGAACCATCAAGCGCGCCGCCCAGATCGTTGACCACGACCTTCGCCCCGCGCCGCGCAAACTCAAGCGCATGGCTACGGCCCAAACCGCCGCCTGCTCCGGTCACGATCACTACTTGGCCGTCGAAGCGGATATCGTCGCTCATGGAAATTCTCTCGCTGTTCTGCGGAAACGTGATGTCCAGCACGCCCGTACCGGTCAAGGGCGCGCGCCAACTATAGCGTCGCAGTGGCGTGGCGGAAGGCTAGGCTCAGGTGAGGTTGGTAGCGCTACGTTAGTTCCGCGTGCGCATGCCGGCAGCCAGCGTATCGGCGCGGCGGGCGAGCTTGGCCCGACGGCGATTGAGCGCTTTGAGCGTACGCCGCAGATCGCGCTCGTTCCCGGCGAGGGCGGGCTCCGCCACCAAACGCTCCATCAGCAGCAGCGCGTCGCGCTCGCCACCCAGTGCGTCAGCGATCTTTTCGCCGCGTTTGCGGCGGCGCTTGCCGGGCCATGCTTCACCGAGGATCGCGGCGGCAAGGTAGCGGTCTTTCTCGCGTACGCGCCATTCGTGGCGGCGCGCCGGATCGACAGCATTCAAGCCGCGCCGCCGCGCTCGTCGTGCGCGCCGGTCCAGCCGTTTGGCGCCGCGCTTGATCTGACGATGCGAGGCCTCGGGCCAAACTTGCGCTAAGGCGGAAAGATCCTTCAGGGTGGCGCGCGCTGCTTCCAGATTGAAACTATAGCGCGTGGCGGCCGCGTACTCGATGGAATTGGCGATGGCCTCGAACGCTTCCGAAGCGCGCTTGCCGCCCTTGCGCGCGGTGCTCCGCGCGGCTTCGCTCAACGCCGCCTGATCGCGCGAGAGCGCCAAATTGCGCATCAACGAGCGTGCAGAATCCACGAACACCGAAGAGAGCCCGGGCGCGCAGGCGCGGCCAATGCGCGCCAGAGCCCGCGCGCGCTTCACGCGCACGCGGCAGCGATGCACCGCCTTCGGATCAGCTTGCACAGTTTCGAGCTCATCGATCGCAGCGCGCAATTCTTCAGTCATCGCGGCGCGCAAATCGAACGCCGGTCCTGGCGAACGCATGGCAAAGCCCCCAAAGCCTCGCGACTATTCTCGTCGCGCGATCTTCTTGAGCGTGCCGGAAAACGAAAGCAATGGCCGCGCTGCCTGTGTCACAATTCCTCTGACAAATGTGACAGAGCGCGTATCGCGCAGAACCTCACCGCGCGCTTCGACCAATCCGTCGAGGCCACCGGCGCCAATGAATTCGGAACTGAATGAAAGCGTCACTGCATGCGCGCCCTTCAACGTCTTGTGCGCAATAGCGAAAAGTGAAAAGTCGGCGAAGCTCATCAGACATCCGCCATGGATGGCGCCGCCGCCATTGCAATGATGCGGCTTAGGTTCGAAGACGCAATGCGCCGCTCCATCCGCCTCACTGCGGAAGTAGAACGGGCCGATGAGGCTTTCGTAAGGATCGCCGCCTTGGCTCCATGTGGTCCAGCCCGCGAACGGGCCTTCCGTTAGCGTCACGCCCCCGCTCCAGGTTGTTTGAGGCGTCCCGTCGCCGTTCATGCCATTCCCTCCGTGGGCCGGTGCTGGCATGGTGCGGCGATAACGGCAAGGCGGGGCGCGCATGCGCGGAGTGTTTGCGATATTGGCGTGTCTGGTGCTGGCGCAATGCGCCTCGCCCGGAGACAAGCGTTTCCACGTCGGCGAGGCGCCGACGTCCTACGTCATCATGGGTGTCGCGGAGGCATTCGAGAACACCTCTCCCAGTTATACCGTGCTTTGGCGCCGGCTCGATCAGAATGGGAACTTCACGCGCTACGGCGCCCGCCGGATCTTCGAAGCCCGCTCCGAATCCGGCGACGGCGTGCAGGTCACCGGAATTCCGGGTGAGTTCATCCTCTCGGAAGTGGAGCCTGGCACATACGCCCTCGACAGCGTGTTCGCGCTCATTCGCGACCGCCGCGTGAACTACAGCGCCAACGGCGTCGTCCAGGGTCCTGAGAGACCCACTTTCGAAGTCCGGCCCGGCGAGGCGGTCTATCTGGGCATATGGGAAGCCAACCTCGTCGATGTCGCTGCGGTGGTGCAGCCCTGGCGGATGGAGCAAAGCGATCTCGATGCAGTGCTGCGCGAGACCGGCGCCGTCGTCGGCCCCGTGCGCATGGCCGAACCGCAGACGCGCTCGGTCCCGTGCGCGCCATATCGTTTGAGTTCGAATTCACAGCGGCAGGTGTGCTGACCTCATGGACCACGAAACGTTCGAACAACTCCTTGAAGGCGTGCGCCGCTTCGTCAACGACCGGCTGATCCCACTCGAAGCCAAGGTCGCAGAGGATGACGCGATCCCCGCGGATGCGCTGGCGGAGATGCGCGCGCTCGGACTGTTCGGCATCTCGATCCCCGAAGAATACGGCGGCCTCGGCCTCACGATGGAGGAAGAGTGCCGCACAATGTTCGAGTTCTGCCGGTGCTCGCCGGCGTTCCGCTCGGCCTTCGGCACCAATGTCGGCATTGGCAGCCAAGGGCTCGTCATGTTCGGCACGCAGGCGCAGAAGGATAAGTGGCTGCCCGGCGTCGCGTCGGGCGAGGTGGTCACGTCGTTCGCGCTGACCGAGCCTGAGGCTGGTTCGGACTCCGCCTCCGTCCGCACCCGCGCTGAGCGCGACGGTGATCACTACGTTCTGAACGGCTCCAAGCGCTACATCACCAACGCCGCGCGCGCCTCGCTCTTCACCGTCATGGCGCGCACCAATCCCGAAGCCAAAGGCGGCGCCGGCGTTTCCGCCTTCCTCGTGCCCAGCGATCTCAAGGGTGTGTCGGTCGGCAAGCCCGAAAAGAAAATGGGGCAGCAGGGCGCCCACATTCACGATGTGAATTTCGATAACGTCCGCGTGCCGGCGGAGAACCGCTTAGGCGAAGAGGGCCAAGGTTTCCGCGTCGCGATGCAAGTGCTCGATCGCGGCCGCTTGCATATCTCATCGGTTTGCGTCGGTGTCGCTGAGCGGCTGATCGAGGAAAGCGTGCGCTACGCGGCCGAACGCAAACAATTTGGCCAGCCGATCGCCAACTTCCAGATGATCCAAGCGCAACTCGCCGATTGCCGCGCCGAAGCGAATGCCGGCCGCGCCATGGTGCTCGAAGCCGCGCGCAAGCGCGATCGCGGGGAAAATGTGGTGATGGATGCGGCGGCGGCGAAGCTCTTTTGCTCTGAGATGGTCGGCCGCGTCGCCGACCGCGCCGTGCAGATCTTCGGCGGCTCCGGTTACGTTGCCGATCACGGCATCGAGCGCTTCTACCGCGATGTCCGCATCTTCCGCCTCTACGAAGGCACCAGCGAAATCCAACGTCTGATCATCGCCCGCGAGATGATGAAGCAGGGCAAGTAATGCCGAACGACGATCCGAAGCCGCAGCGGACGCTGGTCGAGCACGCCAAAGGCATTGCAGCGCTCCCTGCCGAAAAGCTCGCGGAGCTGAAAGCCTTCGGCGCCGAGAAAGTGCAGGAGACGCTCACCGCGTTTTTGCTCGCGCTGCCCGCGTTGAAGCAGGCCGGTTACGACCTTCGCGAGTTCGAGATCGAAGTCGGGATCACGCCTAAAGTTATCGCCCACTTCATGCCGCACACGGCGAGCGAAGACGAGGTCGCCGCCGCACGCGAAACGCTGAAAGACAACAAGATCGGCGCCTCGATGCTCAGCGTGCTCCGCCGCGCCGGCGACATGCATCGCCAAATCAAAGCTCCCGGCTTCGATTGCGCCCACATGGAGATCGACGTCGGCGTCATCCCCGCCGTCCGCCTGCGCTATCGGGCGGAGGCCGGTTGAAGCTAAGTCTGCTTTTCGCCGGGAGCGGTCATTCGTCAGACCGCATGAGCGGGCCATACACGTCGAGGCTGAGCGACACGCCGCGCGAGGCCAGGATGTCCAAGCACTTCGCGCTTATCTCAATGCCCTCGTTCGACTCTTTCAGGAACAGTCCGACAAAAAGGTCCGGCTCATACTTGTCCGCGAGTGGGCGCCACGCTGACAGGTCACTTGAGAGAGCGCTGAAAAGTTCTTCGATCTGCCCGTCCAAATCGCCGGGTTCGCGACGTTCGACGCGATAGCGCCAGCCTCCGCGCCGGGCGACGCGGCTCCGTCCGGTCTTTGCGTTCGTGATGACCTCGCCCTTTGTCTCGGAGCCGGTCGGCGGCTTTCCAAGCGCCGCAGTGACGGCATCGGGGACCAAATCATCCCCGAAGAACCGCAACGAAATGGAGGTCTCTGCGATAACTGCCATGCCGCATGATCGCAAAGACGCGAAACGACTGCCAGCGTCCGCTTTGGGCCAATAGCGGACTTCCGTCATTCCGGGGCGTCGCGCCGCGATGAACCCGGAACCCAGGGGCAAACGCACAGCTTGCGGCCCCTGGCTCCCGGATCGCGCAAGCGCGTCCGGAATGACGGAGCTCAATCTATCCAGGGATACAGGGCGGCGTTAGCAGGTTGAGGCCCGCGGCCCTGCCGCGCATTTGGCCAAGCTTTTCAAGCACGCTCGCCACCTGCGCCGCGGAGCGGCGCGCTCCGGCTGTGTCGGATACGCGCGATCTTTTCCAACACCTCCAATCTTCCCGCATACTCAGCTCCGCCGCACACGGGAGATTTCGAAGAGCTCCGAAACTTTGGAATGTGCGGCAGCGGCTGGAGTGGCGATCGAAGCGATGTTTCGCGGAGATCTGAAAATGCTTTCGGGGAGTGAAACCGAAAGGCCCGGGGTGAAGGAGGCCCCGCACTCAGAACCGGCAATGCGGATATGGAGCTAAGCCCCAAAGGAAGACCGCTCGATGGGTGGTTGACCAGAAAAGCCATCGCTCAGGAGGCGGGTTGGAGAGCAACCCACGTCAACTCCTCTGTCCGCACCGGGAAAAACGGCTGTGCAAAACGGGGCGCGCGAAGCGCGCGGCGGAGTTCAGAGATGAGCTTCGCGTCCCAACAGAGACTGCTCAGCGCGGATCGCGCGCCCCGGCTCCCATCTTTAAGCGGAGCAACAAAACGTGCCGCGGCGCCTCGCTGCCAGCGGTCATCGACGCTTGCGTGCCGTTCAGGCAAAAGAGCTTCAGTGTCACGCGCACTCAAAACCATCGTTGAAGAGATCAGTGCCTGCCGCGTTTGCGCCGCGGCGTTGCCGCACGAACCGCGGCCTGTGGTCTGGGTCGATGCACGCGCGCGCATCTTGATCGCGGGGCAAGCGCCGGGCAGGCGCGTGCACGAGAGTGGGATTCCCTGGAATGATCCATCCGGCGATCGCCTACGCGACTGGATGAAACTCGACCGCGAAACATTTTATGACAAACGTAATATTGCCGTCGCCGCGATGGGCTTTTGCTTTCCGGGAACTGTCGACGGCGCCGACTTGCCGCCACGCCGCGAATGCGCGCCCCTTTGGCGTCCGCGCCTTCTACCGCTTCTGAAGAATGTTCGACTAACGCTTCTAGTCGGCGCCTACGCGCAACGCTATCATCTCGGCGCTGCGGTGAAACCGACTCTTGGCGAAACGGTGCGCGCATGGCGCGATTACCCCGCCAATGTCATGCCTTTGCCGCATCCGTCGTGGCGAAATACGGGCTGGCTGAAGCGCAATCCATGGTTCGAGAAAGACTTGCTCCCCGAATTGCGGCGCAGAGTTTCATCTGCTTTGCGCTGATCTTGCTCATCGCGTGCGTGCCGACAGTGCAGCGGGCGGGTTCTCCGTTGGATACGTTCGCTGGCCCGCGTTTTGACGCCGCTAACGAGCAGTTCGTCTCCTTCGATGGCGCGGAACTCGGCCTGACGGCATGGTTGCCCGCCGAAGACGAAGAACCTCGCGCCGTCATCATTGGCCTGCACGGCATGAACGACTACGCCAACACCTTCTATCTCATGGGGCCCTGGTTCGCTGAGCGCGGTGTTGCGCTCTACGCGTACGACGCGCGTGGCTTTGGCCGATCGCCGCGGCGCGGCGTTTGGGCTGGCGAACAACTGATGACGGAAGATTTGCGCACCGCCGTCACCGTCGCGCGCCGCGCGCATCCGGGCGCCAAGATCGTCGTCGTCGGAGACTCGATGGGCTCCGCCGAAGCGATCGCCACGTTCGGTGCTGAAAACGCGCCAGAGATTGATCGCCTCGTCCTGGTAGCGCCTGCCGTGTGGGGCTGGTCGACGCTGCCAAACCAGTATGCGCTGGCGCTCTGGGTCGGTGCGCACACATTCCCGTGGCGCGCCGTGCAACCGCCGCGCGGTGTCGTCCGCACGCGCACAGCTTCGGACAACCGTGAGGCTCTGCTTCAGGCTGGGCGCGCGCCGCATATGATATGGTCGACGCGGATCGATGCGGTGTACGGGCTCGTTGGGCTGATGGAGACCGCCTCCGAGCGCGCGGCCAACCTCGATGGCGATGTGCTCTTCCTCTATGGCGCCAACGATCAGATCATTCCGCGCAATTCCGCTAACGCCGCCGCCCGCAGGCTCCCCCCCACCGCCCGCACCGCGCTCTACGAGCACGGCTGGCATTGGCTGCTGCGCGACCTCCAAAGGGAGGTCGTTTACGCTGATATCCTTGCATTTATTGACGATCCGGGAGCGCCGCTACCCTCCCATGCGCCGCCGCTTTTACCGGTCGTTCAAGCAAATCGTTAACGGGATTGATCTAGTCTGGCCAACGCTATGGCGGCCAAAAAGGCTCTCTTCGATAAGAAAAGCGTCGCGCTTACGCGCGCGAAGCTACGCGCCTGGTGGGAAGGCGAGGCCTTCAACGAAGAGGCTGCAATTGCCGAGATCGAGGCGAAGTTGGCCGCTGAGCCGGCTGCCAATGACGTCGCCGATGCTGAGAGCGAACTTTTCGACGCGCCTGCGTATGAGCTTCCCGCGCGCCTGCAAGCGCTCGCCGTGCTCTGGGGTGATGACCGGGTTCGTCCCGGCGATGCGACCGCCGATAAACTGGAACCTGCGCGCATTGGCCTTGGGCCGGAAGGCGTGCTGGCCGTGCTCGGTCCGGGCCTCGCCGGCCCAATGGTGCCTGTCGCTGCGGCTCATCCAGGCAAGATCGAAGTGTTCGAGTGGCGCGAGGAAACCTTCGACGCACTGAAGCACGGCTTGGAAGAAGCCAAACTCACCGAGCGGGTGAGCGCGGTGCGCATCGATCTCGAGGCGCATGTGTTCACGCCCGGCGCTTTTGACGGCCTCTTGAGCATCGATGACTTCGCCTATTGCGGTTACCCGCCGCATTTGGCGCAACAAATCATGAAGTGCTTGAAGCCCGGCGCGTGCGCGGTGGTTGAGTGTTATGTCGGTCTCAAGACGCCTGAACTGGCGACGGCCTTCGCATCATCGTTCGCTGAGCCGCAGATCCGTGCGCACGGCGACATCCTGCAATTCTTCGTCGACGCTGGCCTGAAGCTCGAAGCCGACGAAGACATGACCGACGATTTCCTGTTCACCGCCCGCGCCGCGTTCAAGCAGTTGGGAGAGAAATTAGCCGCGGCTGGTGCGCTTGAGGTGCCGGTTGCGCGCGAGCTGGCTTGGGAAGCGGAAGCTTGGCGCATGCGGCTGCAATTGCTCGCGACCCGCCGTTTGGAACGCCGACGCTTCGTTTTGCGAAAGCCTGGCGACGATCAAGCCGAGAACGCAAACGCGCCGGCGGGTTGAATGGCAACCGAGACTGTATCGCCCAGCGGCGTGCGCGCCGGGACCAAAGCGCGCCACGTCACGCCCTGAACTTCGAATCGTACCAGATCGTGCGCGCCGTGGGGCCGTACCGCCAACACGCGAGCGCCTTCGCCAGGTGCAAGCGCGAGCGCTTCGGCGCGAACGGCGACCGTGGCCTTGGCGCCGATCGGCAGATGCGCCGCGTCGACGGCGCCGAAGGGTGTCTCCACCGCGCCGTTCGCGACCACGCCAGCGTGGACGTTGACAGGGCCGAGCGCGGCGGCCGCATCAAGTGAGGCAGGGCGGTCATAGGCGTCGCGCGGCGGCGCTTCCTGCAGCACGCGCCCCGCTTTCAAGATCACCAGCCTGTCGGCGGCCTGCAGCGCATCTTCGGCGTCATGGGTCACAAAGAGCGTCGTCGTGCGTGCTTCGGCCAATGTGGCGAGCGTCGCGTCGCGCAACTCCGCGCGCAGCACGGCATCAAGACCGGAGAACGGTTCGTCCAGGAGAATGGCGCGCGGCGTCGGTGCAAGCGCGCGGGCAAGCGCTACGCGCTGCTGCTCACCGCCGGAGAGTTCGTGCGGATAAGCGCCGGCGCGATGTTTCAGGCCGACGCGATCAAGCCAACGAAGTGCAGTCTCGTCCCGCTCGGCGCGCCCAAGCTTGTCGAGCCCGAAGGCGACGTTCGCGCCGGCCGTGAGGTGCGGAAACAGCGAATAGTCCTGGAACACCATGCCGACGCGCCGCGCCTCTGTTGGAACGTTGGTGCCGATGCTCGACACGCGTGCGCCGCCGATAAGCACTTCGCCGCCATCGACCGGTTCAAGTCCTGCGATGAGGCGCAGAATAGTTGACTTGCCGGAGCCCGAAGGCCCCAGCAACGCCACGACTTGTCCTTCCGGGGCCGTGAACGAGACGTCGTCGAGCACGCGCGTTTTCCCGTACGAGCGGTGCACACGGGAAAGTTCAACACTGCTCATGCCGAAACACCTGCGCGGCCGCGCTCGATGCTGCGCGCGAGAATGACGATTGGTGCGAGTCCTGCCACGAAGATGAGCAGGGACGGCGCGGCTGCTTCCAGCAAGCGCTCATCGCTGGCGTAAGAGTAAGCTTTCACCGCAAGCGTATCGAAGTTGAATGGACGCAGGATCAATGTCGCCGGCAATTCCTTGAGGATTTCGACGAAGAGGATCAGCGCCGCCGCCGCCAAGCTTGGCGCCGCGATAGGCAAGTCAATCGCCGTGAAGCGCCGCCATGGTCCCGCGCCCAGGGTGCGCGCCGACGCATCGAGGCCCTTCGAGAGTCGGGCAAGCCCAGCATCAATTGGACCGACGCCTGCGGAGGCGAAGCGCGCCGCGTACGTCCAGAACAAGGCGGCCAGTGAAAGCGTAGCCCCCAAACCGCTCACCCAGCCGGCTTCACGCGCCAAACCGAAAAGTGACAGTGCGCCAAGCGCAATCACCGCGCCCGGCGCGGCGTAGCCCATCCCCGCCGCGAACAAAGGCGCCTTGCCAAAAGAGGTGGTGGCCCGGCGCGCCGCAACTGCGATCGCCGCTGCGAGCGCAAGTGTCACGAGGGCGCCGCCAGCCGACAACGCCATCGAGTTCACAAACGGCCGCACGATGTCTTGAACATTCGCGTGGACAAGCGCGAGGCGCGCGAGCCACATCAGCGGCAACACCGCGCCGAACATAATCAGCGCCGCGCAGAACGCCGCCGCCGCCATGCCTGCGCCTGCGTTCAGCTGGTAGCGAGGCAGCGGTCGCCAGCGCGACGAGCCCCCCGCATAAGCCGCGCGTCCGCGGGCGCTGCGCTCCACGAACAGAAACACAATCGCCGCCGCCAGCAGCACCGCGGAAATCTGCAGCGCCAGGGCGGGGGCGCCATGCGCGTACCAGGCGCGGAAAACCGCCGTTGAAAGCGTGCTCAAACCAAAATGCTGAGCCGCGCCATAATCGGCCGCGATTTCCATGCACGCGAGCGCGGCGCCCGCCGCAATGCCCGGGCGCGCCAAAGGCAGCGCCACGCGCCAAAAAACACGCGCGGGCGAAGCGCCCAGCATCCGCGCCGCTTCAAGCGCGCACGCCGATTGGCTCGCGAACGAAGCGCGCGCGGCGAGATACACATAAGGGTAGAGGCCGACAGCGTAGATGAAGGCGGCGCCCCAGAAGCCCTGCACTGGTAGCGGTGATGCCCCCGCCCAAGTCATGCCGGCATAGGCGTAAGCGAGAATGTAGCTCGGCGCCGCAAGCGGGATCACGAGCAGCCATTCAAACAGCGCGCGGCCTGGAAAGCGGCACAGCGTTACGAGCCACGCCGCGCCGGCGCCGAAAACGATCGCGCCAGAACCACCCGCGAGCACGAGCGTGAGCGTGCCAATGGCGCCCTCGCGAACGAGCGCTGCGCCAAACTCGGCGCCGGCGTCCCGCGTTAGCGCTAGCACGATCACCGCCACCGCCGGCGCGGCGCAGATCAGCGTCGCGATCGCAGCAGCGACCGCGACGCCATCAAATCGTAGCGCCCTCGAACGGGCAGGTGTCGCGGCAAAGCTCATGGGCCGCTGCTTCTAGCCTGACTTGGCTTAGCTCCAACCCACTTCTTCGAAGATGCGAGCGGCTTCCGCTTGGTGGCGGCCGAGCGCATCGAGCGGGATGTTCTCTTCTTTGAACGCACCAGCTGCCGCCAGGTCGGGCGCCGGCGCGATTTCGGGGCGGATCGGAAACTCGGTGTTGAGGGGCGCCAGCATGGTCTGGGCTTCGTCGCTCACCAGATATTCCAGGAATTGGATGGCGCGGCCGCGGCGCTGCGCGTTGGCGGTGACGCCGCCGCCCGAAATGTTCACATGCGTGCCGGCGCCGGCTTGGTCCGGGAATACGAAGCCGACCTTTTCGATCACTTCACGGTCGGCCGCGTCTTCCGAGCGCATCATGCGGAAATAGTAATAGTGATTGCACACCGAAGCCTGCGCTTCGCCTGCCGCAACCGCCTTGATCTGATCGCTGTCGCTGCCTTGCGGATCGCGCGCGAAGTTGCCGCGCACAGCCGCTGCCCAGGCGCGTGCGTTCTCCGCTCCGGCGCGTTCGATGCGCGCGGCCAGTGTCGAAAGCTGATAAGTGTTGGAAGACGAGCGCATCACGATTTGACCGCGGAAACGCGGCGTGCCGAGCGAATCCATCGAAGCAACTTCTTCCGGCCGCACCGCGTCCTTGCGATAGACGATGATGCGTGCGCGCTTGGCGAAGCCCCAGAAGGCGCCATCCGGATCGCGGAGGTGCGCGGGCACATTCTGCTCCAGCGCCGGCGTGGTGACATTCTGGAAGAGGCCAGCGTCTTTCACGCGCCAGAGATTGCCGGCGTCGGCGCTGATAAAGAGATCGGCCACAGTCTGATCGCCTTCGACACGCAGCCGCTCGAGCAATTGCTCGGCCGAGCCGGTGAGCGCGCGGACTTCAACGCCAGTCGCTGCTTGGAAGCCGGCGTAGAGCGCGCGGTCCGCCTCGTAGTGGCGGGCCGTGTAAACGTTGACGTAGTTCTCCTCGCTGCCCCCGCCTCCGCCGCCAGGGTTGCAGGCGGCGAGAGTGGCGGTAGCGGAGGCGCCCAGAACGAGGCCGCGGCGGCTGATATTGAATGACAGGGGAGCCTCCCGGAGGTTTTGCGAACGGTTCGCAATAGCGCCGTAAACGCACGAGAGGTCAACCCCTGAGCGCCGCGCAGCTTGACGCAGGCGGGCCGGCGCTTATGGTCCGCGCCCTTCGGAAGCATGGCTTTCGGGCGCGTAGCTCAGCGGGAGAGCACTCCCTTCACACGGGAGGGGTCACAGGTTCAATCCCTGTCGCGCCCACCATTCCTTGAATCGACCCCAAAAACGGCTCTGAAATTGCCGCTAAAGCCTTGAACGGCAAAGACAAATGGGCGGTTCTAAAACCGGTCTCGCGGTCGAATTCCAGGTGCTGGGCAAACGTTAGACGTAGGGCCAAACGCTTCTGCTCGATGCGATCTGAACTCCATAGTTTCATTGGGTTTTCCAGGAAGTTCATCGCGGTTCTAACAGCGGACTCGAAATTGAGCTTCGGCTTGTCCACGCGTTGCAGTTTCTCGGCAATCGCGAGCTTCTCCGCCTGCAAACGTTCGATGCGTTCTTCGTAGGCTTTGGCGACAGCGGCGCTTTCAGTATCAACGACGCGATCGAGCAATTGTTGGATCTGTCGATCCGCCGATGAGAGCGTTGTCTGCAGCGCCTTCGCGTCCGTATCGCTCGCGGCGATGCGGGCGTTCCAAGCGTCTTCGAACATCTGGCGCGCTGCGCGAAACACACCTGCTGGTGGTTGAACGCTTGCCATAATGACAGCGAACTTACCTTCCAGCGCATCGCGCTTGATGGATCGTCCGTAGTGGGGGCAACCCCGGTTGTAACAGAAGTAATAGGGGTAGTGCCGCTCGCGGCCCTTGGTCCAGCCCGCAGTGAGCATGGTGCCGCAGGTGCAGGCAACAAAGCCCCGCAAAGGGAAATCGGGATTGAAGTCGGCGCGTGCGGGCGCGCGTTTCTTTCCGGCCAAGCGATCCTGAATCGTGTTGTACGTCTCGACGCTGATCAGTCCTTCGTGCACGCCCTTTCGCAGCGAGACGTTCCAATAAGGCGCGCCGACGAGGCCGGCATAGATCGGCCGCTTCAACATCTCTGTTACGCGCGGATTGTGGACCCGGCCTTTGCGATCGCGCGGGAACTCGGGACGGCTTTCAAGGAAGCGTTGCACCTCCGCCTGGCTCTCGAAGCGACCGCACGCGTAGCCTTCGAGCGCTTCACGCACGATCGACGCCTCGGGTTCCTTCGGGAATAGAACGCGGCCGCTACGTTTGACCGAGCGATACTCGTAGCCAACGGGGGCCGAGGTGACGGCGTAACCACGCTCAACCCGAGCGGTCATTTTCTGAATGGCTTGCCGACGGAGCTGCTCGCGTTCGAGTTCGCCGCCGGCAACCGTGATGGTCTCATGGTGGCGCCCCTCCGGACTGTCCTCGAAACGGAAATTGGGGCTGTCGACCGAGGCGTTAAATGAGGCGAGACGATCGCGCAGCTCCCAATAGAAGCGTGTTCTCCGGGCAAACCGCTTCAAGTCATCGAAGATGACGACGTAGCGCTTGCTTCGATGCTTCTTTAGGTGCTCGAGAACGCGCACCATGCCAGGGCGCTCCATATAGTCGCCATAGCCGGACTTGCTGTCGGTATAGACAGCCTCGACCGACACGCCGAGCTTGGTCGCGTGCGCCCGACACAGGTGCTCCTGACTTCGGTTGCCGTCGCCATCAAGCTCTTGCTTCTGGCTCGACACGCGGCAGTAGATGATCGCGGCGTGTACTGGCTTCATCGCAATTCCTCAGCCAACGCTTGGCTAGCGCGCTCCAAGGTTGGAAGATACAGAGCGCTCGCCGTCTTCGATTCTACTGGCATCGTTCGCAGAAGGCGAGGCCGGTCCAAGCACGAGACTGACGGCATCGACATTCCAGCCGAGGTCAACAAACCCGCACATGATTTTCCACAGGGCGCTCAAGAGTTCGTCCTGTTCAGCTTTGGTCATCCCGCTGCCGTCGAGATGATGGCGATAGTCGTCCGGTGTAAACGTCCCGAGCTTGGCCGACGGCGCGGCGGCGTCATTACTGGCGTCGTTCACGTCAACGACGGGCGGAGCAAAGTGCGCAGAGATGGACAAGCGTGCCTCCATGACGATGGAAGCATGTCGGCGGCGGAACGAGAGGAACGGGGCCGGAAACGTCGGGAAATGGTGTGCTCGCCCGATTGGAGAAGCTACGACTTGCAGGCCACGGTGTTGCGGTCTTCCCCACGCACCTAGCGCCGCGCGGCTGTAGAGGACCGCCTTGCCAAGTGCTAGCGGTCCGGACCCAGCCCACGAAGTAGCGTCGAGATCGATTTGCCAGCTTGTTGGCCGCGAGCAGCATCGATCGTGCGCGATCGCATCAGCGCCTTGCGAACGTCGAGATGAAGCTCCAGCGCCTTGAGGCCGTCGCGCCAGTTCGGCGCGAATTGGAGCACGTTACGCTTCACCTCGGTCGCTAGGCCCAGGCGGCGCAGTTCATGCGCACGGCCCTTCAAAGCGTCGGTTGCCGCCGGATCGCCATGGGGTGGGCGCAGGTCCGCGATGCGCATCTTGCCGTCTTTGTCGAGCTGGTCGGCGATCCAATGATCGAGCCGTGTTGGCCGATGCGCCCGCACCTCGCGGTGAAGTGCCAGCCGATCGTCGTCGCGCGTGCGGTTGCCCAAGCGCTCGGTGGCGACATCGCGCGCGACTGACCGGAACCCGTGCTGCACAAAGTCCCTTGGGATGATGAGATCCCGCCCGTCGCTGCGCACACCCCTGAGGATGATGTGCGTGTGCGGATTGTCCGAGTCCCAATGATCGACGGCGACCCATTCGAGCTTCGTGCCTAGGGCGATCTCGGCGCGCCGCATGACCTCTCGTGTGTAACTCTTAAGGTCGCCAAGTTTCGTCCCATTCTCGGGCGACAGGATCAGGCGAAAATGTCGGCGATCGCTCCGCGCCCAGGCAGCGGCACGTTCGCCGCCGTCCACGCCAGTAACGGTGGCGTCATAGAAAACAGAACCCTCTGTGCGTCCGAGATACTTGCTGTGCGCCCGTGCCTTCGCCTCAGCGTGGTCAGGGGACGATTCATCCACTCCCTGGTCGCTAATCTCGCTCGTGCGCGCAGCCGCATCACGAGCCACATAACGCGCATGCGCACGTAGGGTGGCGCCACCGCCGCCGGCGTGACTGAAATAATGGATCTTCACGATGGCGCGTTGGCGTGGATCGAAGGCACCGTGCGCACCCCGCGACGAGGTGCTCCTCGCAACTTTGCGCGATGAGCCGATTAAGCTCGCGAGCTTCTTGCCGTAGCCTGCGCGCGTGGCGCCGCCCGAGGACTTGGCGCGGCCGTCTAGCTTGCCTTCGAGTATGTCGGCATTCAACGCACGCGTGACGCCGAGTGATTTACCCGGCCGAAACACTTCAGCGCCGAACATCTCGCACTTCAGTTTTCCGGCGCGGAAGAGTCGATTGATGCTTGGAGCTTCGATCATCGAGTGCGCTCAGCGTGGTGAGGTGCGCGCACCTCGTGCGCACCCTGCGATTATCGCGCGCACCTCGTATTTGCGCCAGTGATTGCAAGCGATTGGCGAAGGTGGTGGGGTTCTCTTTATCTTGCCTTCCACCCTACCTTCCTTCGACCTTCACTCACACACACAATCGATCACGCTAAATCACGAAATCTCACTTCGCGACGCAGGGTGGGCGGGCGGGTGTTGCGCCAGGGATGGAAGCCCAATGGGCCGAGACCGAAGGGCTCGGTTCACAACAGCCCGGTCGCCGACAAAGTCGGCGAGGCGCCCAAACCAATGCCAAACTCCAACACGAACACCTGCGCGATTTGCGGCCCTAGCTGAAAGGCGCGCCACAAGGATGGCCGGGTGGAATAGCTCATGACCGTGACGGCTCGTGTCAGCGTCTCTGTGATGGTGTCGATCGCCAGTGTGTTTGCAGGCTTGGCGATTATGCGCATGGTGCTCGTCTAAGATTCCTTTGGCTCAAAGACGACGCAAAGCGGACCAGTCGCCTGCGCGCCCCTAAGTGAGTGAGCATGTCCGACGCTTCTTCCACGCAGCGCCGCCGCACGCCGATCCCTCGCACAGTGTGGGCGCTGGGCCTGGTTAGCTTCTTCATGGACATCTCTTCCGAGACCATCCACGCGCTTTTGCCGCTCTTCCTGACCACGACGCTGGGTGCGAGCGTGTTGCTGGTCGGCATCATCGACGGCGTAGCGGAATCGACCGCGGCGATCTCGAAAGTGTTCTCAGGCTATCTCTCCGACTGGATGGGGCGCCGTAAGCCGCTCATCCTTTTGGGCTATGGCCTGGGCGCTCTCTCCAAGCCTTTCTTCGCCATCGCCGCCACGCCGCTCCTGGTCTTTGGCGCGCGTTTCGCCGATCGCATCGGCAAGGGTCTGCGTGGGGCACCGCGCGACGCGCTGGTGGCTGACGTGACGCCACCAGAGATACGCGGCCGCGCCTATGGACTTCGCCAAGCGCTCGACACCGCCGGCGCCTTCGCCGGCCCGCTCATCGCGATCGCGCTGATGGCGCTCTTCGCCGACAATATGCGCGCTGTATTTTGGGTTGCGCTCATTCCGGCTTTGGTTGCGGTTGTTCTTGTCGTCGTTGGGGTTGAAGATCGCGCGGCTGGTCCTGACCATGCGAGTCCGCCCGTCCGCATTGCAGATCTGAAGCGCTTGCCGCCGACATTCTGGCGCGTGGTCGCGCTAGGCGTCGTTTTCACCCTGGCGCGGTTCAGCGAAGCCTTCCTGATCCTCCGCGCGTCGGACCAGGGCTTGCCGCTGATGTGGGCGCCGCTGGTCCTGGTGGTGATGAACGTCGTTTATTCCATCGGCGCCTATCCCGCGGGCGATCTTTCCGATCGGCTGCCGGCGGGCACGTTCTTCCTCTGGGGCATCGCCGCGCTGGTGGCCGCCGATCTGGCGCTGGCGTTTGGCCCAGGGCTTATCGGCGTCTTCGTCGGCATCGCCCTCTGGGGTGCGCACATGGCGCTGACGCAGGGCCTCTTAGCCAAGCTTGTCGCCGATAACGCGCCAGCCGAGCTCAGAGGCTCGGCCTTCGGCGTCTTCAATCTGGCTACCGGTGTCGCGCTCCTTGCAGCAAGCGTGGCTGCCGGCGTGTTGTGGGACGCCGCCGGTCCGCAAGCGACTTTCCTCGGCGGCGTCGTGTTCGCAGCAGCGGCGGCCTTGATGCTGACGATCGTTAAGCGTTCGCCTCCACCAGCTCACTGATCGCGCCGCCTTGCTGGGCATGCATCCAGTCGGCGATCCCTTGCGCCTTTGACGCCGCGGTGAAGATGGCGCGGGGGTCTGACTTCAAAATCGTGAGCCAGCTTGCAATGTAGGCGGCGTGATCCTCGCGTGGATTGTGCGCGATGCCGAGATCGGCGAGGACGAAACCGCTCGCCAATTCCACACAAATCTCTTCGGCGGCATAACTCTCAGTGCCGAAGCGGCCCGAGAGGTCGCGGTCGAGGCGATGCTTTGCGCCGCTCGCATGGCCGCATTCGTGCAGCGCAACGCCGTAGGCGGACGCTGCATCGAAGAAGCGTTCGAAGGGAGGCAGATGCACCGTATCGGTGGATGGCCGATAATAGGCCATGTCGCCGCCGTGCATGATTTGGATTCCGAGGGCAGCGATGAAGGCTTCTGTATGGGCCAACCGCTCAGACTCGGGAAGCGTTGGGATGGCTTCGGGTTCGTGGCCGTCCACTTGGGCGACGTTGAAAACGCTGTAGCCGCGCGCGAAGAAACGCTTCTTCTCGGTGTCTTCCGCATCGGGTTTCTCGACCTGTTTCCAAAGCACGACCGCGCTGGCGCGCTCGCCCTTGCGCACGACTGCGCCCAGTTCGAACCATTGCTTGAACGTGCCCCAGAGGCCGGTGGGAT
>CAYUOC010000031.1:5040-30828 GCA_964446305.1 uncultured Terricaulis sp. | reverse complement strand
AGCGCGGCTGAAGCGTTTGTGCTGACGGCGCGCCGCAGCGGCCGCGTGACGATCTTCGGCGAACCCACCGGCGGGTCGATTGACTATCAGAGCGTATCAATGACAGGCGCAGGCCAGGGACGGCTTCGGCACCTTCTCGGGTTGCCATCCTCGGCCGCCTCGGACGAACTGCCGGCGCGTGGCTTCAACGCCTCTGGCGTGCCGGTGGATGTGTCGCTGGCGGGCGAACGCGACTGGATCGCCGCGGTAGAGCGCCACTACGCCCGCCGCTAGCGCTGTAGACCGAATTTCGCGTCGTTGGTTCGAGTGGTTAATGACCCTTTACCGATGGCGCGAGTCGGCGTATAGAACATAGAGAGAACATTTGTCCGGATATGCCCGGCGGATGCCTCACCATCGAGTACAGCGCAGGAAACAGGAGGTCGGCGATGGCTGGCAGCGTCAACAAAGTGATTTTGGTCGGTAATCTGGGCAAGGACCCGGAAATCCGCCGGCTCAACAACGGCGATCCGGTCGTCAATTTGAGCATCGCGACCTCGGAGACGTGGCGCGACAAGCAGAGCGGCGAGCGCAAGGAAAAGACCGAGTGGCACCGCGTCGTGATCTTCAACGAGAACATCGCGAAGGTGGCGGAGCAATACCTGAAGAAGGGCTCGACGGTTTACATCGAAGGCCAGCTGCAAACGCGTAAGTACGAGCAGAACGGCGTCGAGAAGTACACGACCGAAGTCGTGCTGCAACGCTTCCGCGGCGAACTCACCATGCTCGGCGGCAAGGGTGATGGCGGCGGCCGCTCCTACGATGACGGCGGCGGCGAGAGCTTCGGCTCATCCAGCGGCAAGAAGCGCGTCAGCGACGGCCCGCGCGAGAGCTTCAACCAGGATCTCGACGACGAGATCCCGTTCTAAGCAAGAACAATGGGTATGTGACGGGTTGGGCGCTCCGAAAGGAGCGCCCATATCGTTTCCATGATTCCGTTCTCCGTTCTCGATCTCGCACCCATCGTCGAAGGCAGTGACGTAACGCAGGCCCTAGCGAACAGCCGCGATCTGGCGGTGAACGCCGAGCGGTTAGGCTACAATCGCTTCTGGCTGGCGGAGCATCACGCCATGCCTGGTATCGCCAGCGCGGCGACGGCGCTGACGATCATGAACGCGGCGCAAGCGACGAAGACCATTCGCGTCGGCGCCGGCGGGATCATGCTGCCGAACCACGCGCCCATCATCATCGCCGAACAATTCGGCACGCTGGAAGCGCTGTTTCCTGGCCGCATCGATCTAGGCCTCGGGCGTGCGCCGGGTGGCGATGGGCTTACGGCGCGCGCGCTCCGGCGTACGCTGATCGGCGGCGAAGATCGGTTCCCGCAGGACGTGCTCGAATTGCAGGCGCTGCTTGGCCCGAGCGAGCCTGGTCAGCGCCTGCGCGCTGTGCCGGGCGAGGGCGCGAACACGCCGCTTTGGATTCTGGGCTCTTCCACCTTCGGCGCACAACTCGCCGCCGCGCTGGGTTTGCCGTACGCGTTCGCGTCGCACTTCGCGCCCCAGCAAATGATGGCTGCGATCGAGATTTATCGGGCGACGTTCCAGCCGTCGGAGCAATTGCAAAAGCCCCATGTGATGCTTGGCTTCAACATCTTCGCGGCGCCGAGTGACGAGGAGGGCCGGCTGTTGGCGACATCGCTGATGCAGGCCTTCGCGAGCCTCCGCCGTGGCGAACCGCGCCGCTTGCAGCCGCCCGACCCCACGTTCGAGACGACCCTCACCGATATGGAGCGCGCGCAACTCGAACAGGTGCTTCAGTGCTCCGCGATCGGCGCGCCCGCGACCGTGAAGGCCAGCATCGACGCCTTTATCGAACGCACCGGCGCGGACGAACTCATCCTGGCCTCCCACATCTACGATCACGCGGCGCGCGTGCGCGCCTATGAGATCGTAGCGGACGTCTGCGGGCTCCGCGGCGCCTAGCTCAACACGTCCACGTTCGACAGTGTACCGTCCGCGCTCGGCCGGCGCGCGCCGCCGAGCGCATAAAGCCGCTCGTTCGCCGAGACAAAACCATGCCCGTGCCGTGGCGTCGGCATCTGGGTGAAGGCTGACCACGCATCGCCCGTGAATTCATAGAGCGTGTCGCCCACCGAACCGGGCTCGAAGATTTCTCCGCCGCCGGCAACGATTTTGCCGCGCCAAGCCGCCGCTGCGATGCCCCCGCGTGCTTCGGGGAATGCCGCGCCTGCGCGCCAACGCGCGGTGCGCGTGTCGTAAATGTCATGCGCGGGCGTCTGGCCATTGGCGACGGTTCGGCCCGAGATGAGGTGCAGGTCATCGCCAAGCACCGCGCCGCCGTGCGAGTTGCGCGCCATCGGCAGCGGTGCTGCACGCTCCCAACCGCCTGCCGGTGTGAAGACGAAGTGGTCGTCGACGTCGATCTGATCATCCCATTCTTGGTTGGCTGCGGACTGCGGAGAGCGCCCGCCGATCAAATGAATGCGGCCGGCGTGAACGAGCGGCATGCCTTCCGCGATTGGCTTCGGCAGCGACGGCGCTTCGATCCAACCTTCGCCATCAAGCTTCAGAACACGCGGCGTGCAGATCCAACGCCGGCGATTGTCGCCGCCCAAGAACCCGCCGATGGCGTAGAGTTCGCCGTTGAGTGAGGCGAGTTGGACATGGTGCGACGGCGTCGGCAGGCGCGGGCCCTCGCTCCAGCTGTTGCTTGCGACGTTCAGCACAATCACGCGCTGCGTTGCCCCGAATGCGGCGAGAGGTGCGAAGCCGCCGGCGATCCAGATCGCGCCACGATGCAGCGCTGGATAAATTTCCTGCACCGCGTAAGGCGCATCCGGGCCGGTGCGCCAGCCATCGGTTGGTTCCGGCTGGGCGGCTGTGCGGGCGTTGGTGCATCCCGAAGCGAGCGCTGCGCCCGCGGCTGCAAGGATAGATCGGCGTGCAAGTGTCATGGCCAGAACGCTAACGCGCACGGTCTCGCCCGTCAGCCCGTCGCGGCCGCCATTAGTCGAAAAGCGTATCCGGCAAGGTAAGAGGCACGTTGCATTGCCGCGCGAGTTCAATCGCCCAACGCTTTGTCACGGCAATCTCACTGGCGTGGGCCTTATCAAGCGCCGCGTTCTGCGCGTGATGCGCTGCGGCATCGAACGGCAACAGCGGCTGTTTTGCGTGTTCGCGGAAGATCGGCCCGCCGGCGATCTCGGCGCTCCGCTCAGTGCTGATCGCCAGGCTGAAATGCTGTGCGAGCGTGGACAAGGTGCGTTCCGGATCGGCAAGGAAGCTGTCGCTGCTCAACACACGGATGCGCGCGGCGCCATGGCGGCGTACGACTGAGCTTAGGAATGCCATCTGCATCAGCCACACTTGCGCCGCGAGTTGCAGATCGGTTTGGATCAGCAGCTCTTCTCGAGAGAAGGGCGGATCCAGGGGGATGGCGTCGGCGAAGCCCTGAAAGACTTGCCGCGCGAACGCTCTGCCGCCCGCGCCGCGCCGGGCGATGGCGCCCAGAAACGTGTCGAGGTTCGACCAGAGTATGAGCGCTTTCGCGTCCGGCCGCATATGCAGGATTTCGGGGATGAGATGCGTGGCGACGTTGCTCGGTTTCACGATTTGCGTTTCGCCGGGGGAGAGCGGGCGCGACAGCAGATCGAGCGTCACGCCGAAAGCATCGAGTGCGCCCGGTGTTTGGCGCGCGTTCGCCCAATGCTGCGCGAAGCCGACGAGCACCGCCGGCTCTTTCACGCCCATCGAAACACCCGGGATGTCCAGCGCCCGCGTCAGCAACGTCGAACAGCAGTACGCGGTGTGAAAGATGAAGTGCATCGGGCCGCGTTCATGTCGGAGCTCAACGAGCGGCAGGTCCGTCAACGGCGCCGGCGGCGATTGCTGCGCTCGCTCGACGAAGCGGCGGTCTATGAACACAGCCCGGCGCTGCGCGTCGCGCGAGAGGTGAGCAAAAACCAGAGTGTCCGCGCGCGCGTCATAGGCGTGTGGCATCCAGGCCGGGTCCTGGAGGTACGGCAGCCAGTCCACTGGCGCGGCGAGCGTTTGCAAGCGAGTTGCTTTCTTAAGGGTACCCGCTCATTTGACCTGAGCCGGGGTGTAACGCAAGTTACACTTATCGGAGGATACCGGTCATTCGTCGCATTCCAGCTGGCCTCGGCGCCGGCTGCGGCATGCGGATAATGGTACCGCAGCGGAACCCCGCGCCTAGGCGCTTGAATCTGGGTAAGAGCGGCGGGTGACCACCCCATCTCGCGCCTTCACGCCGCTGGATCTCATCCAGCTGATCTCGATCGCGGTCATCTGGGGGGTCAACAACATCCTCGCGAAGATCGCCGTCGATGCACTGCCCGCGATGATGACGGTGGCGGTGCGCTTCGCCTTCGTGCTGGCGGTGCTGATTTGGTTCATTCGTATTCCGCCGCGCGAGGTCTGGAAGCCGTTCGCGCTGATGCTGGTCTTCGTCGGACCCTTGCATTTTGGCGTTCAGTACGCGGGACTGAAGCTCGCAACCGATATCGCACCGATGGTGGTCGCGATGCAGTTGTGGGCGCCGGCGTCGGTTGTGTTCGCGGCGTTACTTTTGAAAGAAGTGGTGTCGCCGCTTCGATGGGCCGGTGTAATTGTTGCCTTTCTCGGCACGGCTTCGATGACCTTTGATCCAGCTGTGTTCGCACAAGGCTGGGCGCTCTTCCTCGTCGGGCTCGCCTCGGTGTTCTACGGCTTAGGCGCTGTCATGGTGCGCAAAATAGCGGGTACAGACGTCTGGGCGACGCAAGCCTGGATCGCGTTGGCGATTGTGCCGACCATGGTTGGCGCGTCGCTCTTGTTTGAAGGTGGGCACGTTGAAGCCGCAGCGAACGCGCACTGGCTGGTGTGGGTCGCGCTGATCTTCGGCGGCCTTATCTCCTCGATCGTCGCCAACGCGTTTCTGTTCAAGCTTGTGCAGAAATACGAAGTCTCGCGCACGACGCCATACCTGCTGATGACGCCGGTGATCTCATTCGCGCTGGCCGCGTTGGTGCTGCACAATCAGATCACGCCTCAGATCCTATTCGGCGCGGCGCTGACGATTGGCGGCGTGTTGCTGGTTGCAATCGCTGAGCGGCGCTTCAAGGCAATGGCGTAAGCGCGGCGCAGGCGATGCGTCCTCCGGCGTTGCCGATTGGCTGGGTGCTGTGATCATCCGGGCCAGCGTGAATGAGTAACGCGGCGCCGTCATTGTCGAGCAGGGGCAAGCGATTGCCGATGCGGGCGCTGTGCAGCGTGACATAGGGGGAGAACACCTCCGCACCGAAAACACCGCTGGGCGCTGCGTGGATGTTCGGGAGATCGCCGGCTTCAGGCCCGCGGCGATTGAGTAGCCCGTGCTGCACGCGGTGGTTGAGGGTGACGTGCGCGCCCGAGGCTTGGAATCCCGCGGCGAAGTCGCTGCAATCGCCGCGATCGTGCAAATGCAAGCCGTGCCAGCCTTGCGGCAATCGGCGCTCCAAAAACTCCATACGAATCAATACGCCCGTCGGAGCCTCGGTGAAGGTCGCCTGGCCGACCGCCTGTCCGTCGCCGCCGACGATCCAAACCGTTCGTGGCGTCAGTTCCCGCGCCAACTGAGCGCTATCTGGCGTGCTGGAGCAGGCGGCCATCAGGGCTGCAAAAACGAGGGCGGCGAGAGAGCGCATGAGCTGGTCCTTGGTTTGCGACTGGGCCGTCACAATGTTAGTTTCCGACGGAATCGAGGCCAGTTTTTTCTAGCCTTTTTCTGCTTCCCAGAACCGCTCGTTTGAGCCCCAAGAATTAGACCGGGTCCCGTGTCAGACACGTCCGATCCCGCCGAGAACGGCGGACCATCCCTTCCCAAAGGCGTTCAGCTGATCAGCGTCGAAGACGAGCTGAAGCGCTCATATCTCGATTACGCGATGAGCGTCATCGTCTCGCGCGCGCTGCCTGATGCGCGCGACGGCCTGAAGCCGGTGCACCGCCGCATTCTCTACGCGATGGATGAATCCGGGAACACGCACGACAAGAGCTTCCGCAAGAGCGCGAAGTCTGTCGGCGAAGTGATGGGCAATTACCACCCGCACGGCGACCAGGCGATCTACCTCACGCTCGTGCGTCTCGCGCAAGATTTCTCAATGGGTCTGACGCTCGTCGACGGCCAAGGAAATTTCGGCTCGATCGATGGCGATATGCCGGCTTCGATGCGTTACACCGAAGCGCGTTTGACGAAGGCGGCGCGCGCGCTGCTGGACGATATCGACGAAGGCACCGTCGACTTTCAGGACAATTACGACGGCACGGTGCAGGAGCCGACGGTTTTGCCGGCGCGCTTCCCGAACCTTTTGGTCAATGGCGGCGGCGGCATCGCGGTCGGCATGGCGACGAACATCCCGCCGCACAATCTTTCGGAGGTTATCGACGCCACGGTGGCGATGATCGACAATCCGAGTATCTCCGATCTCGACTTGCTAGACATCGTACCCGGACCGGACTTCCCGACGGGCGGTGAAATCCTTGGCCGCGCCGGTGCGCGTCTCGCGCTGATGACCGGCCGTGGCTCGGTGATGATCCGCGCCAAGCATCACAACGAAACCATCCGCGGGCGCGAAGCGCTCGTGTTCACCGAAATTCCTTATCAGGTGAACAAAGCCGAGATGGTCGAGAAGATCGGCGAGCAGGTGCGTGAGAAGCGCATCGAAGGCATTGCCGAAGTGCGCGATGAATCGAACCGCTTGGGCGTACGCCTAGTCGTCGAACTCAAACGCGATGCCGTGCCGGACGTGGTGCTGAACCAGCTCTATCGCTATTCGTCGCTGCAGACCTCGTTCGGCGTCAACATGCTGGCGCTGAACCAGGGCAAGCCCGAGCAGATGGGTTTGCGGAAGATCCTCGAAATCTTCCTTTCGTTCCGCGAACAGGTCGTCACCCGCCGCACCAAGTTCCGTCTGGCGAAGGCGCGCAAGCGCGGTCACGAAACCGTTGGCCTCGCCATCGCCGTCGCCAACATTGACGAAGTGATCAAGCTCATCCGCGAAAGCCCGGATCCGGGAGTGGCGCGCGAGCGCTTGATCGCGCGTGATTGGCCGGCCGGCGATATGATGCCGCTGATCGCGCTCATCGCCGACCCGCGCACCGTCGTCGCTGACGGCGACAAGGTGCGGCTCTCGGATGAGCAAGCGCGCGCCATTCTTGCGCTGACACTCTCGCGCCTCACCGGCCTCGGCCGCGACGACATCGCGAAGGCGGCAAACGAGATCGCCCAAGAGATCAAGGAATTGCTCGAAATCCTCGGTTCGCGCGAGCGCATCCTGGACATCATTCGCGGCGAACTCACCGCCGTGAAGGAAGCTTTCGGCGTGCCGCGCCGCACGGCCTTCTCGGAATCCGAAGGCGACATCGACGACGAAGCGCTGATCCCGCGCGAGGAGATGGTCGTTACGGTGACGCACGGCGGCTACGTCAAGCGCACGCCGCTCGCCGCTTATCGGACCCAGCGCCGCGGCGGCAAAGGCCGCGCAGGCATGCAGATGAAGGACGAGGATTTCGTCACGCGCGTGTTCGTGGCCTCGACGCACGCGCCGATCCTGTTCTTCTCGTCGTCGGGCATGGCCTACAAGATGAAGGCGTGGCGTATCCCGGCGGGCGATCCGCGCACCAAGGGCCGCGCGCTTGTGAACCTGTTGCCGCTCGGCCAGGGCGAGACCATCACGTCAGTGATGGCGCTACCGGAGGACGAGCGCGATTGGGATAAGCTTGATGTGATGTTCGCGACCAAATCGGGTGGCGTGCGCCGCAACAAGCTCAGCGACTTCACGCAGGTGAACCGCAACGGCAAAATCGCGATGAAACCCGATGAAGGCGACGGCATCATCGGCGTTCAGATCTGCACCGAAGAAGACGACGTGCTGCTCACGACCGCCAACGGCCAATGCGTGCGCTTCCGCACCACGGACGTACGCGTGTTCAAGGGCCGCGATTCCACCGGCGTGCGCGGGGTCGATTTGAAGGACGGCGACAGCGTGATCGGCATGGCCGTGCTGAAGCACGTCGATGTCACCTCCAAGGAGGTCTCGGACTTCTTCAAATGGGATGCGCAATCGCGTGGTGATGTCGAGGTTGACCAAGAGGAGGCGCCTGCCGCCGAAGGCGATGCCGCGCCGACGCCCTTCGAGCGTCTGGCATGGCTGAAAACACAGGAGCAATTCATTCTGACGGTGACGTCCGCCGGCCTCGGCAAGCGCGCGTCAGCTTACGAGTACCGAGTCACCAATCGTGGCGGCAAAGGCCTCATCGCCCACAAACTGGTTGGCGACGCGCGCATCGTCGCGTCGTTCCCGGTGCTCGATGAGGAGGAATTGCTGCTGGTCACCGACAAGGGCCAGCTCATTCGGACCGCAATCGACCAAATCCGCATCGCAGGCCGCGCCACCCAGGGTGTGATCTTGATCAATGTCAGCGATGACGAGCATGTTGTTGCGGCCGAGCGCCTTGAAGCGCTAGGCGGTGATAACGGCGAAGCGGGCGAGGCCCCTGAAGCCGAGGGCGAGGGAGAGGCGAAGTGACGAAAAAGGTCCGCGTTGGCCTCTACCCGGGGACGTTCGATCCCCCGACCAATGGCCATGTGGATATTATTGCACGCGCCGCCACTCTGGTGGACCGGCTCGTCATCGGCGTCGCTATCAACCAGGACAAGGGGCCGCTCTTCACATTGGACGAGCGGGTCGAGATGGTCCGGGAGCAATGCGCCAAGATCAAAGGCGGCGCTGAGATCGTCATCCAACCTTTTGACACATTGCTGATGTCATTCGCGGAAAGCGTAGGGGCGCAAATCATCGTCCGGGGACTTAGAGCGGTCGCCGACTTTGAGTACGAATTCGCGATGGTGGGGATGAACCAGAAGCTAAATCCCGCCATCGAAACGGTTTTTCTCATGGCCGATCCGACGCACCAAGCGATCGCGAGCCGGCTGGTGAAAGAAATCGCGCGACTGCAAGGAAGCGTCGCGCACTTCGTGCCCAAAGAAGTAGAAGGACGACTGAAGGCGAAGTTCGGGGTGTCGTAATGCTGCGCTTTGGAAAGTTTTTGGCTGCGGCGGTGCTCGCGTTGGGCCTCGCTGGCATGTTCGATGTGGCGTCCGCCCAGACGCCCGATCCGCGCAACTGGCGTCAGGTCGATCCCGAGAACACGCTCTACATCGATACCGTCCACGGCCGGATCGTCATCGAACTCTATCCGGAAATTGCGCCGCGTCATGTCGAGCGTATCAAGGCGCTGACGCGCTTGGGCTTCTATGATGGCCTGACATTCCACCGCGTCGTCGATGATTTCATGGCCCAGACCGGTGATCCGCTCGGTACGGGCGAGGGGGCGTCGTCGCTTCCGGATCTCCGCGAAGAATTCATGTTCCGCCGTGGGCCTGAGATGCCGTTCATCCAGGCGGCCGAGCAAAGCCGTGCGCGCTTGGGTTTCTACAAGGCGCTGCCGATTGAATCGCAGCCGGACGCGCAGATGGCGGTGACGAGCGACGGCCGTGTGTCGGCGAACGCGCTGCATTGCCAGGGCGTTGTCTCGATGGCGCGTTCGGACAATCCGAACTCCGGCAACAGCCAGTTCTTCATCATGCGCCAGCCGAATACGGCGCTGGATAAGCGCTACACGATTTTTGGTCGGGTCGTATGGGGCCAAACCGCGGTGATGCAGATCGCCGTCGGCAATCCGCCGCCGAACCCGGACCGCATGATTGCTGTGCGCATCGCCGCCGACTTGCCGGAAAGCGAGCGCGCGCCAATTTACATTCTGCGCACTGATGGTCCGCAATTCCGTGATCTGATCGACGAAACCCGCCGCGAACGCCGCGCCGACTTCTCGGTCTGTGATGTTGAAATTCCCGCGCGCGTGCCGCGCAATCCGAACAGAGAGAGAAGCTGGTGGTCGATCATACCTTTCATACCCTGACGCTGGAGCTCGACACCGGCACGGTGAAGATCAAGTTCCGACCGGACCTCGCGCCGAACCATGTCCAGCGCATCGGCGAGCTGGCGAACGAGGGATTCTATAATGACGTGCCGTTCCACCGCGTGATCGCGGGCTTCATGGCGCAAGGCGGCGACGGTGGCCGCAAGAACGGCACCGGCGGCTCCTCGAAGCCGAACCTGAAGCAAGAGTTCAACGCTGAGCCGCATGTGCGCGGCGTCTGCTCGATGGCGCGCACCAACGATCCGAACTCGGCCAACAGCCAGTTCTTCATCTGCTTCGACGACGCCCGCTTCCTGGACAAGCAATACACGGTCTGGGGTCAAGTGGTGGAAGGCATGGAAGCGGTGGACGCGCTGCCGAAGGGCGAGCCGCCGCGCAATCCGGGCAAGATCGTTTCCGCGAAAGCTGAGTAGTCAGCGCCCGACCTGCAGAGCCGGACTCTCACAAGAGTTCGTCTCTTGCGGCGGGAACGAATTCGAGCGCGCGATCCAGCATTCGTCGAAAACGGAGCAATAGCAGACGGTCGTCGTGATGCGTCCGCCTTGGCGCGCGCTATCGAGAGCGGTCCAGAGGGCTCTGTTTTCTTCTGATCTCGGCCAGCGCAGCGACGTGATCTCGCCGTTAGGCGCGATGAAGCGTTCTGCCACTGGAGAGGACATCTCCGGACCCATCGCGGCGATTTCTCCGCCGGTGCGCGCGATTGCGGCCTCGAACTCGGCGTTGCAGCACGCCTGCAGTATGCGTGTGAGCAGGTGCCCGCCGGGCGGCAATGGCCGGCCGTCGACCTGGACGTCATAGGCGTAAACGCGCGCCGGACCGGTGCCGACATTCGAAATGCTGAAGTTCAACTCAGCTGCGCCCCCATCACTGGCGTTGCCGCTGCCGATCTGGATGAACGGCCAGGCGCTGGCGCGGGTAATGCGCTCCATCGACTGGTTGCTCTGTTGAGCGACGAAGATGGAAACAACTGAGATCAGTAGCGCCGAGAAGGCGACGACCATGTCGAGCCAGCGATGCCCCGTGCGCCGCGGATCGTTCGGATTGGGGAGAGGGGGCGGCGGCTCTTCGTCGGTCATGGGCTATTCTCTTGCACTCGCGGCGAAAGATGCAATGGAGACGGAATTCGGATGCGATGACGAGTCCTTTTCGTCGCCGGAGTCGTGATGCGCGTCGATCTGTTTGATTTCGAACTGCCGGAAGAACTGATTGCGCTGCGCCCGGCGCGGCCGCGCGACAGCGCGCGCCTGCTGCATGTGCCGGCGGGCGGCGCGTTCGAGGATCTCACAGTGCGCGATGCGCCGAAGCTGTTTCGGCCGGGCGACCTGCTCGTTTTCAACGACACGCGCGTCATTCCGGCGCGCCTGAACGGCGTGCGGGTGCGTGACGAGTCTAGCGTCGCGGTTGAGGCCACGCTTCTAAAGCGGCTCTCGCCATCTTCGTGGACGGCGCTCGCCAAGCCCGGAAAACGATTGCGCGAGGGTGATCGTATTCGTTTTGGCGCGCTGGATGATCGCGCGTGTCTGCTTGGCGCACTCGACGCTGCGGTGGCCGCCAAAGGTGAAGACGGCGAAATCACACTCGCGTTCGAACTGGCCGGTTCCGATCTGGATGCCGCAATCGCTGCCTCGGGCGCCATGCCGCTGCCGCCTTACATCGCCGCCAAACGCGCGCCGGATGAGGAGGATCATCAAGATTATCAAACCATCTACGCCGACAAGGAGGGCGCGGTCGCCGCGCCCACGGCCGGTCTGCACTTCACCAGCGCACTGTTCGCGGCGTTGGACGAAGCCGGCGTCGATCGCGCTCATGTAACCCTGCACGTCGGCGCGGGCACATTCTTGCCGGTGAAGGTGGAGGACACCGCAGCGCACATCATGCATTCCGAGTGGCGCGAAATTTCCGCGAACACTGCCGGCGCCATCAATCGCGCGAAAGCGGAGGGGCGCCGCGTCATCGCCATCGGCACCACGGCGCTGCGTTCGCTGGAGTCTGCGGCAAACGAAGATGGCAGCGTCCGGGCTGAGGCCGGCGGCACCGACATCTTCATCACGCCTGGGTATCGTTTCCGTGTCGTTGACGGGCTCTGGACCAACTTCCACTTGCCCAAATCGACATTGTTCATGCTCGTTTCAGCCTTCTCTGGCCTCGATCGTATGAAGGCCGTTTACGCACACGCTGTCGCCGAGCGGTACCGCTTCTATTCCTATGGCGACGCCAGCCTGTTATGGCGGGCCGAATGAGCTTTCCCTTCGAAATCAGCGCGCGCGATGGCGCCGCGCGCACAGGTGTTCTGCGCACCACGCGCGGCGACATACGCACGCCCGCCTTCATGCCGGTCGGCACTGCCGGTACGGTGAAGGGCCTGACAGTCGATCAAGTCTCTTCGACCGGCGCCGACATCATTCTCGGCAACACCTACCATTTGATGCTGCGTCCCGGCGGCGAGCGCATGAAGCGGCTCGGCGGCCTGCATCGCTTCATGCGCTGGGACAAGCCGATCCTGACGGACAGCGGCGGCTATCAAGTCATGTCGCTCGCGCAGCTGCGGAAGCTTGATGCCGACGGTGTAACCTTTCGCAGTCATGTCGATGGCAGCCAGCATCGGTTGACGCCCGAGATCGCGATGGAGATTCAGGCCGATCAAATTGGCGCCGACATCGTGATGCAACTCGATGAATGCCCGGCGCTTCCCGCGCCGCGCGAGGATGTCGAAAAGGCGATGCGCCTTTCGCTCGCCTGGGCCAAGCGCTGCAAGGCGGCGTTTGGCGCCCGCGAGGCGCAGAACCTGTTTGCCATCGTCCAGGGGGGCGTCGATCCCGAACTCCGCCGCATGTCGGCGGAAGCGCTCGTGAGCGAGGGTTTTGACGGCTACGCCATCGGGGGGCTCGCCGTCGGTGAAGGCCATGAAGCCATGCTGGCGACGCTCGATGTGACCACGCCGCTGCTGCCGCAGGATCGGCCGCGTTATCTCATGGGCGTCGGCAAGCCGCTCGATATCGTCGAAAGCGTTGTACGCGGCGTCGACATGTTTGACTGCGTCCTGCCAACTCGCTCCGGCCGTCACGGCCAGGCATGGCTAGACGATGGCCCGCTGAACATCACCAACGCACGCTACGCCGAGGATGAAACGCCGCTCGACCCACGCATCGATTGCCCTGCGAGCCGCGACTACTCGAAGGCGTATCTGCATCATCTCTTCAAAGCAGGCGAGTTGCTCGGCCAAGTTCTGCTCTCTTGGCACAACATCGCGTACTACCAATTCCTGATGGCGCGCCTGCGCGCGGCGATCGCCAAGGGCGAACTCACGCAATTCGTGGCGGACTTCAAACGAAAGAGTGAGCCCGCTTAGTTCGTGCGCTGGCGCGCTGCCGGCGGTGGCGGCGGAATGATGCTCGGGCAGCCAAGCGAAGCGCCATAGCCGCGCAGGAAGGTACGGCGCTGCTGGCCGTTGGCGACAGCGCGCAACGCGTCGCGCTCAGCGCGGCTTGCGCCGCTGATGCGCCGCACCCAAGAGCGGAACGGAATCAAATCGGACGCGGTGTTCTCCGCCGCCTGAATCGCTTGATCTTCAACGAAGTCGCCGCTGCGGTCCCAGATGTTGCGGTTCGGGCCAGGCTGATAGCTCTCCGGTCCAAGCACGGCGTCGAGCTGGCTGATCTCGCGGCTGACAGCCGCGCAATCGGCAAGCGTCGCCGTCGCGTAGGGGTACTGCAGATTGCGCAGCAGCAGCGGAATCTCCGGCCGCATCAGGCCGACGTCTCGGAGGGGGATTGAGGCGGCGCCTGAAACGCCGCGGCGGGTATCGGCGGTGCGGCCGGTTGAGCACGCGACGACGCTTACGCACGCGGCGATCACAACCGCGATTTTCCCCAAAGTCCGCATGCGCATGTTCAGCTCCCGGCTCAGGCGGCCAGCCTATACCTTCGCCAACCTGCCGCGCCAATGCGGCGAGACAGGGACAAGCGGATTGGCTAAGCCCGGCCCATGCTTCCGGTCGAGGACGTTCTTCCACAGCTGGTCGAGGCGCTTTCCGCGCGCGGCGAGGCGGTGCTGGTCGCGCCCCCCGGCGCGGGTAAGACGACGCGTGTCGCGCCGGCGCTGCTGAACGCCGCGTGGGTCAAAGGCGGCAAGATCATCCTGCTCTCACCCCGCCGGCTTGCCGCACGCGCGGCCGCCTCGCGGATGGCCTTTGAGCGGGGCGAGCAAGTGGGTGGGACGATCGGCTATCGCGTCCGCCTCGATTCCAAGATCAGCCGCGCCACCCGCATCGAAGTCGTGACCGAAGGCGTGTTCACGCGCATGATCCTCGACGATCCCGAACTGCGTGGTGTCGCGGCGGTCATCTTTGACGAATTTCACGAACGCAGTCTCGATGGCGATCTGGGACTCGCGCTGGCGCGCGACACCCAAAGCGCGTTGCGCCCAGACCTCAAGCTTATCGTGATGTCGGCGACACTCGACGCGGCGCGGGTAGCGTCCTTGCTGGGTGACGCACCGGTGATCGTGAGCGAAGGGCGGATGTTTCCGGTGCGCCATTTTTATCGGCCGCGCGACACGCGGGCGCGGCTTGAGGAGGAAGTCGCCGCCGCCACGCGCGCCGCGCTGGCGGCGGAGCCCGGCTCGGCGCTGGTGTTTCTTCCGGGCGTCGGCGAGATCAACCGCACGGCCGAGCAACTCCGTGCGACGATCCGTGATCCGAACGTAGACATTCTTCCCCTGTTCGGCGCCATGAACGCGGCGGAACAGGACGCGGCGATTTCACCGGCGCCCGCGGGGCGCCGGAAAGTCGTGCTTGCGACGTCTATCGCTGAGACCAGTTTGACGATCGAGGGCGTGCGCATCGTCGTCGATAGCGGCCTCGCGCGCCGGCCCAAATTTGAGCCAGCGCTCGGACTCACGCGGCTGGAAACCGTGCGTGCGAGCCAAGCGGCGATTGCGCAACGCGCTGGCCGCGCCGGCCGTCTCGAGCCTGGCGTCGCGTGGCGGCTTTGGAGTGAGGGCGAAACCCGCGCTTTGCCGCCGTTCGATCGTCCGGAAATCATGGACGCCGATCTGAGCGGGTTGGCGCTCGATCTGGCGGCCTGGGGCGTCAGCGATCCCACCGCGCTCGCTTGGCTCGATCCGCCTCCGGCCCCCGCATGGAATGAAGCGATCGCACTGCTGAAGCGTATCGGCGCGCTCGATAGCGATGGCCGCCTCACGCCGCATGGCGAAGCTATCGCGAAGCTGCCGCTACCGGCGCGTCTCGCACATATGGTCACCATCGCCGCGCGAAGCGGCGACGTCCTGCTCGCGGCTCGAATCGCCATGCTGTTGACCGAGCAGGGTCTGGGAGGCCGCAGTACTGATTTGCGCGATCGTCTCTTTGTATTCCGAGGCGAAGGTGGACAGCGTGCATCCGGCGCGCGCGCGCTCGCGACACGCATCGCGAAAATGACCGGCGCGGAGTTCGATGAGGTCGACGAAGATCACGCAGGCCGCGTCCTTGCCATTGCCTATCCCGACCGCATCGCAAAGCTACGTCAGGGGGGCTTCTCTCTCGTGAATGGCCGTGCGGCTGCCGTTGAGGCGACGTCGCCATTGCTGAAGGCGCAGTATGCCGTCATCGCTGACCTGGCCGGCGCGGCCGGGCGGGCGCAGGTGATCCTCGGGGCGCCAATAGACTTTGCCGACATCGAAGCGATGTTCGGCGATCAGATTGAAACCCGCGCCTCGGCGTCGATCGACACGGCAAGCGGCGCGCTGCGCGCGCGCAGGGTGCGCCGGCTTGGCAAGTTAGTTCTCTCGGAGGCGCCGCTGGAGCGGCTCTCGGGCGCGGAGCTGAAGCAGGCTCTGTTGGATGTGGTCGCCGACCAGGGATTGCAGCACCTCGATTGGAACGACACCGCCAGGCAAACGCGCGCGCGCGTGCAGTTCTTGCGTACGCTCGAACCTGATGCCTGGCCCGATTGGAGCGACGACGCGTTGCAGGCGAGCGCGGAGGCGTGGCTGGCGCCTGCCCTTGATGGCGCCAGTTCGCTGAAGCAGGTCGATGTTTCGCAGGCATTGCTGAATGCGCTGGACTACGATCAGCGCCGCCGCCTTGCCGCCGAGGCGCCGGCGAAGTTCGAGACGCCGGCAGGATCATCGCTTTCGATCGACTATGAAAGCGATGGCGGGCCGGCGCTTGATGTGCGGCTGCAGGAAATGTTCGGCGAGGCCAAGCATCCGGCGATCGCCAACGGCCGCGTACCGCTGAGCCTTCGTCTGCTGTCGCCCGCACACCGGCCGGTGCAAACCACCAAGGATTTGCCAGGGTTTTGGCGCGGTTCCTACGCGGCGGTGCGCAGCGAGATGCGCGGCCGCTATCCGAAACACCCCTGGCCTGACGACCCGCTCACCGCCCCGCCGACACGCCGCGCCAAACCAAGAGGCTCCCAATGATCCCGACCATCGAAGATGTGAAAGCCGCAGCCAAGCGGATTGAAGGCATCGCCGTAAAGACGCCGTTGATCCGCAACGACGTGCTGGACGAGATTACGGGCGCGAAGGTTTGGGTGAAAGCCGAGAACCTGCAGCGCGGCGGCGCCTTCAAGATGCGCGGCGCCACCAACGCAATTGCAGCGCTCACGCCCGAGGTGCGGGCCAAGGGCGTGATCGCATTCTCCTCCGGCAATCACGCGATCGCGGTGGCGACGGCGTCGAAAATTTTCGGGATCAAAGCGACGATCGTGATGCCCGCCGATGCGCCGAAGATTAAACTCGACACCACGCGCAGTCTCGGTGCGACGGTGGTGACTTATGATCGCGTCGGCGAGAGCCGAGAAGAGATCGGCGCCCGCCTCGCCGCTGAAGGTGGTCTCTCCTTAATCAAACCTTTCGACGATCCGTTCGTGCTTGCGGGGCAGGGGACCGCCGCTTTGGAAGTCGCCGACCTCATTTCGCCGGACGTCGTCTTCGTGCCGGCGAGCGGTGGCGGCTTGGCGGCGGGCACAGCGTTGGCACTGCCGAAGGCACGCGTGTTCGCGGTAGAACCGGAGGGGCACAACGACATTCAGCGGACGCTCGAAGCCGGTTCGATCCAGCGCAACGCGCCAGGCATTCGATCCATCTGTGACGGCTTGCTCACCGAGCATATGGGCGAGATCCCCTATGCCATCGCGCGCGAACGCTTCGAGCGTGTGTTCGTCGTGTCGAATGATGCGGTGCTGCGCGCGATGAGGTTTGCGTTCCAGCGCCTGAAGCTGGTGCTCGAACCCTCCGGTGCGGCGTCTCTCGCGGCGCTGCTTGAAGGCGGCGCCGACGTGCGCGGGCATACGGTGGCGCTGATCGCCAGCGGCGGTAATGTCGACGTCGATACCTTCGAGCGCGCGCTGGCGGCTTAGCCGCCGCGCTTCAGATCGCGCTCGAGCGTGATCGGCGTCGGCTCACCCGCCAGCCGGTAGCGATAGACTTGCAGGTTCTCGGTGACGCGCTGCACATAGTTTCGCGTTTCCGAGAACGGGATCAACTCGATCCAATCGACGACGTCCACAGAAGGCGAGCGCGGATCGCCCCAGTCCGAAATCCACTCACGCGCACGGTGCGAACCGGCGTTGTAGGACGCGATCGCCAGAACGTACGAGCCATTGAAGCTATCGACCAGATCGGCCAAGTGCGCCGAGCCGAGGGTCATGTTGTACTGCGCATCCGTGGTTAGCGCGGCGCGTTCGAAGGTCATGCCTTCACGGCGCGCCTGAGCCTGCGCCGTCGACGGGATGAGCTGCATCAGGCCGCGCGCGTTGGCGCTGGAGATCGCGCCGACGTCGAACTCGCTTTCCTGCCGGATGATCGCCAGCACCAGCGCCGGTTCGATCCGGTTTTGCGAGCGCACCGTCTGAGGCAGATCTATCAGCGGGTAAGCTGAGCTGGTTGCGACCACGTTGCGGAACAGGCCGGCCTTAGCGCTGCGCAGCGCCGTGCGGTGGTAGCTCTGCTCGCGCGCGAGCTGGGACAACAGCTCCATCTCCATCGGATCGTCGAGCGTGTCATCGAGATAGAATGCGATAGACTCGAAGTCGCGTTGCGCGCCGACCTCGGCCATCAACCGCAGTGCGCGCACCAATTCGCGATTGTTGAACCGGTTGCGTGCGCCGTCGGAAACCTGCTCCGAAGCCGGCAGCGAGAGCATCGCCGTGCGGTCGCCACGTGTTGCTGCGAGCTGGCCGTAATAGGTGAAGTTGAAGCGCGCTGCCTCGTTGAAGAGGCGTTCGGCCTCGGCGCGATTGCCCAGCGCCTGCTGCGCCTCGGCCCGCCAATAGAGTGCGCGTGAGAGGCTAACCGGCGACGACACATTCTCGCTCAGATGCGAAAAGTGCTCGGCGGCGCGCTGCGGTTGATTGAGATAGCGCAGGCTGATCCAGCCGGAGAGCCATTCGGCGTCGGCGAAGGATTCGCCGCTTGTCAGGCCATGGTTGGAGACGAGCTGATACGCGAGGCTGTAATTGCCGGCGCGCATGGCGCGCGGAAGATAGATGCGTCGCTCGCGGAAGATGTCTGAGCGCGCCGCCAGCGGCGCTTCGCGTGCATCAATCCGCGCCGCCATCTGCATCGCATCGATCGGCTGATCGGTGCGGCGGCGATATTGGGCGCGGTCGAACAGAAGGCCAGGATCGTCCTGACGTGACGCCGGCACGGCGTCGATGGCGGCCTGCAGGCCGCGGCGGGCGCGGGTCTGAATGGCGATGCGCGCCTGCGCCAGCGCGCGATCGGCCGGAGAGATGCGCGAGAACAGCCGTTGCGCCGCCGTGCGCTGATCACGCCACAGGAGCCCGCTCACGCGTGCGGCATGATCTTCCTGAGTGAAAACGGAGCTGAATTCTTGCAGCGCCCGGTCCTCGCCGGCGCTGGTCAGCGCGTCGTCGCGCCAGGCGGCGCGTGCGATCTCGTTGGCCTCTGCGCGTTGGCCGGAATCGCGCAGCGCCATCGCCAGCGCAATGCGGCCGTCGCCGGTGATCGGGCCGCCGTCTTGGCGCAGGAATGCGACGCGTTCCGTGGGTGACAAGCGGCTATCGAGGATCGCTTGCTCAGCCCGTTGGCGCATCGCCGTGCGGCCAGGCCAGCCTTGCAGGTCGTCGAGCGCCTGTTTGATGTCGGAGAAATAGAGCGGCGCCTCGGTCGACGAGGCCCAGCGCCACTGCAGCATACGGCGGACGAGCGGATCGCTAGAACTGTCGCGCAGCGACGCCAGCCCGCTCCAATCGCCGGATTGAGCCGCAGCCAAACCATCGCGCAGGCGCATCCGCTCCGCGGCCGACGGCATCGGAGGCGCCGGTGCATAGCCAACGGCTTCGGCGCTGACCGGCAGGGGTTGCACATCCTGCTGGCCGAGCGCGCTTGAGGCCACCAGGGCGGCGCTCGCGGCCGCAGCAACCGCGCACGCGCGGATCAGATTGGGTCGGTTCATTTACCCGCCTCGCAATGAAACAGCCTGCGGCCCGCAAACCAGGGTTGGCGGGCCGCTATTTAACCTCGCCCGACACTGTGGCAGGAATCGCGCCAACTCTACCCCCAAACGGACGTTGTTCATGGTTCACGGCTCGATTCCTGCGCTCATTACGCCATTTCGCAACGGAATCGTTGATGAACAGGCGTTTCAGGCCTTGGTCGCACGCCAGATCGCTGAGGGTTCGCACGCCCTGGTTCCCTGCGGGACCACTGGCGAGAGCGTCACGCTGAGCCTGAAAGAACATGTCCGGGTTGTGGAGATGACTGTGGAAGCCGCCGCCGGCAAAGTGCCGGTGATCGCGGGCGCTGGCTCGAACAATACCGCACACGCCATCGAACTGGCCGAACATGCGAAGCGCGTTGGCGCCGATGCCGTGCTGGTCGTTGCGCCGTACTACAACAAGCCGAGCCAAGACGGGATGCTCGCGCACTTCAAGGCGATCAACGACGCCGTCGATATCCCGATCTATCTCTACAACGTGCCGGGCCGCACCGTGGTCGACATCTCGGCGCAGACCGTGGGCAGGGCTGCTCAGCTCAAGAACGTCGTCGGCATCAAGGATGCCTCAGGTGATCTCGGCCGCGTCGCGTTTCATCGCGCGTTTGCCGGTGAAAAGTTCGTCCAACTCTCGGGCGACGATCCGAACGCCATTGGCTTCATCGCCCACGGCGGGCGTGGGTGCATCTCGGTGACGGCAAACGTCGCGCCGAAGCTCTGCTCGCAAATGCAAGAGGCGGCGCTCCAGGGCGCGTTCGATACGGCGCGCGCGATCGAGGACAAGCTCGCACCGCTGCACAAGGCGCTCTTCTGCGAGCCTTCGCCGGCGCCGACCAAGTATGCCTGCTCGCTGCTCGGCCTTTGCATCGATGAGGTGCGGCTGCCGATCATCCCATGTAGTGATACGGCGAAAGCGCAGATTCGCTCGGCAATGACGCATGCAGGTCTTATCTAAACGCCATGGCCAAGAAGAAGGACGATCCCCGTAAGCTGATCGCGGAAAACCGCCGCGCGCGCTTCGATTATATGATCGAGGAAACGCTGGAGGCTGGCATTCAGCTCGTCGGCACCGAGGTGAAGTCGCTGCGCGGCGGGCGCGCCAACATCGCCGAGAGCTACGCCAGCACCGAAAAGGGCGAACTCTGGCTGATCAACGCCACGATACCGGAATACCCGCCCGCCGGTCAGTTCAACCACGAGCCGCGCCGGCCGCGTAAGCTGCTGGTGCGCGGCCGTGAACTAAAGAAGCTCGCCAGCGCCGTCGAGCGTGAGGGCCGAACGCTCGCCCCGCTTGAACTCTACTTCAATGATCGTGGCATCGCGAAACTGAAGATCGCCCTCGCCAAGGGCAAGAAGGCGCATGACAAACGCGAAGCCACCAAGGATCGTGAGTGGAAGCGTCAACAAGGACGGCTGTTGCGGGACAAGGGATGAGAGCCGCGTTCGCCATGGTGCTCGCCGTCTGTCTCGGCGGCTGCCTGCCGCCGGTCAATGCAGACACGGCTGAGCTTGCCTGGGAACGTTGTGACGGTCCCGGAGCAGCGGCGGATCGCTTAGCCCAGTGCTCAACCGTTATCGGCTTTGACGGCACGTCGCCCGAGCGTCGCGCCGCAGCGTTGATCGTGCGCGGATCGATCCGTTCGAACGATGGCGATTATGCGCGAGCGTTGGCGGATTTCGGCCGGGCGCTCCGAATCGATAGCGACAACGCGCAAGTCTATTTCGAGCGCGGCGTTCTCTATCAGGCACGCGGCGTCTATGAGAACGCGGCGCGCGATTTCGATCAGGCGCTCGCATTGCAGCCCGGCTTGCGCCCGGCCTTGGATCGCCGCGCCGAAATCGTTCAGCAAATGTCGGGCGCCTACATTCGTCAGCTGGAAAGCCTCAACGATTACCTCCGGACCTCGCCGACAGACGCGTCGTTGCTCAACAGCCGCTGCTGGTTGCGCGCGGTAAACAACGACGATCTCGATCTCGCGCTGGCGGATTGCAACGCCTCGCTGCTGGCGAGCCCGGACGATGCGAACGTCCATGACAGCCGCGGCCTCGTGCACTTTAAGCGCGGCGATTACGCCGCCTCGTTGGCCGACTACGAAGCCGCTGTTGGACTCGAGCCGGAGCGCGGCCATTTCCTTTACGGGCGCGGGCTTGCGCGTGTGGCGCTAGGCATGACGGCTGAGGGCAACGCGGATTTGGTGCGCGCCGAAGAACTGGAGCCCGGCGTCACGCGTGAGTATGCCGGCTACAATATCGAAATGCCGATGCTCGTCGAGGCGCAGACGCCGCCAAAATAGCTAAGCGCGGAACGCGAGTTCTTTCGCGCGGGCCATCACTGTTTCGAACATCTCCGTCGTCAGCCGTCGCGTCTGCGTGTTGTAGCGCGAGCAATGGTAGCTTGAGACGAGGATCTTTCCGGTGGGGAGCTCTGTTTCGACGGCGTGTCCGAACTTCGAGAATGTAGGCTTCAAGCCATGCGCGCGCAGCACGCTCTCATGCGCAATCGAGCCCAACGCCAGCATCGCGCCGATCCGTTCTGACGCTTCGATGCGAGACGAAAGGAAAGGCCGGCAGGTGGCGATTTCCGCGGGCGTCGGTTTGTTTTCCGGCGGCGCGCAGCGCACCGCATTGGTGATCATCGCGCCTTTCAGCGTGAAGCCATCGTTCGGGTCAGCCTTGTACTCCCCTTCCGCGAGCCCAAGCTTCTTCAGCGTGACGTAGAGTAGGTCACCGGCGTAGTCGCCGGTGAAGGGACGGCCGGTGCGATTGGCGCCGGTGCGTCCCGGCGCGAGGCCTACGATGAGCAGGCGTGCGTTCGGATCGCCGAACGAGGGCGCCGCGCCATTGAACCATTTGGGCTCGGCGCGTTGGTTCGCTTCACGATAGGCGACGAGCCGGGGGCATAAGCGGCAGTCCTTCGGTGCTTCGGGTGGGGTGGCGCTCACCTGTCCTCGTCTCGTGCTGTTAGAGCGGATGTCCTACCAACGCAGCCGGCGCGTGTAAGCCTAGATCGGACGCGCGTGGACGTTCATAAGCGGCGTGTTCTGCGCGTGGTGGTCTAGGTGGTTTCGGCACGGGTCTTTGTCGCATTGGGCGCCAACATGCCGTTCGAGGGCGTGCAGGGGCCGCAGCTATTGGCGCGCGCCGTGGCGGCGATGCAGGCCGCGGGTTTGGTCCTGCGAGCGCTGTCGGGCGTCTGGGAAACCGAAGCGTGGCCGCAGGGCAGCGGTCAGCCCGACTATTATAACGCTGTCGTCGAACTGGACGGCGCGGGCCTTGACCCGCAGGCGCTCTATGATGTGCTCGAGCGGATCGAACGCGCCTTCGGGCGCGAGCGCCGCGAAAAGTGGGCGCCGCGCACACTCGATCTCGACATCATCGCCATGGATGGCTTCGTCGGCGAGTTTGGCGGCATCACGCTGCCGCATCCGCGGATGCAGGACCGCGCGTTTGTGCTGGCGCCGCTGGCCGAACTGGCGCCGGACTGGCGGCACCCGGAGATGGGCCAGAGCGCCGCTGAGCTGCTCGTGGCCCTCGCCCCCGGCTACCGTTATTACCGCATTGGTGATCTTTCCCAGGTTCCGCAGGTCAGCTAGTAGCCTTGCCGCATTGCGAAAAACCGCGAGCCCCACTAGGTTGAGGCTCGTTCCGACCTTTTTTGACCCTGAGGAAGCACGCCTTGGCTCGCGTAACCGTCGAAGATTGCGTAGAAAAAATCCCAAACCGGTTCTCGCTGGTGCTCCTGGCCGCGCATCGCGCGCGCAACATTTCCTCCGGCGCCGAGCCGCTGGTCGACCGCGACCGCGATAAAGACCCGGTCGTCTCCCTCCGTGAGATCGGCGATGGCGCCATCACCCCGGAAGAGCTCCGCGACAGCTATGTGATGCTCTACCAGGACGTGCAGCCGGCGGCCGCGGCCGAAGAAGAGCAGGATCGCCTGGCCATCGCCGCCCCGGTCGAGACCAGCGAAGAAGACGTCCTCCGCGCGCTCCAGCAGGAAGCAGAAGCGCAGCGCGACGAGCGGTACTAAGCCCATGGCAGGCGGTGACGGAGTCGCCGCCAAAGACCCGGCCAGCCAAACGCAGGCAGGCGCGGGCACGCAGCCGCGTAAGAGTTATCTCCGCCAGTTCGAGCTGGTGGAGCGCGTGCGCGACTATGATCCGTCAGTCGATGAGAGCTTAATCAACCGGGCGTACGTTTACGCGACCGCGAAGCACGGCAGCCAGAAGCGCCATTCCGGCGACCCGTACTTCGCGCACCCGATCCAAGTCGCCGGCATCCTCACCGAGTACAAGCTGGACGCGGCGACGATCGTCGCCGGCCTCCTGCACGACACGATCGAGGATACAGACGCAACGACCGAGGAGATCACCAAGCTCTTCGGCGCCAACGTCGCTGAATTGGTCGAAGGCGTCACCAAGCTCTCGCAGCTTGAGATTCAAAGCGAAGAGAACAAGCAGGCGCAGAACCTGCAGAAGTTCATTCTCGCCATGTCGAAGGACGTGCGCGTGTTGATCGTGAAGCTGGCGGACCGGCTGCACAACATGCGCACGCTCAGCCACATTCCAAAGCCAGAGAAGCGCCGCCGCATCGCGCTTGAGACGCTGGAAATCTATGGCCCACTCGCACGCCGCATCGGCATGGAAAAGATGGCGCGCGAACTGGAAGGCCTCGCCTTCCACGAAGCTTTTCCGGACATGGAAGCGACAATCAACGCTCGCCTCGCGACGTTGCGCGTCGAAAAGGGCGCCAACGTCGCGATCATCGTCCAGACCATCATGGAAGTGTTCGAGTTCGCCGGCATCGACGCGCGCGTTTATGGCCGCGAGAAGCAGGCCTATTCGATCTGGCGCAAGCTGCAGCGCAAGAGCATCGAGTTTTCGGATCTGGCGGACGTCTATGCGTTCCGCGTGATCGTCAGTAACCCTGACGATTGCTATCGCGCGCTCGGGCTCGTGCACCAAACTTGGCGCTGCGTGCCCGATCAGCTCGAAGATTTCATCTCGAACCCGAAGCCGAACGGCTATCGCTCGATTCACACCACGGTGATCGGGCCGGGCAACGTGCGCGTCGAAATCCAGATCCGCACCGAGGACATGGATCAGATCGCCGAAAACGGCGTCGCCGCGCACTGGCGCTACAAAAACGAATCCTATGGGTTCGACGAAGAAACGGCGGCGAATGCGGGCCTCGATGCGCGTGAAGCGACCCGCTCATTGCTCGAACTCGCCGAGCACGGCGGCGAAGCCAACGAGTTCCTCGAGAATGCAAAACTCGAGATGTACTCGGATCATGTGTTTGCCTTCACACCGAAGGGCGCGCTGATCCCGCTGCCGCAAGGCGCGACGCCGCTGGATTTTGCTTACGCGGTTCACTCCGGCGTCGGCGATCGCTGTACCGGTGCGAAGATCAACGGCATCGAAAAGCCGTTGCGCACAGTGCTGCGCAATGGCGACGTCGTTGAAATTCTGACGGGCGATAAGATTGCCCCGGTGCCGGGCTATGAGGCGTTGACCAAAACAGGCCGCGCCAAAGCCGCACAGCGCCGCCTGGAGAAGCAAGCGAAGCGCGAAGAGTTCGGCCGACTCGGCCGCGATCTCGTTCAGCACGCGCTTCACCGTTACGGTCACGAGCTTGCCGAGACCGCACTCACGCAAGCGGCCGAAACACTCGGCAAGCACGATGAAGAAGAGCTGTTCATCGCTGTCGGCGAAGGCTCGATAAAAGCCAGCGCCGTTGCAGTCGCTGCGTTCCCTGGTCTGAAGGAGAAGGTCCGCAAGGACGAAGGCCGCCGGCCGATGGAGCTGGAGAAGGCGAAGCTCTATGTGCGCGGCGGCGATCTGACGCCCGGCGTGGCGCTGCATTTCGCCGAATGCTGCACGCCAATCCCGGGGGACCGGATCATTGGCGTCCATACGCCGGGCAAGGGCATCGTCATTCACACGATCGATTGCGAAACCTTGGCCTCACTTGAAGACAGTGGCGGCGAATGGATTGATCTCGCCTGGACGCCGACGGCGCTGAACAAGACGCTCGCCGTTGGCCGCATCGTCGCGACGGTTGAAAACAAGCGCGGCGTGCTGGCTGAGCTGTGCAGCATCATCGCCGAGAACCAGGGCGACATTCTCAATCTGCGGCTGGCCAAACGCACGGTCGATTTCTTCGACATGATCTTCGACATCGAAGTCGCCGATGCGCGCCACCTGGTGAACATTCTGGCCGCCATGCGCGCGAGCAAGTCTGTGAAAGAAGCCGAGCGCGTCAAAGGTTAGCCGTTTTCGCGCTGCGTTTCGGGTGCTACATCGGGCGCATGAATCAAGACCAAGTCCTCGACGAATTCCGCGCCGC
>CAYUOC010000031.1:0-4940 GCA_964446305.1 uncultured Terricaulis sp. | reverse complement strand
CGCGTGCGGCTTGGCGTGAACATTGATCACGTCGCCACTATCCGCAACGCGCGCGGCGTTTCGTACCCCGATCCCGCGCGCGCGGCAGTCGTTGCATTGGAAGCGGGCGCGGACGGCATCACGGCGCACCTACGCGAAGATCGCCGCCATATCTCGGACGCTGATATCGAACATCTCGCCGCGATGCTGCGCGCGCGCGGCAGGCCGTTGAATCTCGAGATGGCGGTCACAAGCGAAATGCTCGAGATCGCGTTGAAGCATAAACCACATGCCGTCTGCCTCGTGCCCGAGCGCCGCGAGGAGCGTACGACCGAAGGCGGGCTCGATGTCGCCGGCGGCCACAACTGGATCACGCCGTTCGTCGAGAAGCTCAGCGCCAACGGCAGCCGCGTGTCGCTGTTCATCGGCGCCGATCCGCTGCAGATCGAAGCCGCAAGCCGCACCGGCGCTGCTGTCGTCGAGCTTCACACTGGCGCCTATTGTGACGCGGCGCGTGACGGCGAGACGGACGAAGCGGCGAAGGTGCTCGTCGCTCTGCAAGCCGCAGCGAAGCAGGCCGCGTCACTGGGGCTAGAAGTTCACGCCGGCCATGGCATCGACTACGAGACAGTCGCGCCGATCGCCGCCATCCCGGAAGTCGCGGAACTCAATATCGGACACTTCCTCGTCGGCGAGGCGATTTTCATTGGTCTCGGCCCCGCCGTCGTTGAAATGCGCCGCCGCATCGACGCGGCGCGTGCGGGCGCCTAGAACCGCACCATGATCATCGGCATCGGTTCAGACATCATCGACATCCGCCGCATCGAGCAGACGCTGGCGCGCTTCGGCGATCGCTTCACCAATCGCATCTACACCGAGAAGGAACGCGCCCGCGCCGAACGGCGCCCGGATCAGCGCGCCGCCACCTACGCCAAGCGCTTCGCGGCCAAGGAGGCGACCTCCAAGGCGCTGGGTACAGGTCTGAAACAAGGGGTCTTTTGGCGGGATATGGGGGTGGCGAACCTCCCCAGCGGCCAGCCCACGATGAAGCTCACAGGCGGCGCCTTGCGGCGCTTGGAACAATTGACCCCGCCGGGCCATGTCGCCCACATCCATGTAAGCCTTACGGACGACTACCCGCTGGCTGTCGGTTTCGTCATTATTTCGGCGGAGTTGGCGCCGATTCAGCCCACACCCGGCGAATGATCCGCGCGAGTGGGGAAACACATGGCCGCGCCGGGGGCGGCCCAGTCAGTACAGCCACGCCGGCCGAAGGGTCATTAGCGAGAAACGCATGAGCATGACGACGACGAGTTCTTCGACGCCTGCGATGGACGTCTTCTGGGATAACGTGAAGACCATCCTCTACGCGCTCGCGCTCGCCATGGTGCTGCGTTTCACCATCGCGCAGCCGTTTCGCATCCCCTCGGGATCAATGCAGCCGACGCTTGAGGTCGGCGACTACATCGTCGTGACCAAGTGGTCTTACGGCTATGGCCGCTACTCGTTCGCACCGCTTGAAGGGCTGCTGCCGCATGGCCGCCTCTTCGGCAGCCAGCCGCAGCGTGGCGACGTGGTTGTGTTCCGCCCGCAGCCTGAGCCGGATCGCGACTTCATCAAGCGCGTCATCGGCATGCCGGGCGATCGCATCCAGATGATCAACGGCCTGCTGCACATCAATGGCGAACCGGTGCAGCGTGAATCCCTCGGCATTCAGCCGTTCGAAAACGAACACGGCGTCATCGAACAGATTCAGACCTATCGTGAGACGCTGCCGAACGGCGTGAGCTATATCACCTTCGATAAGGGCGCGACTGAGCTCGACAATACGCGCGTCTATGAAGTGCCGGCTGGCAATTACTTCATGATGGGCGACGATCGCGATAATTCCGCTGATAGCCGCGTGCCGTCGGTGGTGGGCTTTGTGCCGTATGACAATCTCGTCGGCCCGGCGCAGTTTGTCGTCGTCTCGTTCGACAACACCACCTCGATCTTCCGGCCATGGACGCTGTTCACCGGCTTCCGCGGCAACCGCTTCTTGAAGCCGGTCGAGTGAGGCGCGGCCCATGAGAGGGCCGGCTGCAAACCACGACGCCAAGCTCGCGGAGCTAGAACAGCGCATCGGCTATGCCTTCAACGACCGCGCCTTGCTGCGCGAAGCGGTGACGCATGGCAGCGTGCATGAGGGGAAGAAGCAGAAGCGCGATTACGATCGTCTCGAGTTTCTTGGCGATCGCGTGTTGGGGCTCTGTGTCGCCGAGCGCTTGCTGGCGGAGCACCAGACAGACCAGGAAGGCGACCTCGCGCCGCGCTACAATTCGCTGGTCAACCGCCACGCTTGCGCCCGCGCTGCGCGCGCGGCGGGGTTGGGTGAGGCGATCGTGCTTTCGGCGGCCGAGGAGGCGCATGGAGGCCGGCAAAAGGAAGCCATCCTTGGCGATGTCTGCGAGGCGGTGATCGCGGCGCTTTATCTGGACGGCGGCCTCGAAACGGCGCGCGGGTTCATCGCGCGCTTTTGGGGCAGTGCGTTCGAGGACGCGAAAGGTGTGCGCCAGGACGCAAAGACGGCCTTGCAGGAATGGGCAGCGGCGAAGAAGAAGCATTTGCGCTATGTCGAGGTCGCTCAGTCCGGCCCCGAACACGAGCCGCACTTTACTATCGAGGCACATGTGGAAGGTTTCCAACCGATGCGTGGCGAAGGCGGCTCCAAGCGTGACGCGCAGCGCGCCGCTGCTGAGGCGTTTCTGAAAGCACGAGGCGAACGTGACTGAGCAACGCTGCGCGGTTGTCGCTGTCCTCGGCGCGCCAAACGCCGGCAAGTCGACGCTCGTGAACACGCTCGTCGGCGCCAAGGTCGCGGCGGTGACGCAGAAGGTGCAGACGACGCGCGCCATCGTGCGCGGCATCGCAATGCGTAACGAAGTGCAGCTCATCCTGATCGACACGCCCGGCGTGTTCGCGCCGAAGCGCCGCCTCGACCGCGCCATGGTGGCCGCCGCGTGGAGCGCGCTGGAGGGCGCCGACGCGATCATCCATGTGGTGGACGCCGCCGCGCACGTCTCCGGCGCGAAGGGCGCCGATGCGCACGCCGTCAGCGACAGCAGCACCATCGCCGCGAAGCTGAAGCAGATGGAGTTGGCGTCCATCCTCGTGCTGAACAAGGTCGACGCCGTCTCGCGCCCTGAGTTGTTGGCGCTGACAACGAAGCTGGTCGAGGAAGGCCTCTACACCGACGTTTTCATGATCTCGGCGCGCAAGGGCGATGGCGTTGAGGACATCGCGCGTGTGCTGACCGAACGTGCTCCAGAGGGGCCGTGGCTCTTCCCCGAAGATCAGACGATGGATGCGCCAGCACGCGTGCTGGCCGCCGAGATCACGCGCGAGAAGGCGTTTCTGCGTCTGCATGAAGAGCTGCCGTACGAACTCATCGTCGAAACCGACACCTGGGAAGAGCGCAAGGACGGCTCGGCTAAGATCGATCAGACGATCTATGTGGCGCGTGAAAGCCAGCGGAAGATCGCCATTGGCGCCAAGGGCCAGACGATCAAGACCATTGGCGAACTCGCCCGCAAGGAGATGGAAGCGGCGTTCGACCGGCGCATTCATCTCTTCCTGCATGTGAAGGTGGATGAGGATTGGACTGAGCAGCGCTCGGTTTATCAGCGGCTTGGACTGGACTTCGAGGCATAAGCGATGGTGATGCTCGTGCATGTCACGGCCGCCAAGCTCGAGCCGAAGATCAAACGCAGCGGGCTTCGCGCGCGCTTCGGCGTCTATGCGTTTCCGGTTCTGCCAAGCCACACGCTTACGCATCAATGGACGCGGGAACTCTCGAAATGGACGCGACAGCCGATGATCGGCGTCTATTTTCGCATCCCAGACGATGAGGTCGTGCGGTTTGGACGCTATGGGCAAGTGATGCGAACTTTGCCGGCGGCGCGCGCCGTCGGTGAGATCAGTAAGCTTGCCGATCCCCGCGGGCAGCAGGTGATCGTTGATCGCACAATCACCGCGCCCGAGATCACGCGGATCGCGGCGATCCGCGGCGTGCTCGGGTGGCGGCACATGCCCGACGCGCACGGCAGGAAGCCTTGCGGGTGCCCGGCCTGCGTGACGCGTGGCGAACCCGGAGCCCGCGAACTGCGGCGGCGCTACGACAGCGGCGAGCTCTGATGGAATGGGTTGATGACGCCATCGTGCTGGGCGCACGTCCGTTTGGCGAAGGCAAGCTTGTTGCTGAAGTGTTTTCGCGTGAGCACGGACGCTATGGCGGGGTCGTTCATGCGGGACGCAAGTCGCAACCGATCCTGCAATCCGGCAATCTCGTTCACGCCGGTTGGAAGGCGCGCCTTTCTGAGCAGCTTGGTTTTTACAGTCCGCTTGAGTTGATCGAGCCGCACGCCACGCGACTTCTCGATGATCCGATCGCGCTTGCTGGTTTATCGTCCGCCGTGTCTCTGATCCGTAGCGCGACGCCGGAGCGGCAGGCGTATCCGCAGCTTTACGATGCACTGATCGTGCTGATCGAAGCGATGCCGCACACCGATATCTGGCCCGCGCTCTACACGCGCTTCGAATTGGGTTTGCTTTCGGCAATGGGCTACGGCCTCGATCTGACGCGCTGCGCCGTGACGGGTGAGACCGAGGGCTTGGCCTGGGTCAGTCCGCGGACGGGGCGGGCGGCGACAGCCGAAGCCGGCGCGCCACATGCTGACGTTCTCCTCAGATTGCCGCCGTTCCTGGTTGATCCGGAAGCGGAACTAAGCTCTGGAGATGTCGCCGACGCTTTCGCTTTGGCCGGATATTTCCTTGAAAGGCGCGTGTTTGAGCAGCGCGGCGAGGGCATGCCGGACCAAAGGCGGCGTCTGATCGAGCGTTTAGGATTTGCGGGACGACTCTGATTTAAGGGGCGTTGCCGCGCACCCTCTCCCTTGCGGAGAGGGTCGCCGCGAAGCGGCGGG
>CAYUOC010000030.1:14236-30983 GCA_964446305.1 uncultured Terricaulis sp. | reverse complement strand
TGGCGCACCCGAAGGGATTCGAACCCCTGACCTCTGCCTTCGGAGGGCAGCGCTCTATCCAGCTGAGCTACGGGTGCGTGCTGGCGCGGGCCGAGGCCCGAGCGGGCGACACCTCTAACCGAGCTTCGCTGGAAACGCGAGGCCCTAACCGGCTGGCGGCCGCACGACCCGGCCCTGCAGATTTGCCTGCACTTCCCGGGCGCTGAAGGCGCTCGCGTCGTTGGCGGGCTTCTGGCCGTTAAACATCGCGATCTCTGCGATGGCTTCGTAGCGGGTCACTTCGCGGTAGCGCGTGGGCTCATCCCAGAAGGGGTCGTACCAGGGCGACCAGCCAAAGCGCGGGCGGTAGGCGTAGTAGGCAAAGCCGTAGCGGCTGCGGCCGAAGCTATCGCCTTGGAGCCGCGAGTGCTCTTCGGTGTCGCGGGTGACAACCACGAAATAGTCCTTGCCGTTCTGCAGCGTGAGTTCGGCGGCGCGGTAGAGCAGATAGGTTTCCACAGTCTCGCGATCCGTCAGCGTGTTGCCGCGGAAGGTGATGCGGAGACGGTTTTCCTCGATCTGCTGTTCTTGGAAGCCGTACCGCGCGGTGTTTGACGGCTGGTACGGTGTTGGCCCAGCGGACGCACAGGCGGCCAGCAGCCCGGCGACAGCGGCAAGCGCAAGCATTCGCATGCGGCTCTTCTCCAAATCTCGATCCCTCGGCCTCTTTATGTAGGCCGATCCGCGCGGGCGCCAATCTCAATCTAGTGATGCAGGATGGTCGCGACGTTGCGCACCTTGGCGGGGGCAAGCTCCTCCCCCGTGGCCAAGCGGACGGAATGGATCACCGCCTCGATTTCCGCGCGCCAGAAATCCAGGAACTTGTGAATGCGCGGGTAGGACGGAGCGAGATCGAGCGTTTGCCAGATGAAGCTCTGCAACAGCGCCGGATGATCGGGCATGTAGTAGAGCACTTCAGCTGTCGCCAAGCGCCAGCCCTTTAACCGTAAGGCGAACTCGTCGGTCTCCATGCGGCCTCCAAAAGCAACGCACGGCGAAGCGTGCTGCGTGTTTGCTTAATCGAGGCTGAAGCGCTGCGGTTCGCCGGTCAACGAAGCACAACCGCTAAGGTTGACATTAGCAATGAGCGCGTGCGGCTGCTTAACGATCGCGCTCGAGCGCCTTCGCTTTCACCATACGCATTGAGGCGAAATGGCAGGCGAGATAGCCCAGCATGATCGGCGGCGCGCCAATCGCGGCCGGCACGAACGGCGAGTTCTCGCCTGAGGCAAGCGCGATCGCAGTCATGATCAAGGTTAGCGGGAAGCCAACGCCGAGCAGGAAGAAGCCGGCGATGGTCAGCAACCTTGCCTCAGCGCGAAGCGCGGCGGGATTGGGACGATGAGCAGCCATGCGAGCCGCGCTGCGAAAATCGCGCCACTCGCGAACGCGCGTTGAGCGCAAGGTTTACGTTGCGCGCGCGCCGCAGGCTCAACCGCTTGTGTTGCAAGAAAATCGCGGTTTCCATCATCTGACGTTAAGGCGGAGGAACTATAACTACATCTGAGGCGTCCCTCAGAAGAACTCTAGAAGAAGACGCGCTGTTGGTATGGCTTTCTCGGATCTATTGACCGCTGACGAGCAAGAGCTCGCAGAGCACTACCCAAACCGGGCCGAACACACGGCCGACGGGATCGTGCACGCGGTCGGTATCCTTGCTGCACTGGTCGGCGGCGGACTTCTCGTAGCGGTGGCCCTGGTTAATCGCGGCGTGCCGATGGCGACCGCCGGCGCGATCTACGCGATGTGCCTGATGGCGATGCTCGCCGCCTCGGCCATCTACAACCTGACCAAACCTTCACGTTATCGCCGCGTCCTGCGCCGCATCGACGAAGCCGCGATCTTCCTGATGATCGCGGGCTCCTACACGCCGTTCACCATCAAGCTGCTGCCGCCGGATTTCGCGGTGGCGGTGACCGTTACGATCTGGATCGCGGCGCTGGCCGGTGCGGCGGGCAAAGTGTTCTACCAGAACCTCTCGGACCGGGCCTGGTGCTTCATCTATCTCGCCTTCGGCTGGCTCGCGGTTCTGATCCTCGGCCCCGTGGTGCCGACGCTGCCGCCGCTGGCGATCGCGATGCTCGTGGTTGCGGGTCTGACCTATTCGGGCGGCGTGCTGCTTTACCTGAACCACGCGATCCCCTTCCGCCGCGCGCTCTGGCACGCGTGCGTCATCATCGGCGCGGCCGGACATTACGGCGCGGTGATGGTGGGCTTGGTTCTCTCCTAGCCGAAACGCTGGGCTAGCGCTTCCAAAGCGGCTCCATGGATCACGTCGGTGGCGACGTTGCTCGCAACCGGGTGTGAGCCGAACTTCGCCATGACGAGGTTGAGGCCAGGGCAGATCAGCATGCGCTGGCCGCGCACGCCCAGCATCCAAATCGAGCCGAAGCGATCATGGGTGCACCAGAACTGGCTCTTGTAGGACCAGCCAGGGCGCGTCGTCATATTGGCACGGGCGAAGGCTTCGCGATCGCCGCCCGCTGTGATGGACGCGATCGCTTCGGCTGGCAGCGCCTGACGTTGGCCGACGCGGCCGCCACGACGCAACGCTTCGCCGAAGCGGGCGAAATCGCGGAGTGTCAGGTTGAGGCCTAGGCTGGCTATTTCCATGCTCGCCGCATCGATCGTGAAGTACGCCGCGCCCTCAGCGCCGATGTTTGTGTAAATCTCCTCCGCGAAAAGCTGCGAGAGCGATTTGTTCGCGACACGCTGCACGATCCAGCCAAGCACGTCAGTGCTGACAGAACGATAGGCGAAGGCATGACCGGCCGGATGATCGCGGCGCGTCAATGTTTGCGCCGAGGCGTGGGCGCCGCGCGGCGGGTTCGCCGGATCGCGCGGCGAGAGACCCATCTGGTACGCGTGACGATAAATGTCGGCGCTTGGATCGGTGTAATCTTCGCTGAAATGGACGCCGTCGGTCATGTCGGCGACCTGGCGCACGGTCGCCGAGGCGTAGGCGGAACTCGCCATCTCGGGCAGGTATGATTCAACCGTGCGCGAAAAATCGAGCTGACCGCGCGCGGCAAGGATTTCCGCCAGCAGGCCGCAATAGGATTTCGTGCAGGAGAACAACAGGTGCTGATCGCTGGGCGCCATGCCGTCGAAATAGCGTTCGAACACGACGCGGCCATTGTGCAGAACGATGGCGGCGTCGGTGTGGGTCGCGGTCAGAAAATCCTGCCACGACATGTCGCCCTGCTCGCCACGCACGCGGAGCTCATCGAGCGGCTGAAGCGCTTGCCGCAATTCTGACGGGCGCGGGCGCGCCGCCGGCACTGCGTCACGGGACGCAAACAATTCGCGCATGTGCCGCACCGACCACTTTACCTGCGGGTACATGTGCCAGTTGGTTGCATCGACGCGCGTCGCGTCAGGCGCCGGGAACCCTTGCATGTAGCCGCGCGCGGTGAGTTGGCCGCCTTCTGTCTGTGCGCTCGCGGCGCCGGCGGCGCCCACTGCCGCAGCTGCGCCGAGAAGTGTTCTGCGCGTCATGATCCCCGCCATTCGTTTCCCCTTGTTCCGCGAGACTAGCAGCAGAAATCGCGAATCCAACTTGCCGGAGCGGAACTCCCGCGCTGATGGCCTGTTCTTCTTGCATCTCACACAAATAGGAGCGAGCCCCCATGCCGACAGCAACAGGACACACCACCGCCATCCGCGCCAAGAAGGTCATCGGCACCTCGGTGAAGGATACCAGCGGCGAGAAGATCGGCACCGTCGAAGATATCGTGCTCGACAAGCAGACGAACACGATTCTGTTTGCCGTCGTCGGCTTTGGCGGCGTGCTGAAGATGGGCGAAAAATTTCACCCGCTGCCGTGGGCGGCGCTGAACTATGACGAAGAAGAAGATTCCTACATCGTCCCCTACACCAAGGACGAACTCAAGAGCGCGCCAGCCGACACGATCAGTGAACTCACCAAGAACGATGGCCTCGCCTATCGCGATCAGAGCTTCGCCTTCTACAAGGTCGATCAGTACTGGACCTAAACTCGCTGCCGAACGACCCGGCGCGCCCGTCTCCGGACGGGCGCGTTTGCGTTGGGAGGATGCGGTGCTACATCGGCGCCATGAGCGGATGGCGCGATGAAGAGGGCCGCACGGCGGCAGATCGGAAAACACGCGTAAAGACTGAGGAGCGCGCGCGTTTCCTGGAAACGGTTCGCAACCGGCCCTTGAGCTTGGTCAAGCCCGCGCTCGGCGCATTGTTTGTCGGCGTGCTCGTGTTCGCGCTCGTCGCTGCCTATGGCTAGGTCTCACTCGTTCTTGCCGCGCTTCTTGTCGCGCTCAGCCAGAATGCGCAGGCGCAGCGCGTTGAGCTTGATGAAGCCTTCAGCGTCGGCTTGGTTGTAGCCGCCGGCCTCGTCGAAGCCGACGAGCTTTTTCGAATAGAGCGAATACGGGCTAGCGCGGCCCACCGTGCGGACGCTGCCCTTGTAGAGCTTCAGCTTTACGTCACCGGTGACGCTATCTTGCGATGCGTCGATGGCGGCTTGCAGCATCTTGCGCTCGGGCGTCCACCAGAAGCCGTTATAGATGATGCCGGCATATTTCGGCATCAGCTCATCCTTCAGGTGCATGGCGCCGCGATCAAGCGTGATGCTTTCAATGGCGCGGTGGCCGTACCACAGGATCGTGCCGCCCGGCGTTTCGTAGAAGCCGCGCGACTTCATGCCGACATAACGGTTTTCGACGAGATCGAGCCCGCCAATGCCGTGCTTTGAGCCCAGGCGATTGAGCTCGGCCAAGAGCTCGTGCGCCTTCATCGCCTTGGCGTTGATGGCGACGAGATCGCCGCGTTCAAAGCTGAGGGTGAGGGTCTCCGCCTGATCAGGCGCTTCTTCCGGCGTGATAGTGCGGCGATCGCCGCGCTTGGTGACGATGTCCGGCACTTCGACATCCGGATCTTCGAGCGCCAGACCTTCGCTCGACGTGTGCAGCAAGTTCGCATCGATCGAGAACGGCGCGGCTTGCTCTTTGCCTTGCGCGATCGGGATGCCGTGCTTCTTGGCGTAGGCGATGAGGTCCGGGCGGCCCTCGAACTCCCACTCACGCCACGGCGCGATGACTTTGACGTCCGGCTTCAGCGCGTAATAGCTGACCTCGAAGCGGACCTGATCGTTCCCCTTGCCCGTCGCACCGTGGCAGACAGCGTCAGCGCCCACGAGGTTGGCAATTTCTATCTGGCGCTTGGCGATCAGCGGACGGGCGATCGAGGTGCCGAGCAGGTACTGGCCCTCATAGAGCGTGTTGGCGCGGAACATCGGCCACACGAAATCGCGAACGAACTCTTCGCGCAGATCGTCGATGAAGATGTTCTCCGCCTTCACGCCCATCTTCAGCGCTTTCTCACGCGCCGGCGCCAGCTCCTCGCCTTGGCCGAGATCAGCCGTGAACGTGACCACCTCGCAGCCGTAAGTCTCCTGCAGCCACTTCAGGATGATGGAGGTGTCGAGGCCGCCCGAATAGGCGAGCACGACTTTCTTGACCTTGGGCTGCGACATGAACTTTTCCTGGGAGTCTTCCGGCGGCGAATGGCGCGCCTTCTTTCACAGCGCGGGGTTCAGATCAACGGCACGGGCTTGGCGCGCACCCATTGTGACAGCACCCACTTCTCGCCCGACTGCACTGGAAGCCCGGCGTGCAGCGAGGCGCGCTCGCGCTCACCCGTGGCCGACATATTCCAGAAGATCAGCGCATCGCCGGGCTTGCCTTTGAAGCCCCATTCAAGATGCGGGAAGTGGGTTTCTCCGCCGGCGTAGCCCTCGTTGAGGTACACAAGCACAGTGGCCACGCGCTGGCCAAGCAAGCGCAGCTCCTCCGCGGCGGCGGCTTCTTCGTGCGGGCGGATGAGATCGTAATGGGCGAGGTATTCCTGACCCGGCTGATAGCGCAGGAACGTCGTCGGCTCCTGGTGCGCGGCGGGCGTATCGAGCGCTTGGGCGATACGCAGCTTCGTGAGCTGCAGCACAAGATCGGATTCCAACGGACTAGAACCGGCGATGGTGGCGCTGCGACCGGCCGAGACAATATCGAAGCCGGTGACGCCGTCACGCACGGTGCCCGGCTCGAGCCGGCGCTTCGCGTAGTCGATGAACCATGCGCACGCCGCCGCCGGAATGAAATCCTCGATCGTGAAAATGCGCGGCGCGGAATGATGCTGACGGAGCTCTATGGGCGAGAACCAAGTCCGCTCATCAATCTCGCCGCCCAGGGCGTGCAGTTGGCGCTGCGCACGCTCGTCGCCAAGCGCCGCGGCGCGTTGTGTGAGGGCGAGCGCTTCGGCGAAGTCCTGCCGCCGGCCGACGCCGCGCGCCGCGAACGCGGCACTTAAGCGAAGCGCCTCGCCATCGCCGCGTTCACAGGCGTCCAACAATAGCTGGGCAGCCTCTTCGCGTTGTTCAGCGAACTCTGAAACCGTGAGGCACTGCACGAGCACAAAGAGCGCCTGTGCGTCCCCTGCTTCCGCGAGCGCACGCAAGTCGGCAAAGTCATCCACGACTACAGCAGCCGCACCGGGCGGTCGCGCACCCATTTCGAGAACAGCCACTTCACGCCGTTCGTCGTCGGCGTGCCGGCGTGAAGCGTGCGCGGGTCAGGGTTGCCGTTGGTGAGGTTCCAGAACGCGAGCGCGTCGCCCTTCTTGCCTTTGAAGCTCCAATCGAGGCGCGGAAATGTCGTCGCGCCGCCGTCGTAGTCGTCATTCAGGTAGATCAGGAACGTGACGGTTCGCTGCCCCGCCGTCATCAGCTCCCGCTGGAAGTGAGCGACGCCCGGATCAACGAAATCATAGTGCGGGCGATATTCCTGGCCGGGCTCGTAGTGGAGAACGTTTGTCGGCTCCTGATGCGCAACCGGCGCGCCGATGGCCGCAGCGATACGCGCCTGCGTGACCTGCATGACCAGATCGGTGTCGATCAGCGAAAAGCCCATACCGGTATTGGTGCGGATATCGTGGATCTGGGCGCCGCCTTCTTTGGCGTTGATGATGCGCGCTGCCTGTAGGGTCGGCCGCGCGCGTTCGATGATCCAGTTGCAGATCGAAGGCGAGATGAAACGCTCGAAGGTGAGCACGCGTGGCGCGTCGAAATGTTGGACGCCTTGCGGAATTTTGAGCTGATCGTCGGCGTGGTCGCCGATCAGCAGAATCTGGCCACGCGCGCGCGGATCGCCCTTCTCGGCCGCGCGTCGGACAAACTCAAAGGCGGCGTCCCAGTTTTGCGCGCCGCCAATACCAACCGCCGCAAGCACCCCGCAGAGCTGCAGAGCGTCAGTGTTGTCCTGCCTTGCCGACGCAGCGATCAACCGCGCGCCATCGCGCGGCGACGCCGGCACGCCACGGCCCACCAGCAACCGCGCGCCGAACTCGTATTGCGCGCGCGCATCGCCCGCATTCGCGCGTTGCTGCAGTGACGTAACGTCCGCGTCTGGCACCAAGGCATCCTTTCGTTCGTTGCTTATGCTAGAGTTTTCACCATGCCTCGCAACTTGGATCGGCTGCTGCGCGATTACATCGCGCCTCCGCCTGGCCTGCCGCCGGTCGATTTTAGCGCACCTGCGGGCGCGCCGGCTCTGTTTGAGGCGGACTCGGTGAGCTGGCGGGTGATGAAGAACCCGGTGGCGTTGGTTGTTGGCGGCTTTGCGGCGGTGATCCTCGAACTCGCGGAGCCGCGCGTGCGGACGGGTGTCTGGGAGCACACGACATTTCGCAGCGATCCGGTGACGCGCATCCGGCGCACGGGGTTCGCGGCATGGGTCACGATCTACGCCCCCGCCGACATCGCACGGGCCATGATCGGCGGCGTCGTGCGCGCCCACGATCGCGTGGAAGGACACACGCCGGCCGGAATTTCCTATCGGGCCAACGATCCGGAGTTGCTGAGCTGGGTCCACGCAACGGCGGCGTTCGGATTTGTCGAAGCCTACAATCGCTACGTCCGCACGCTCACGCCGACGGAAACGGATCGCTTCTACGCGGAAGGCGCGCCAGCGGCATCGCTCTATGGCGCCGATCGGCCGCCAACATCGAAGGCGGATCTGGAAGCGATGTTTGCGGCGATGGCGCCAAAGCTCGAACGCTCGGAAATCGTGTTCGAGTTCATGTCGATCGTGCGCGCTGCGCCGTTGCTGCCGATCAAGGCCGTGCAGCGCCTCATGCTGCGTGCGGCTGTCAGCATGACGCCGGCTTGGGCGCGCGAAACCTTGGGGCTGGGGTCCAAGTTCGGCTTGCGCGGCGGCGAGCACACATTGCTGCGCGCACTCGGGGCCGCGGCGGAGCGGTTCGTCATCGAGGACGCGCCGCCGGCGCAGGCGTGCAAGCGGCTCGGCCTGCCAGCGAACTATCTGTATCGCTAGCCCTTCCGCTTATCCCGCAGGGTGGTGGCGATAAGGCCGGCTGTAATGCCTCCCGCGACGCCGCCCATGAGCGGGCCGCTCAGCCCGAACATGTTGCCGATCAGCGCGCAAATCACACCGATGGCGATGCCGGCGAGTATGGCGAGCCCGATCTTCTGCCAGATGCCCATGTCGCTCTCCCTCGCCGCGAGGCTAACACGGGTAGCGGCTTACACCATCACCTGGTTGCCCAGCTCCACGGCGCGGCCGGACGGGATGTGGAAGAAGTCCGTCGCGTTGGTCGCGTTGCGCGCCAGGAAGATGAAGAGGTGATCCTGCCAGAGCGGCATGCCGCTTCGCTCACTCGGCACGATGGTGCGGCGCGAGAGGAAGAAGCTCGTCTTCATGATGTCGAACTTCAGCCCGTGCTTGCGCGCTTCAGTGAGGGCTTTGACGACGTTCGGTGTTTCCATAAAGCCGAACGTGAGGATCACACGCTTCACGTCGGGCATGTAATCTTCGACCTTCACGCGTTCGCTGTCGGGCGCACGCGGGGCGTTTAGGGTCTTCACGGTCAGGATGATGATCTGCTCGTGCAGCACCTGATTGTGCTTCAAATTGTGCATGAGCGCGGCGGGCGCGATGTCAGGATCGCCAGTGAGGAAGATCGCCGCGCCGCGCACGCGATGCGGCGGGTGATGTGAGAGCGTTTCGAAGAGCTTCGAGAGAGGCTCGTCGCGCCGTGTGGTTTCGGCCAAGAGCCGCGTACCGCGCACCCAAGTCCACATGGTCAGCACAAGACCAGCGGCCAGCATGAGAGGAACGAATCCGCCGGTCCAAACTTTGAGCATGTTGGACGAGAAGAAGGTTATCTCGATCAGAACGAACGGCGTGCACGCCAGAGCCGCCAACCAAACCGGCCGCTTCCACAATTTCCATATCGCGAAGAACACAAGCACGGACGAAACGATCATTTCGCCGGACACCGCGATTCCATAGGCTGACGCCAGGCGCGTGGATGAACCGAAAGCGAGAGCCAAGATCAGCACGCCCGCAAGCATCAGCCAGTTGACCTGCGGCATGAAGATCTGGCCAGCCTGTGTCTCTGACGTACGGCGAATCTCCATGCGCGGCAGAATGCCGAGCTGAATAGCCTGCTGGGTGATCGAGAACGCGCCAGTGATAACGGCCTGGCTCGCGATAATAGTCGCCATCGTCGCCAGCAGCACGACCGGCAAACGCGCCCAATCCGGGGCCAGCATGAAGAAGAGGTTGTCGATCGCCTCAGGGTCTGAAAGCGCGAGTGCGCCCTGCCCCAGATAGTTGAGCGTCAGACACGGCAGGATGATGAAGATCCATGCGCGGCTAATCGGCTTGCGTCCGAAGTGGCCCATGTCCGCGTACAGCGCTTCCGCCCCGGTGACCGCCAGGAACACAGCGCCGAGCACGACGAACGATAGACCGGCGTGAGAGATAAAGAAGGACACCGCTGGAATCGGCGAGAGCGCTGCGATGATGCCTGGATCATCGCTTATGTGCAGAACGCCAAGCGCCGCCATGGTCAAGAACCAGACCAGCGTGATCGGACCGAACAACGCACCGATGCGTGCTGTGCCCCGGCTTTGCACGAAAAAAAGCGCGATCAAGATGACGACGCTAATCGGCAGTATCCACGGGTCGATGTATCGCCCCGCGCCCGGCACGGAGCGCAATCCTTCGACTGACGAAATCACCGAGATCGCCGGCGTGATCAGCGCATCGGCGTAGAAAAGCGAGGCGCCCAACATGCCCGCGCCAAGCAGAATGACGGACGGACGCTGAAACGCTTTGCGTACGAGCGCCATCAGCGAAAGTGTTCCGCCCTCGCCCTTATTGTCGAAACGCAGGAGCAAGAGGACCGACTTGATGGTGACGACAATCACCAAGGCCCAGAAAATCAACGACACGATGCCGATGACTTCCTGCCGTGTCGGCACGCCCCCCTCACCCGCAACAATCTTCAAACACTCGCGCAACGCGTAGAGCGGACTGGTGCCGATGTCGCCGTAGACGACGCCGATCGAGCCGATCAGGAGCGCCCAGAACCCGCCATGCGCAGCCGCGTGCGCCTGCCCGCCATTGCTGGCGGCGCTCGAAGAGCTATTTGGCTGGGGCGCTTCGGCCGGGGCCTGCGCCATGAGAGAAATCCCCTTCGAACGCAAAGCCGCGCCCGGTGGGCCGCGCGTTTACGCTCTTTCACCTTGAGGCGCAAATACTTGCGCCCCTCAGCATGGGAGCGGGGATGTTGTCGTTTGGTTACCTCAACGGCAGCCGCAGCCGTGACCGCCACCGCGATACCCGCCCCGCGCACCGGCGCTCGCGCGGGCCGAGGCAAACGCGAACGCCGACGCAGAGGCCGATGCGCCGCGAATTATGACAGTCGTGCTGGAATAATAGCCGCCAACGCCGATGTCGGAACCGACGCCGCCGGAGCTGGCAAAGAAGGAGTTATCAAGCGTCACGGTCTCCGGGCCTGTCTCCACGACAGGCGGCGGCGGCAACGGCGCAGGCGGCGGAGGCGGTTGCGGCCGGCGCACGCGCTGGCGCGGCGGACGCGGGCGTTCAATGCCGTCAGCATAGGCAACGCTCGGCGCCACGAAGGCCGGCGCGGCGACAAGCGCCAGGGCCGCAAGGATCGCGCGGACGCGCATGAACTCTCTCCAGAACAGAACGGGGCAGCTTCGCGCACGCGCGCGGTGGCGTGAAGACGCTTCGCCATGCGCGCGCGAAGTTCGCGCGACAGCGGCGCCGTTAATCAGAAATCGCTGGCGATGCCCTTGCGCTCCCAATCGCCGTAGCGCGTCGGTTCCGGACCACTCGGCCCGCCGAGTTCCTTCTCTTGCTCCAGGCTGGCCGCCGCGGCGCGGCGTTCTTCCGCCTCGGCAAGCGCGCGTTGCGCTTCCGGCGTCAGCTTGCGCGGCGGCGCCGTCGCTTCATCGGACATATTGAACCTCGCGGCTTGGCTCTCGATATCTTCCCTCAAGTGAGGAGAAAGATGAACCATCTCAAGACGTACATCCTATTGGCGGCGATGACGGCGCTGTTCGGCGCGGTCGGTTACCTCGTCGGCGGCACGGGCGGCATGCTGATCGCCCTGGTTGTCGCGGGCGCGATGAACTTGTTTGCCTATTGGAACGCCGACAAGATGGTGCTGCGCCACTTCAAGGCGCAGGAAATCCAACCCGGACACGCCGATCCGCGCGTGCGCGCCTACGTTGAGGATACGCTGGCGCTAGCGCAGCGCGCCGGGCTGCCGCCGCCAAAGGTTTACATCATCGACAACCCGCAGCCGAACGCGTTCGCGACCGGTCGGAACCCAGAGAATGCGGCCGTCGCCGCCACCAGCGGTTTGCTCGGCCTGCTCTCGCGCGAAGAAATTCGCGGCGTCATGGCGCACGAACTCGCGCATGTAAAAAATCGCGATACGCTGACGATGACCGTGACCGCGACGATCGCCGGCGCCGTGGCGACGCTTGCGAATTTCGCGCTGTTCTTCGGCGACCGCGACCGCAACCCGATCATCGGTTTGCTGATCATGTTCCTCGCGCCGATCGCGGCGTCGCTGGTGCAGATGGCGATCAGCCGCGCACGCGAATACGAAGCCGACCGCATCGGCGCAGAGATCGGCGGCGAGCCAGAAGCGCTCGCGAGCGCTCTGCAGAAAATCGAAGCCTATGCGCGCCAGCGCGTGAACGTGGACGCCGAACGCAACCCGGCGATGGCTCACCTCTTCATCATCAATCCGCTCGCGGGCCGCGGCGCCGACAACCTGTTCTCGACGCACCCGAACACCCAAAACCGCATCGCGCAGCTGATGGACATGGCGCACCGTTTCGGCCGGCCAACGATGACAACTTCGGCCGCGCCGTGGGGGGCTGCCCCCGCCCGCAAGCGCGGTCCCTGGGGTTAAGCTTCAGAAAGGCAGCGCTTGCCCTTGCTTTCCCTTTGATTTGACACATCATTTCATGTGGGCGCGGGATGCAGGCTCGCGCTCATGGTTTATGAGGTCTTAACCGCCGCGCGGCGAACTTCGCTGGTCAGGTTCCTACGACTCGCGATGCGCCGTCTTCCCATCCTTCCCGTCGCGCTGTGCGCGGCCATCGGCCTGCCCGCGACGGCGCCCGCGTGGGCGGAGTCGCCCGTGGTGATCGAGGGGCCGGACAACGACACACGCCGCGCCATTCTCGATCTCCTCCCCGATCGCGCCGCGCCGGAAAGCTTGTTCGACGCCGAGCGCATCGCGGAGGAAGCAGCGCAGCGTGCTTTGGCGTGGCTGCGCTCAGAGGGATATTACGGCGCGACAGTGACGCCGGAAGCTAGCGAAGATCCGCCCTCCGCGCGCTTAATCATCGAACTGGGGACGCGCTTCACCTTCGAGGCGCCCCGCGTCACTTACGAAACCGAACGGCCCAACGCCGAAGCTTCGCGCGCGGCCGATGAGGCCATCGCAACCGTGCGCGTGCGCGATCCCGCACGCGCGGTGACTGTGCTTGAAGCCGAAAGCGGCGCGCTCGCCGCGCTTCAGCAGAACGGCTACGCGGACGCAGCCGCGTTGGATCGGCGCGTTGTCGTCGACCATGCCAGCGCACAGGTCGCGGCGGAGTTTCGCTTCCGCACGGGTGAATTGGCCCGCTTGGGCGGCGTGCGCGCTGAACCAGACGATGTGCTGCGTCCGAGCTTCATTGACGACCTGCAAAACTGGGAAACCGGCGAAGCCTACTCGCCGCAAGCTTTGGCCCGTCTGCGGCGTGATCTCACGTCTACGGGCGCGCTGTCGTTGGCCTCGACGCGCCTCGCGCCGCCGGACGAGAACGGCCTGCGCGACGTCATCGTCACGGTCGAACCGGCGCGCCGCAACGCCTACGAACTGGGCGTCAGCTACTCGACCACCGAAGGCGCGGGTGTGCAGGCGGAATGGACCCGGCGCAATCTCACCGGGCGCGCTGACGCTCTAACCGTTGGCGCCACACTGGCCGAGATGCAGCAAGACGTCACTGCATCGCTTAGCCGCCCGCATGCCGCCGGCCTTGGCCACGCGATCACCTTTGGCGCGTCGGCCAGCCGAGAGCAGCTTGAGGCCTACACCCGCCAAGGCGTCGCCATCTTCGGCTCCGTGGACGCCTCCACACGCTTGCGTACGGCGACAAGCTACGGGCTTCGGCTTTCGGCGGACGAGTACGACGACCTCGTCGGCACGGTGCGCGACGCGATTGTCCTCTCCGGCTTTGGCAATTGGCGCCACGACACCACGGAATTCACACTCGACCCGCTTGATGGTTCGATCACCGAATTCCGCCTCGAACCGTCCGTCTCAACGGGTGATGAGACGTTGGGCTTCGTGCGCGCGACGGCCGAGGGCCGTATCTACGAATCGCTCGGCGCCAATGACCGGCTTACGTTTGCGGCGCGCGCGCGTGTTGGGTGGCTTGAAGCCGTCACCGGCGATCCAAACGACGTGCCGCCAGATCGCCGCTTCTATGCCGGCGGCGGCGGCTCTGTGCGCGGCTACGAATACAATTCCATCTATCCACATGAGCGCGATCTGCTCGGCCTCACGCCCGGAGGCCAAGGCTTGCTTGAGGGCTCCGTTGAGGCGCGTTGGCGCTTTGACGAGCGCTGGGGCGCCGCGGCGTTTGTCGATGCAGGCACGGCGTTTGATGATTGGAGCGAGGCCACGGATCTGAGCTGGGGCGTCGGCTTCGGCGCACGCTACAATCTCGGGTTTGCGCCACTGCGCATTGATATCGCCTTCCCGCTCGACGAGGACGAACGCAACGACGACTTTGCGCTCTATATCAGTCTGGGCCAGGCGTTTTGAGCGAGGAGGCGCCTCTCAAGCCACGCCGGCGCAAACGCTGGTGGGCCTTCGCGGGCGGTGGCGCGCTTGTTGGCGCGAGCGCCGTGATCGCGCTCGGCCCCGCCGCGCACCTTGTTGTGGACTCGCTCGGCGATGGCGCGCGTGTTTGGCGGCTCGGGCGCATCAAGATCGATGACGTGAGCGGCGGCTGGATCGGCAACCTGCGCGCCGGAACGATCACGATCGAAGACGAAGAAGGCATCTGGCTCGAAGCGCACGATGTCGCGCTCGACTGGTCGCCGCAGGATATTCTGTTCGGCGCGGTGCGCCTCCATGCCGCCAGCGCCAACTCAATCGCGGTGACGCGTCAACCCGCGCTTCTGGAGCAACGCCCTTCGTCCGGCGCGACGTTCGACGTCATTATCTCAGAGCTGCACGTTGAGCGGCTCACGCTGGCCGAGGCCGTTGTCGGCAACGCGTCGGAATTCAGCGCCGCCCTTGCGCTCGATCTGCGGGACGACGACCTGCGCGCGCTCGATCTGACGCTGCGCCGGCTCGATTCCGACGATGATCGCATCACGGCCCTCTATCACAGCGATCAGAACTATGCGCTCAGTCTCGATCTCTACAGCGCGCCGGGCGGCGTCATCGCGCGGGCAATCGGCCTGGGCGAGGAAGGTATTCGCGCGACCGCGACTGGCGACGGCGATCTCCGCACCGGCAACGCCCACTTCGAGGCCGTCGCCGGCCAGCGGCAATTGCTGATCGGCAACACGCGCTGGACGCCGGAGGCATGGTCGGCGCAAGGCCAAGCTCAATTGGATTCGCTCCCAGCGCTGCAAACTTTGGCGCAACGCATCGGCCCGAGCGTCACCTTCAATCTCAACGGCGCACCGGCCGAGCGCACATTCGAAGCGCACGCCGAAACGCCATTCATCGCGCTCAACCTTTCGGGCCTACTCGATGAAGACGGCGAGTTGGATGGCGCCGCACAACTCGTCGCGACGACGAACAACCTTTCGGCGATCGCGCGCGAGTCTCCCTTTCCGCTCGGGGCGGCGCGGCTCGAAGGCGAGCTGCGGCGCGCGCGCGGTACGACGGCGATCCGCGGCACGCTGGACGCCCAAGAAATCGACGCACTGGGGCAGAGGACGCAACTTCGCGGGCCGGTCGAGGCGGCGCTCACCGCAGATCGTTTCACGCTCAGCGGCGATCTGCGCGCCCCAGCCCGGACGTCGCCTCTTTTCGTCAACGCGCGGCTCCGTACAGCGCTCGAGTATGACAGACGCCGGGAACGCTTCACGCTCAACCGCACCGATCTTACGAGCGATGCAATTGCCCTCGACGCACAAGGCTGGGTCAATTCCGGCGACGGCGAGTTTGCCGGTGATTGGCGCATCCGGCGCCTCGAGGCGGTTGCCGCTGACCTACGCGGCGAAGCGAGCGGCCGCTGGCGCGCTTTTCGGGACGGTGAAGAGCAGGAACGCGCCTGGGCGATCTCCGTCGATGGCCAAGGCGCACGCATCGCGGGCTCGCCCGACGTCATACCTCAGTTGCTGGGCGCATCGCCGCGTCTCGATGCGCGCATGCGCTACGAAAACGGCGGCATCACGGTTTCGCACGCGCGCGTTGATGGCGCGCAATTGCGCGCTGGCGCAACCGGCCGCATCGTCGGCGGCGAGGCCAATCTCGCGCTCGAAGCCAGCGCGCGCGGCCCGCTTGATCTCGGCGGCGCTGAGATCGGCGGCGCCATCGACGCGACAGGACGGCTCACCGGCCGCATCGCCCGCCCAACGCTGACGATGCAGGGTTCGCTATCGAGCTTCGCGGCGGGCGGCGTGCTTGTTGAGCAGCCGGTCGTGAACTTCACGCTGGCGCCGCGCGGCAACGCCTACGCAGGCCGCGCGGAAGTGACCGGAACAGCATCCGGCCAAGCCATGACCGCCAGCGCCGATGTCTCCATCGGCGGCGGCGCGGTGAGCTTGAGCGCGCTGGATGCGCAATGGGGCGGCTTGCTGGCCCAAGGCAGCGCGCAGTTTTCGAACCGTGGCGTCAACGCGGAGCTTGATGTCAACGGCGCCGTCGATGGGCTTCTGCCGGGCGTTACCGGCCGCCTGGCCGGCGATCTGACTTTGACGCCCGAGACGATCCTCCTCGATGCACAAGTGGCCGACGCGCGCGCTGGCGAGCTGCGGGTTCGTGCCGCGACCCTCCGCGCCGAAGGTCCGCTCGAAGCTGTTGCGACGACATTCGACATGCGCGGACGCCTGCGCCAAGCGCCCCTCGCCTTCGCCGGCACGGCGACCGTCAATCTCGACGAGCAATCCGCGCGTGTCGAAGGTCGCGGCACCCTCGCTGACGCACCGATCTTTACACGCGCCCCGATCACAGCGGATTGGAGCGCCGGGCGTACGCAAGCCGCGCTCAACGTCGCCATGGGTGATGGCGTGGTGCATGCACAATGGGAGGAGCGCGGCCGCGCGCTCACCGGCAGCGCGCAAATCGAAGACGCGCCGCTCGCGCCGCTTGCCGC
>CAYUOC010000030.1:0-14136 GCA_964446305.1 uncultured Terricaulis sp. | reverse complement strand
GCGCCGGTCGAGACGAGTGCAGCGCCGTTGCGTATTGCGTTGGCGCGGGAACGGCGCGGACGGGCGCGCTGGTCCGTGCAGGGGCCGGCGGATGCTTTGTGGGCGGCAGCGCGCCTGCCGGACCAATCGCTTTCCGGCGCGTTGGACGGCGAAGGCGAGATCGAATTTGGCGCCGGCTACCTCTCCGGCGATGGCCACCTCGAGATTGTCGATGGCCGCTTCGAGGACAAGCTCACCGGCGTGCGTCTGGTCGATCTCGATGCGCGCGTAGCGCTCGACGAACGCGGCGTGACCATCGAGAATTTCACCGCGTCCGGTCCGCGTGGTGGACGGCTGACCGCAACCGGCGGCAGCGTCAACGATCGCCAAGGCAGCATCACCGTCGATGTCGACACCATGCGTGTCGCCGATCGTCCCGATGCGCATGCTGTAGCCAGCGGCGAGCTCACCCTCGCATGGGAGGGCCTGAGCTCATCGCTGACCGGCACGCTCAACATCGTCGAAGCAAGCATCGACATCGCCTCCAACCCGCAGGCAGGCATCCCCACACTGGACGTGATCGAGATCAATCGCCCTGGCGAGGAAGACGAGCCGCTCGAGGAAGAAGAACGTCCGCAACGCAACGGCGCCACCACGCTCAACGTCACCGTCACCGCGCCGGGCCGCGTATTCACGCGCGGGCGCGGCGTTGATGCGGAATGGGCGCTCGACATGCGCTTGGGCGGCACAGCAGCGCACCCGCTGGTGTTCGGCACGGCGCGCGCGGTGCGTGGCACGCTGGCGCTTTCGGGGCAACCATTTGAGATTGAAGACGCGCGCATCGAGTTCACCGGCGATCCGCTCGATGCGCAGATCAACATGACAGCAGTTCGCGACACCGCCGACCTCAGCGCGCGCATTCGCTTGATCGGCACGGCGCGCGATCCAGAGATCACGTTCTCCTCCGAACCCGCATTGCCGGAGGACGAGATTCTCCCACAGGTCCTGTTCGGGCGCTCGGTCGAGGACCTTTCCGCGCTTGAAGCGGCGCAGCTGGCGGCCAGCTTGGCCGCCCTCTCCGGCCGCGCTTCGCTCGATCTGATGGGTGCCGCGCGCGCCGCCGCGGGGCTTGACCGCTTCAACGTGCGCCAGGACGAGGACGGCGGCTTTCTCGTCGCCGGCGGCGTTTACCTGACGCGTGACGTTTATGTCGAAGTCGCGCGAACGGGTCTCGGCCAGGCGCAAACACGCTTGGAATGGACCATCCGCCCAAGGCTGGTGCTCATCACCAGCTTCCTTGGCAACGGCGATCAGCGCGTTTCACTGCGTTGGCGGCGCGAAACCGATTGAGTTGGTAGGCAGTGGGCAGTAGGCAATCGGCAGTAGGCGCGCCACATTTCCTACTTCCATCGCCAATGGCCTACTGCCCGATCAATGAAGTTCCTGGATCAGACAAAAATCTATGTGCGCTCCGGCAACGGCGGCGCAGGCGCGGTCTCGTTCCGGCGCGAGAAGTTCATTCCGTTCGGCGGGCCGGACGGCGGTGATGGCGGCCGCGGCGGCGATGTCTGGATCGAAGCGGCGGACGGCCTCAACACGCTGATCGACTATCGCTACCAGCAGCACTTCAAGGGCGCGACAGGCGGCCACGGCATGGGCCAGAACCGCCATGGCGCGAACGGCGAAAGCGTCGTGCTGAAAGTGCCGACAGGCACCGAAGTGCTGGATGAAGACAAAGAGACCGTCATCGCCGACCTGAACAAGGCCGGCATGCGCGTGTTGCTGGCGCGCGGCGGCAATGGCGGCTTCGGCAATGCCTACTTCAAGTCGTCGGTGAACCAGGCGCCGGAGCATGCGAACCCAGGCCTGCCTGGCGAAGAGCGCGTGTTCTGGCTGCGGCTGAAGCTCATCGCCGACGCGGGCTTGGTCGGCCTCCCGAACGCCGGCAAATCGACATTTCTGCGCGCGGTGTCGAGCGCAACGCCGAAAGTGGCGGACTATCCGTTTACGACATTGCATCCGCACTTGGGCGTGGTCAGCATCGGCGAGAGCGAGCGCTTCGTCATGGCCGACTTGCCGGGCCTGATTGAAGGCGCCGCTGAAGGCACCGGCCTTGGTACCCGTTTCCTCGGCCACGTCGAACGCTGCGTTGCGCTCGTGCACTTGATCGACGCCACGGCGGAGAGCGCAACAGAGGCGTACCGCACCGTGCGTCATGAGATCGAAGCCTATGGCGCCGGGCTCGCGGACAAGCCTGAGATCGTGGCGCTCAACAAGATCGACGCGATGACGCCGGCGGAGGCGAACCGCAAACGCTCAGCGCTCTCGCGCGCGATCGGCAAGGACGTGCGGCTCGTCTCCGGCGTTTCGGGCGCGGGCGTACGCGAACTGGTAAACGAGATCGCGGCGATGCTGCGCGAGCGGCGCACGGAGGAAGTCCGCGCCGCCGAGCCCGAACAGGACTGGACGCCGTGACACGGCTCGCACGCGCGAACCGGCTTGTCGTCAAAATTGGCTCCGCCCTCCTCGTCGATCGCGAAGGCAATCCGGCGCGCGCCTGGCTCGCGGCGCTGGCGGACGATGTCGCGGCAGCGCGCGCGAGTGGCAAGCAGGTTGTGATCGTGTCGTCCGGCGCAATTGCACTCGGCCGCCGCGCACTTGGGCTTCGTCGCGCTACCACGCTGGCCGAAAAGCAAGCAGCCGCTGCTGCAGGCCAGGCGCGCTTGATGGGCGCCTACGAGGAAGCGTTTGCGCGCCAAGAGATTCCTGTGGCGCAGGCATTGCTGACGCCGGACGACACAGAGCAGCGGCGCCGCTGGCTTAATGCGCGCGCGACGCTGGAGACATTGCTCGAACTCGGCGCCATCCCGATCATCAATGAGAACGACACCGTCGCCACCGTTGAGATTCGCTACGGCGACAACGACCGGCTCGCCGCACGCGCCGCGCAGATGATTTCCGCCGATGTCCTCGTTCTGCTCTCGGATATTGACGGGCTCTACGAGCGCGATCCGCGCCAAGACGCGAACGCGCCGTTTATCGCCGAGGTCGACGAGATCACGCCGGCTATCGAAGCGATGGCGGGTGAACCCGGCCTGCTTGGGTCAGGCGGCATGCGCACCAAGATTGAGGCCGCGAAGATCGCCACACGCGCCGGCTGCGCTGTCGTCATCACTAAGGGCGCTGAACTCAATCCGCTCCAGCGTTTGCAGGACGGCGCGCGTGCCACCTGGTTTGCGCCAAGCGCTACGCCGCGCGCCGCCTACAAGGCCTGGATCGCCGGAAGCCTCGCGCCACAGGGCGCGCTGGTGGTCGATGATGGCGCCGCAAACGCCGTCCGCGCCGGGAAAAGCTTGCTTGCCGCAGGTGTCGTTGAAGTGCGCGGCGCGTTCGAGAAAGGCGATTGCGTTCGCATCCTATCCTCCACCGGCGCCGAGCTTGCGCGCGGCCTGGCGCGCTACGATGCCGGCGATGCTTCCCGTATCAAGGGACTGAAGAGCGCGGCAATTGCAGAAACACTCGGTTACGACGCCGGTCCGGCCCTGGTGCATGCCGATGATCTCGCCCAAGTTTAGGCCATGAGCACGCTCGAAGCTGAGATGCTGGAGATTGGCCGCCGTGCACGGGCAGCGGCGGACGCTTTGCGTTTGGCGTCAAGCGAAGCGCGTACGGCGGCGCTCGTCTCGATCGCGGAGTATCTGCGCGCCAAAGTCGATGCGATTGCAGCGGTGAACGAGCGGGAGGTTGAGTCCGCGCTCGGCAAGGGGCTGACCGAAGCTTACGTCGATCGCCTTCGCCTCGACGCGGGTCGTGTTCGCGCGGTCGCCGATGGTGTCGCCGCGATTACGCGCCAGCCCGACCCCGTCGGTCAGATCACCGCCGAATGGATGCGTCCGAACGGATTGCGCATCCAGCGCGTGCGCACGCCCATCGGCGTGATCGGCATGATCTTCGAGAGCCGCCCCAATGTCGCGGCCGATGCCGGCGCGCTTGCGCTGCGCTCGGGCAATGCCGTCATCCTTCGCGGCGGCTCGGAGAGTGCGGCCACAACAGCAGCGATCGTGGCCGAGCTCCGCACAGCGTTGGCGGCGACTGGATTGCCTCAAGACGCGATTCAACTCGTCCCGACACAAGACCGTGACGCCGTCGGCATGATGCTGGCCGGGCTCGACGGCGCCATCGATGTGATCATCCCGCGCGGCGGCAAGAACTTGGTCGCACGCGTGCAGGATGAAGCGCGTGTTCCGGTATTCGCGCACCTCGAGGGCATCTGCCACACTTACGTCCACGCCGCCGCCGATCCAGCGAAGGCACAAGCGATCGTCGTCAACGCCAAGATGCGGCGGGTTTCCGTCTGCGGCGCAACCGAAACGCTGTTGATAGACCGCGCCGTTGCAAGCGCCCTGCTTCCACCTATCGCAGCAGCGCTGCGCGATGTCGGCTGTGCGCTGCGCGGCGACGAAGCAGCGCGCGCCATCACCACGATGGAGGACGCCACCGAGGAGGATTGGCGAACTGAGTACCTGGCGCCCATGCTCTCGGTTCGCGTCGTCGATGGCATCGAAGCCGCCATAGCCCACATCGGGCATTACGGCTCGCGGCACACGGAATCGATCATCAGCGAAGACGCCGGCGCAGCCGCGCGTTTTCTGGGCGACGTCGACAGCGCCATCGTGCTGCACAACGCCTCCACCCAGTTTGCCGATGGCGGCGAGTTCGGCTTCGGCGGCGAGATCGGCATTGCCACCGGCCGCTTGCATGCACGCGGGCCGGTCGGGGCCGAGCAATTGACGACCTTCAAGTACGTCGTTCACGGTGACGGTCAGATCAGACCATGAAACGCGATCTGCCCCTCGCCTATCCCGGCATGAAGATCGGCCTGTTCGGCGGCAGCTTCGATCCTGCGCACGAGGGCCATGCCCACGTCGCTGAAACGGCGCTGAAGCGTCTTGGGCTCGACCGCGTGTGGTGGCTCGTCTCGCCGCAAAATCCGCTCAAGGCCAAATCGAGCCCATTCGCGGAGCGCTTTCTCTCGGCGCAGAACCAGGCGCATGGCGCGAAGATGGTCGTCACCGATTTGGAGCAGCGTCTTGGCTTTGCGTTCACCTACCAGACGCTGCGCGCGCTGAAGCGGCTCTATCCCGGTGTTTCGTTCACGCTGATCATGGGGGCCGACAATCTCTCGAACTTCCGCAAATGGCGGAACTGGCGGGAGGTGGCGGACGCCGTTCCCGTCGCGATTGTATCCCGGCCCGGGGTCGGCGCCGCCAAAAGGCTCGCCGCGCCACGCCACTGGACCTACCTAAACGCCAGACTCCACAGGGAATCCTCTACAGCCATCCGTTCCCGCAAGCGTGCGGCGTTGGCGAAACCGAAGCGGAAGTGATAGCGTTTCTCTGTCTGGGGCCAGAGAAGGATCAAGGACCTGTCGCCTGAAATGAAACGCGCACCGGCCGCCGCTAAAGCCGGAGCCACGCCGCGCGCGGCCAACCGGCCTGCCCCCGGCATCGATGTTGAAGCGGCCACTAAGGTGGTGCTGACATCGCTCGAAGACGACAAGGCCGAGGACATCCTCGCCATCGACATTCGCGGCAAATCTTCCTTCGCTGACATGCTCGTTGTGGCGTCCGGCCGTTCGTCGCGGCACGTCGGCGCGTTGGCGGATCACGTCATGCGCCAGCTCAAGGAGGCGGGCGTTAAGGACGTGCGCGTGGAGGGTCTGCCACAGGGCGATTGGGTGCTGGTGGACGCGGGCGACGTCGTGATCCACCTGTTCCGCCCCGAAGTCCGCTCCTTCTACAACATCGAGAAGATCTGGGCGGGCGCGACGCCTGACTCACAACAGAGCTAAGACTTGCGCGTGATCGTCGCCGCCGTTGGCCGTCTCCGCGACGGGCCGGAAGCGGCGATGACCGTCGACTATCTGCAGCGCGCTACGCAGGCGGGCCGGCAGATTGGCTTCAAGGGATTCGATCTCGTTGAAGTCGAAGGCAAGCCGCCGGGTGATATGCGCGCCGAAGCTGTCGCGCTCTTCAAAGCAACGCCCGACGACGCGCGAAGAATCTTACTCGACGAACGCGGCGCCGAATGGACGTCGCGCCAACTCGCCGAAAAATTAGCGCGTTGGCGCGATGATGGCGTTGCCTGCACGACATTCTGGATCGGCGGCGCCGACGGCGCTTCACAAGGCGTTAAGGATAACGCTGATGAAAAGCTGGCTTTTGGCCGCCAAACCTGGCCGCACAGGCTCGTTCGGGTGATGATTTCCGAGCAAGTTTACCGGGCTGTGACGATACTCTGCTCTACTCCGTATCACCGGGACTGAAGATTCCGGACGATATGGTGGTGGTGACATGGCACGAGGCGCAAAACGCGCCCGGGTGCTGGCCGCATTTGCGGCAACGCTCGCGCTCCTCATAGGGACGGCAGACGCCCAAACCCAACGCACGGCCGCCCAAGCCGAACGCGATCGCCGCGCCGAAGCCGCGCGCGCCGAGCGGCTGCGTGCGCAAGCGACCACGGCGCAGCGTGAAGTCCGCGCGCTCGATACCCGCCTTGTCGAAGCGACCCGCCGCCGCGAAGAAACGGAAACCGCCGCCAACGCCGCGCGGGAGCGACTGACGACGGTTCAAGAACAGATCGCCGCCGAGACCGGCGCGGAAACCCGCGCCCGCAGCGCCTTCGAATCCTCCGTGATCGCCGCGGCCTTCGCCCAACGCCGGGTCGAGCCGCGCGCCGTCCGCGCCAGCATTGTCGCGCGGGCGCTGGCGCCGGCCTATCAGGCTGAGCAACGCCGCAGCGCCCAAGCCATCGCCCTTGCCCGCCAGGACGAAACCGCCATCACCACCGAACAGAGCGTCCTGGCCGACGCACAAGCAGCGATCGCTCAGGAGCGCGGCGACATCGTCAACATGCTGGCGCAACAGCGCTCGGCCCAGACCCGCCTCGCCCGCGAAGCGACCGCCGCCGAGCGGCGGGTCCGCCAACTCGCCGCCGAGGCCCGTACGCTCCGGGAACTCGCGCAGAGCGTTGAGCGTGCGAGACGGCGCCAACAAGGAACAACGCCCCCGGCCGGCCCCAACGTTATTCCAGCCGCCTGGGTCGCTCCGGCGCAAGGCCAAATCACCCGCCGCTACGGCGCGCGCGAGGCCGGCGGCCCGGCGGCGCAAGGTGTTACCGTGCGCACGATTTCGGGCGCTCAGGTAGTTTCTCCCGCTTCTGGTGAGGTCGCCTATGCCGGAAGCTTTAGAAGCTACGGAAACGTGTTGATCCTCAATCTGGATGGTGGTTACGCTCTCGTTCTGACCGGCTTGGACGCCATCAACGTCCGCGTCGGTGAGACGGTTCGGGCGGGGCAAACTGTCGGACAAATGGCAGCGGCCGCCGCTTCGGCGCCGGAATTGTATGTAGAAGTGCGCCGGGGTGACCAGCCGGTCGATCCTGGACGATGGCTTAGCGCGCGTGGCCTTACTGCGGAGGCTGGCGTACGAGCCGGTTAACGCGAATCGGGCAGGACGACCCGGGGAGTAAGAAATGCGCTTAGCTTGGATCCTGGCGCCGATGGCAGGCGCCGCAGCTCTAGTAGGCGCTCTCGCTTGGTCCGCTCCCGACGATCGCAATAACGGCGACATTTACCGTCAGTTGGAATTGTTCGCCGACGTGCTGGCGCGCGTTGAGCAGGATTACGTCGTCGAGATCGACGAACAGCAGGCGATGGAAGCCGCCATCCAGGGCATGCTCTCCTCGCTCGACCCGCACTCCTCGTACATGAACGCGGAAGATTATCGCGAAATGCAAAGCCAGACCCGCGGCGAGTACGGCGGGCTCGGCATTGAAGTCACCAGCGAAGAAGGCGTGGTGAAGGTTGTCTCCCCGATCGACGGCACGCCCGCTGCGCGCGCCGGCATCCTGGCTGGCGACTACCTGACCGCCATCAACGGCGAGAGCATCGTTGGCTTCACCCTGAACGAAGCGGTCACGCGCATGCGCGGCGAGGCCGGCACCGAGATTACGATCACGGTCGCCCGCGAAGGCACGGATCCGTTCGACGTCACGCTGACGCGGGAAACCATCAACGTGCGCGCAGTCACGGCGCGGGTCGAAGGCGGCGATATCGGCGTCATCCGCATCTCTACGTTCAACGAGCGCACAGGCTCGATGCTTCAGGACGCAATCCGCCAAGTGAAGCGCGATACGGCTGGCCGTCTGCGCGGCGTCGTCGTCGATCTGCGCAACAACCCGGGCGGCCTGCTCGATCAGGCGATCGAAGTTTCAGACGCGTTCCTCGATGGCGGCGAAGTGGTTTCGACCCGCGGCCGCCAGCCGGAAGACGTGCAACGCTACAACGCCCGCCGCGGCGACGATCTCGCCGGCGTGCCGGTGGTGGTGCTGATCAACGGCGCTTCGGCCTCGGCCGCGGAGATCGTTGCGGGTGCGCTTCAAGATCGCAACCGCGCGCTGATCGTTGGGCTCGACTCATTCGGCAAGGGCTCGGTTCAGACTGTGATACCGCTGCAAGGCGGCCGTGACGGCGCGCTGCGCCTGACGACGGCGCGCTACTACACGCCGGCCGGCCGCTCGATCCAGGGTGCTGGCATCACACCGGATATGGAAGTCGCGTCGCGCCGCATCGACGCCGCTGAGGTCGAGCGTCTGCAACGCCTCGCCGTATCGGAAGAGGACCTGCCGAACGCGCTCGACAACGAATCCGGCGCGCATCGCCGCGCCGTGCACATTCCGGACGATCAGCCGCCGGAAGACTGGAACGCCGAGGACGATTATCAGCTCCGGCGCGCCATGGAATTCCTGCGCCAAGGCACGGTTGCGGAACGACTCCGCGCCCGCGCCGGCTAACGGGATTTACTTCTCGTAAATCAATGTGAAACGCCCAGCCGTCCTAGTGACGGCTGGTGCGAATTCAGCGACTCTCGCCGCGATGATTCGCCCGCGCGTGAACATGCGGGGCTTCGCGCCGAAACAGCCACCAAAGCCAGCGCGACGCCTGCCGCAACTCAACCACCGGACCGTCGCGTTCGCCTTCGTCGGCGTGCTCGCCGTCGGTGCGCTCGGGGCTGTGCAATTCTTCGGCGATCCGAGTGCGGCAGGTCCGCGCCGCACCATCTCACTCGCGCCGACGAACGCTGAAGCCAACGCGCCGCGCATCTCCTTCTCCGATGCCGCGGAAGAAGGCGCTGAGATGCACACGTTCGGCATCGATGAGCTGCCGCAGACCGGCGAGTACGGCGAAATTGATTCCAACGGCGAATTGCGCGTCGCGGTCGTCGAGGCGCAGCCGGCGCCGAACAGCAATCGTCCGCCCTCGCCGCCATTGCCGCGCGCGCCGCTCGCCGGCCTGTTCGAGAACGGCCCCAATGGCCCGCTGCCGATCGTCGCCGCCAACGGCCGCACGCCGGCACAGGCCTATGCGCGGCCGTTCACGCCGCAGCAGGGCCGCCCGAAGGTCGCCATCATCATCGGCGGATTAGGCTTTAATGCCAACGCTACAGCGCAAGCGATCGATGAGCTGCCGGCGGAGATTACGCTCTCGTTCGTGCCGTACGCGCAGAACCTGCAATCGTGGATCGATCGCGCCCGCGCGCGCGGACACGAAGTCATGCTCGAACTGCCGATGGAGCCGTTCGATCCCGATGCGGACGATACTGGGCCGCAGACTTTGCTTGCCTCGGCGCCGGCGCAGCAGAACGTCTCGCGGCTTGAGCAATTGCTTTCGCGCGGCGCCGGCTATTTTGGCGTCACCAATTACCAAGGCGCACGCTTCGCGACATCATCACAGGCCTCCGCGCCGGTGACACAAGCATTGCGCCGCCGTGGCCTCGTGTTCATTTCTTCCGGCATTGGCCAACGTACGGCGCTCAGTGTTGAAGCGCAGCGCGCGCAACTGCCGAATACCACAGCGGATCGCATCATCGACGCACGACGCGAAGCCGACGCGATCGACGATCAATTGCTGAATCTCGAAGCGCTCGCGCTGCAGAATCAGAGCGCGATCGGCGCCGGATTTGCGTATCCTGTGACCATGGAGCAAGTCGGCCGCTGGGCGCGCGATGTGGAGTCGCGCGGATATCAATTGGCGCCAGCCTCGGCCGTGCTCAACGCACGCGCCGCGCGCCGATGAGCACAACGCACGATCCGAAGCTCTATCGTCCGAATGTCGGCCTGGCGCTGTTCCACGAGAACGGCCTGGTATTTCTCGGCAAGCGCGTAGCGACCGAAGGCCCGTATCAGTGGCAAATGCCGCAAGGTGGCGTTGATCGCGGCGAGAAGGCCGCTGACGCAGCGTATCGTGAACTTGAAGAGGAGATTGGCGTAAGGGCAGCACACGCCGAACTGCTCGAAGAAACGCCAGACTGGTTTTATTACGATTTCCCCATCGACGTGGGCACGAAAATGAAGCCGCGTGGCCGCTATTTGGGGCAACGGCAAAAGTGGTTCGCGTTCCGCTTCAAGGGACGTGACTCAGATATTAGACTGGATACCCATACGCCTGAGTTTGTAGATTGGCGTTGGGCGGCGCTCGATAGCGCGCCGGATTTGGTCATACCGTTTAAGCGGCCCGTGTACGAAGAAGTGGCGCAGCGGTTCAAGAAATTCACCGTGGGGGCTTCGAAGTGATTGTCTGCCTGATGGGCGCCACTGAGGCGCCTTCCCCGTGAAGCGCGGCGCAGTCGTGACACCGGTCGTCTTTGTGCACGGCGCGTTTTGCGGCGGCTGGGCGTTCGATGGATTCCGTGAACCGTTTGAAGCCGCCGGCTTCGAAACGCACGCGCCGAACTTGCCGCATCACGAGCGCGGCGCCGATCTCGAACAGCTCGCGCAAACCGGCGTGAAAGACTACGCGAAGGCCATCGCTCACTATGTACGCGAACTACGCACGCCTCCGGTTTTGGTAGGCCACTCGCTTGGCGGACTCGTGTCGCAGCTCGTTGCAATGACAACGCCGATCGCCGGCCTCGTTCTGCTGGCGCCAAGCGCGCCGTGGGGGGTGCCGCCGACGACGCTGGACGAACACGGCAATCAGTTTGGCCTGTCTTTGCTTGGCGATTATTGGCGCCGCCCAATTCCGCCGGACTATCGCGTCGCCCGCACGACCACGCTCGACCGTCTCGCGCGAGACGACGCACGCAAGGCGTTCGCACGCTTCGTGCCGGAGAGCGGCCGCGCAATTCGCGAAGCGGTGCAATGGTGGATGGATCACTCGATGGCGGCGCAAGCGCCGGTCTATCGCATCAGCGCGCCCGTGCTTGGGCTGGCCGGCGGCAAGGATCGGGTGAATCCTTCGAGCACCGTGCGCCGCGTGATCGGGCGTTTCCCAGGCACGCAGGCGCACTTCCACGAATTTGCCGAGATGAGCCATTGGCTGATCGGCGAACCGGAAGCGAAGGACGTTTCAGCGCTGACGCTGCAATGGCTCGACGCGCGCGGCATCGGCCCGAAGCCCGTGAAGCCGAAGCGCAAGCAGCTCTCGCTGTTCGGCTGGGGCGAAGCGGCCGGCGCTTAGTTCGCCTGCGCACCGCGCAGCGTGATCAGCACGATTTCCGGCGGATTGAGAAAGCGCACCGGGATCATGCTCGTGCCAATGCCGCCGGTGACATACATGCGCTTGCCGCCCTCTTCGACGAGACCGCACGCATAGCGATCGTTGACCAGCGGCACGATCGGGCGGCCGACAAATGGGATCGTCACCTGACCGCAATGGCCGTGCGCCGCCAGCATGAGCGCTGGTCCGTGCGGCATGTTTACGAACGGATCGGGCGAATGGCTGATCACCAGCGTGTCCGCATCTTCCGGCGCGCCGTCTAGTGCGGAGTCGAAGTCCGGATCGCCGGTGGTGAAGTCCGCTAGGCCCGCGATCACCAGCGGCGCGCCGCCCGTGCGGCGAATGACGATGTGCCGGTTCCAGAGCGTCGCGACACCGGCATTTTCCATCTCGGCCTGAACGATCGCGCGGTCGTACCAAACGTCATGATTGCCAATCACGCCGACGACGCCATAGCGCGCCCGCAGTGCCGCAAACGTGGCGATACCGCCGGTGATCTCCTGGTTCTCGGCGGGCGAGCGCTCGGCGGGATGTAAGTGGCCGTTCACATAATCGCCGAGTAGCACGACCAGCTCCGGCCGCAGCGCGTTGACGCGCTGAACGATCCGCCCCATCCGCGCCGCATCCACATGCGGGCCGGCGACGTGTGTGTCACTGATTGCGGCGATGGTGAGCGGCGCGCCCTGCCAATCCTCGCTGACGATCTCGATGCGGCGCACGACAAGCTGGTTCGGCTCGACGAACCACGCGTAGATGTTGAGCCAGTAGCCAACCTCAACCACCGCGATCGCCGCGAACAGAAGCCAGCGCGTCCGCAGCTTGAGCGTGTCCCAACGCCTGAACAGCCACACGCATGCGAGGATAACGAGCGGCAGCCCAATCACCGCGCCAATGGTGGCAGGCAGCAATTGTGGATGAAAGAAATCTGGCATCGGCGCCGAGCTTAGCGCCGAAAGCGCTTAACGCGCCATCGCCGCCTTGATGGTTTCCAGACGCGCCAGCTTCCGCTGCGCCGCATCCTTCTTCGCATCCGTGTTGGCGTCGCGCAGATCTTCTTGCGCGTTCTTGAGATCCTGTTCGAGCTCGGCCGGTGCGATATCGGCGAGATCAACCGCCTCTTCCGCCAACACCGTAAGGCCTTCCGGCGTCACGTCGGCAAAACCGCCATTGACGAAGATGCGACGCTCGGCGCCGTCATTGATCACGCGCAGCGCGCCCGGCTTGATCACCGCCATGACCGGCGCGTGGTTCGGCAGAACGCCGAACTCGCCCTCGGCGCCCGGCACCACGACGTGGTCCACATCGCCGTTGAACAATTCGCGCTCCGGCGAAACCAAAGCGAAGTTCAGTTTGTCAGCCATTTAGTTTTGTCTCGCCATCGCGGTGACGCGGATCATGAATTTCGGATTGTTGACCTTGCCCGACGCGTAGATCGCATCGACGAGGGCAAGATGGTTGCCGGGAAGCTTGATGTCGTAGGTGCGCAGACGGTGGTTCGGCTCCGTCGAATGCGGCTCGTCCTTCGACTGCTTGGCGTCCGGATAGTGCTTCTTCACCAGGGCATCGAGCGCGGTGATGCCTTTGTCGTAGTCGGCGCCGCCATACCAAATGATCGTGTGCGCGCCGTCGCTTTGCAGCAGCACGCCGCCTTGATCGAGTTCGTAGAAGAGTGTCGGGCCGATATCGAGCATGCCGAGATCGATTTTGTCATTCTGGGCAAGCTGGCGCGGCGTGAGGCCAAGCTGGCCCTTCACCGTGCCGCCGATCGCCGCAACCGCACCCTCGATGGCAAGCTTCGCCGCGACTTCGCTGTGCTTCATCTGCTGCATGACGACCTCACTTCCGCGCGAACGCGGCGACGATCACACGGAAGCGCTGTAGTTGGGCGCCACGTTCCGCGTACTCGATGTTCACCGTTGAGAGCCGGCCGCCGCCGAGATCGACGTCGTAAACGCGCCGGCGTTGCTTGGGTATCTCCAGCGCCTCGTCCTTCGTCTGCTTCGCGCGATACTTCTTCATCAGAGCATCGGTCGCCGCGAGGGCGCGATCGAAGTCGGCGTCGACGAACCACACCGTCGCGTGCGAGCCGGTGAGATCGATGAACACGCCATCTTTCTCGACCCGGTAGAGCAGGGTCTGCCCTCCCGGTTTCAAGCCGACGCTGGCGCGGTCAATGTCCGCGACCGGCTCCGGCTTCATCGGCATCTTGCCTTGAACGTTGCCGGCGATGTGCGCCAAGGCGCCGTCAATCAACATGACGGCGACTTGGGAATGCGTCAGGCCGGCGGCGCTCATCAGGCCGCCTCAGCGGCGAGACGCTGGGCCTTGGCCACGGCTTCTTCGATCGAGCCGACCATGTAGAAGGCCGGTTCCGGCAGGTGATCGTAATCGCCGTTCACCAGACCCTTGAAGCCGCGCACCGTGTCCTTGAGGTCGACGAGCTTGCCCGGTGAACCGGTGAACGCTTCGGCGACGTGGAACGGTTGCGACAGGAAGCGCTCAATTTTGCGCGCGCGGGCGACCGTGAGTTTGTCGTCTTCGCTGAGTTCGTCCATGCCGAGAATGGCGATGATGTCCTGCAGCGACTTGTACTTCTGCAG